>JANXQX010000178.1 GCA_025353305.1 Holophagaceae bacterium
CCCACCACCCAGTTCCCGCTCTTCGAAGCCCTGCACCCCGGCGTGAAGATCGGCGAGACGCACGATCGCCACGCGACGTACCAGAAACAGGGCCGCGATTGGGTGCTGATGAATACCGACGAGAAATTCATGAAGGCGAATTGAGCTGGGCTCCCCCAAAAAAAGGATTAACCGCCAAGACACCAAGAGCGCCAAGAAAACGCACTTAGGCTTTTCTTGGCGCTCTTGGCGTCTTGGCGGTGGTCTTTTAAATGATCGAAAGGGTGCCGACTTCAGTACCGGTAGCTGTCGGTCTTGTAAGGGCCTGATTTGTTTACGCCGATGTACTTGGCCTGGGCATCACTCAATTCAGTGAGCTGCGCGTTGATTTTTTTCAGTTGCAGGCGCGCGACGTGTTCGTCCAGGTGCTTGGGCAGCGTGTAGACACCGATGGGGTACTGGCCGCTGTCGCGCCTGGTCCACAGCTCGATCTGCGCCAGGGTCTGGTTGGCGAAGGAGGAGGACATGACATAGCTCGGATGGCCGGTGCCGCAGCCGAGATTCACCAAGCGGCCCTTGGCGAGGAGGATGATCCTTTTCCCGTCCGGAAAGATGATGTGATCCACCTGGGGCTTGATCTCTTCCCAGGTGTACTTCTCGAGCGCGGCCACTTCGATCTCGCTGTCGAAATGCCCAATGTTGCAGACGATGGCCTGATCTTTCATGCGGAGCATGTGCCCGTGGTCGATGACATGGTAGTTGCCCGTGGCGGTGACGAAGATGTCGGCCTTGTCCGCGGCGTAGTCCATGGTCACCACGCGGTAGCCTTCCATGGCGGCCTGCAGGGCGCAGATGGGATCGATTTCCGTCACCCAGACCTGGGCCCGGAGCGCGCTGAGGGCCTGGGCGCAGCCCTTGCCGACGTCGCCGTAGCCGCAGACCACGGCGACCTTGCCGGCGATCATCACGTCCGTGGCGCGCTTGATGCCATCCACCAGGGATTCGCGACAGCCATACAGGTTGTCGAACTTGCTCTTGGTGACGCTGTCGTTCACGTTGATGGCGGGGAATTTCAGCTCGCCCTTCTTGGCCATTTCGTAAAGGCGATGCACGCCCGTGGTGGTTTCTTCGGTAACGCCCTTGATGGCCTCCAATTGTTTGGCGTACCAGCCGGGTTGCGATGCGATGCGCTTCTTGATGGAGGCAAAAAGCACGTGGGCTTCCTCGCTATCGGGATGGTCGAGGACACTGATGTCCTGTTCTGCCCTGGCGCCCAGGTGGATCAGCAGCGTGGCGTCGCCGCCGTCGTCCAGGATCATGTTGGGCGCGCCCTCGGCGAAGTCGAAGATGCGGTGGGTAAACTCCCAGTAGGTCTCCAGGCTTTCACCCTTGTAGGCGAACACCGGTGTGCCGGCCTCCGCGATGGCGGCCGCGGCGTGGTCCTGGGTGCTGAAGATGTTGCACGAGGCCCAGCGCACATCGGCGCCAAGAGCTTCCAGGGTTTCGATGAGCACGGCCGTCTGGATGGTCATGTGCAGCGAACCAGCGATGCGCGCACCCTTCAAGGGCTGCGCTGCTGCGAATTCCTCCCGGATGGCCATGAGCGCCGGCATCTCGCTTTCGGCGATGGCGATCTCGCGGCGGCCCCAGGGGGCCAGGGTCAGATCCTGGACATGGAAATCCTGCTGGGTTTCTAAAGACATGCGATGCCTCCTCAGTGGCTCTGAAATGCCAGAGTGGGATGGCTTGCTCACCATTCGCCAGCCCCGGCAGGGTTGTGAGGTGAGCGCAGTTGTTCACATGAATCCGAGCCTGGGACAGGTGCCTCGCAGCGCTCCTCGGACCAGACTATTTTACGTCATGCGGCCGGAAGCCGCGAAGGAAAAATCCAGACAGGCAGGACTAGGGTGATCCCGCGACCACCGTGGTCTGTTAAGTAATGGGAACCATTCGGTGGACCTGCAGGAAAATTCCCGGGCTGAATATTAAAATGCTGAGGGTTAAGGTGGAGCCATGGCATTGAGCATGCAGGCACCCGCCAAATTGAACCGCTACCTCGGCATTCTGGGCCGCCGGGCGGACGGTTTTCATGAATTGGAACTGGTGACAACGGTGCTGGACTCCGTAGCGGAACTGGCCGATACGCTGCGGGCCGAGCCCGCTGAAACCTTGGGCCTGACCATTTCCGGGCCCATGGCAGACCGCCTGAGGACGGATGAATCCAATCTGGTTATGAGGGCCTGGCGATTGCTCGAGCAGGAAGCCAAAAGAGACCTCTCGGCGACCCTGCACCTCGAAAAGCGGATCCCCCATGGCGGCGGTCTCGGCGGCGGCAGCAGCAATGCGGCCGCGGCCCTGAAACTCGGAAACCAGTTGTTCAATCTGGGCCTCTCGAAGACAGCCCTGCTGCAACTGGCCGCAAGGTTGGGTTCGGACGTACCCCTCTTCATCCTGGGTGGCAGCGTGCTGGGACTGGGCCGGGGGGAGCGTGTCTTCCCGCTTCATGACATTCCACTGGAGCCGATCCTGATCGTCCACCCTGGATTGCATGTGGGAACGCCTTCGGTCTACCAGGCGCTTCCCTCCGTGGGTTATCCCTTCCCGGAGGCACTGCCCGGACTCGCAAGCGGCGAAGCCCCGCCATGGAGAAACGACCTCTCCGGCGCGGCCATTTACGTCTGCCCATTGCTCTCAGAAGTCCGGCAGGCCCTTCTGGAAAGCGGCGGCGAACCCCTGCTTTGCGGTTCTGGTTCCTGCTGGGCGGCGCGCTACGAAACCCCAGAAAAACGCAACATTGCCGCTGGCGCATTGCGCATTGCTCACCCATCCTGGGGAATCTGGACCGCTGGGCCCTGCTCGGCCATGCATTCGGGATGAATCCCGACGAAGGAGTTCTATGAGCCTGAACCCTAAAGTCATTGGCGCGCTCGTGGTGGTGGTTGGAGTCGTGGCCTGGTTCGGCCTGAAGGACCGGCCGTCGTCGGACCCGGCTGTCGCCACGCAGCAGGCCACGGATTCGGCGCTGAAGGAGCTGCTTCCTTTCCTGGAAGACGCCACCAGTGCGGCCCAATCCGCGAACCGAGGGGATTCGGATTGGAACCGGGTGGCCGAGAACGCCATCCGAGCCTTTCAGGGCAAGTCAGGCAACTCAAGCCGGAAGAATCCTTACGAGCCCACTGCTCCTGCGTATGTCAACGGTCCGGCAGGAACCCGCCTCGGAACGGTGTACCTGGACGGCAGCCATGCCACGGCGGAAGGCGTGGTGCTGGTGACTGGCATCTACCGGGACAAGGCGACCAACAGTCTTCACGACAACCCCCAGACTGTCCCGGTCAGCCCGGTTTGGAAACCCAAACCAGGCCGGGAGTTCCACGACTCAACCCTCATTCAGGGGCTGTAAGAGCCTGCCCTGGCGCGCATCGCTTCCAGCACCCATCTTGATGGTGACTGGAGCGCCCATGCATCCGTTGCTGCTGCCGTTCATCGCCCTTGAAGTCCCGGTACTGTTCATCTTTGCGGTAAGTGTGATCTTTCTTCGGCAGCGCCATCCCAAACAATGGCTGCCCATGCTGCTGCTGTTTGAATTCCCCTTGGTGGCCGCCGGTGGCGTGGGATTGCCATTGTGGCTGGCCTGCCAGGTTGTCCTGGGTCGATGACGCGGCTCGCCGACTCTTAACGGCCATTCGCCGATGCGATTGCGTCCAATGCTCCCTGCGCTGGCATCATGGATTACAAGAGGCATACATGAGCGAGTTGGCCCTCCGCGTCCGCGGACTGAAAAAACAGTATCCGAAAGTGCTCGCCGTGGCGGGCGTGGATTTGGACGTCAAGCGCGGAGAAGTCTTCGGCCTGCTGGGTCCCAATGGCGCGGGCAAGACCACCACGCTGGAGATGATCGAAGGGCTGACGGACCCTGATTCCGGTGAAATGGAGATCCTCGGCCTCAACTGGAAACAGAACGGATCGGAAATCCGCGCCCGCATCGGAGTTCAACTCCAGAGCACGTCGCTCTTCAACAAGATCACCCCACGTGAGGCTCTGACGCTCTACGGCGGCTACTACCCCAAAGCCCGGACCGCCGTGGAACTTTTGGAGCTGGTGCAGCTCACCGACAAAGCCGATGCCTACCACATCACGTTGAGCGGTGGCCAGATGCAACGGCTCGCGCTGGCCATGGCGCTGGTGAACGACCCCGAACTGGTGTTCCTGGATGAGCCCACCACCGGCCTTGATCCCCAGGCCCGGCAAAGCCTTTGGGATGTGGTCAGGCACATCAAAGCCGAGGGCCGGACCGTGATCCTGACCACGCACTACATGGACGAAGCCGAGGCCCTTTGCGACCGCCTGGCGATCATGGATCACGGTAAAGTGCTTACGGAGGGAACGCCGGCGGAACTCATCTCGCAGTTGGCCATTCCCAGTGTCGTGGAGCTGAGCTTCGAGGGCCGGGCGCCTGCGAAGGATAGTTTCGAAGCCATGCTTGGCACCGCAGTCCAGGTACGCGGCGATCTCTGGGAAATCCCGACCCCGGACCCGAAGTCCCTGTTGCCGAAGCTCCTGGAGGCCGCTGAAACAGCCAAGGTTCCCTATCAGCAGGTGCATGTCCGAAGGGCCACGCTCGAAGATGTTTTTCTTCAAAAAACCGGCCACAGTTTAAGGGATTGAACTCACAAAGAAACATATCAACCACGAAGACACAAAAAGAAACGATAAAAAAATATGGACCACAAAGACGCAAAGACACAAAGAAGTGAATTGGGTGAGAGAACTCAGGAGACTGCTCGGCAGGCTGTGGATGCGGCTTTCCAAGTCCACTCAATCTTAGGCCCCGGCTTATCAGAAAAGGTCTATGAGGCCTGTTTCCTCTATGAATGCTCTAAACGCGGAATGACCGTCGCCCAGCAAGTGCATGTTCCGATTCAATACGGAGACATTCGGATCGAGGCTGGCCTTCGGTTAGACATGATCCTCAACGACTGCGTCGTAATCGAATTGAAAGCCGTCGAAGCTCTAATTCCCCTACATAAGGCCCAGCTCATCACCTATCTCAAGCTCACCGGCCTCCGCCTCGGCCTGCTCATCAATTTCAACGTCTCAATGATCAAAGATGGAATCCAACGAATCATTCTTTGAACCACAAAGACACGAATTAACCACAAAGAAAATGATGAAAAACATTAACCACAAAGCCACAAAGACGCAAAGAACCGCTTTGGATGACAAAATCCAGGCGACGGTTAGTCCGGTTTTGTATTCAACTTTTCCTGGTCAACTCGGTCCTAGGGTCGAGCCTTTCATAAGTTTAACCGTCACCATGATCAAAGATGGGAACCAGAACATTTTCCGCTGAACCCTTTATTTCTTCGTCCCTTTTTTTCTTCGTGCCTTTGTGTCTTTGTGGTCCAGCTTTTTTTATTTTTATGTCTTCGTGGTTCCTTTTTTCTTGGTGGTGAACATGTTGCTCTGGCACCAGTTCTTGATGGAATGGAAACTCTACAGCCGGGACCGGGTGGCGATGTTCTGGACTTTCGCCTTTCCGATCCTGATGCTCCTTGGATTTGGCGTGATCTTCCGCGGTGGCGACTCGCCCAAGCTAAGCGTTGTCTGGGTCCAACCCGCCCAGATGGCGCCGAAGGATGAAGCTCTGCTGAAGACGCTTGAGAAATTTCGCACAAAGCTCATCCCGCTTTCTCCGAAAGAAGCCGAAGCCAGATGGTCGAAGGGTGAAACCGCAGCGCAGGTGGAATCCACCGGCGATGGCTTTCGCATGAAGGTGAACAGCTACCTTCTGGCCCAGGGCCAGATGACCGCGCAAATCGTGCAGCAGGCTTTTCTCATTTCCCAATCGGAACTCCGGGGGGAGCCCATGCCGAAGCTCATCCCGGTGAGCATGGAGAGCCCCGGGCACGCTACCGCCGCCAATTATGCGGCGTTCCTGCTGCCAGGCCTGCTGGGCATGAACCTGATGAGCATGGGGCTGTTCGCGGTGGGCATGGTGAATGTGAGCTACCGGGAGAAGGGGAAGTTCCGCCGACTCGCCGTGACGCCATTGCCAAAGTGGATATTCCTGATGGGCCAGGTGATGCATCGCCTCACCGTCACCTTGATCCAGACCATCTTTCTGCTCATCGTCGGGCGCCTGGTGTTCGGCATCGAGAACCAGGGCTCCTATCTGCTTCTGAGTGTCGTGATGGTGGTGGGTACGGCCTGTTTCATGGCCATGGGTTTCGCCCTGTCGAGTTTCGCGGAAACCAGCGAAACCTACGCTGCTATCTCGAACCTGTTGTTCTTCCCCATGATGTTCCTGAGCGGCGTGTACTTCACCTTGGACGCGGCCCCCAAATGGCTCCAGCATGCGGTCATCGCCCTGCCCCTCTCGCCCTTTCTGAAGGCCCTTCGCGCGGTCTACAACGATGGCGCTGCACTCACCAGCCACCTCTTCGGCCTGGGGATCATTTTGATCTGGACCGCGGCCTGCTTCGGCCTTGCCGTGAAGCGGTTCAGGTGGGCGTGATCCTAGTCGAAAGTTGAAGAGTTGAAGAGTTGAAAAGTTGAGGAGTGAGGCATTAAGCTCTCGACTCTTTGACTCCTCGACTTCTCGACTTCTCGACTTGTAACTTGGAGCCCGATGGCCGCCGCGCCGGATAATGGGCGAGGTGAATTCCGGATTGTCTGCTCAGCCCGTTATCCTTAGGGGTTGGAGATTAAGCATGAATGATCGAAAAGCCCGAGTGGCCATCTTCCTGACGGTCTTCATGGACCTGCTCGGGTTTGGGATCGTGATTCCCATCCTGCCCCTTTATGCCGAATCCATAGCAGCCCACGGCGAGGCCCCCTGGATGCAGGCCAGCACCGGCTGGATGCATCTGCAGGATGTGGGCGCATTCTGGGCGGGCGTCGTCTTCATCAGTTTTTCGGTCATGCAATTCATCGCCACTCCGATCTTGGGCCGCATCTCAGACAAGGTCGGGCGAAAACCGGTGCTCTGGATTTCGCTCATGGGTTCGGCGGTCGGCTACTTGATGATGGCCCTCACCATGCATTTCGAATGGGTGCTGGCCGCGCGGATCCTGGACGGAATAACAGGGGGCAACATCGCCGTGGCGCAGGCAGCCATGACCGATGGCTCCAAACCCGAAGAGCGTTCCAAGCTGCTGGGAATGATCGGTGCGGCCTTCGGTCTGGGCTTCGTGATCGGCCCCGCCCTGGCGGGTGTTCTGGCGGGTTCTTCCCTCGGTGAATCGATGCTCGTCCGGCACGGCTGGCACCTGCCTTTCTTCGTGGCTGCGGGACTGTCATTCCTGGCTGCGACCTTCGTGCTGGCCTGGCTGCCGGAGACCCTCACACCTGAATTGCGCGCCAAGGCCAAGGCCAAGGAGACGCGCGGGCATGCATTGCTGGTGGCGCTGAAGCGGCCGGGCATGGCGCAGTTGCTGTTCATCGCGCTCCTTGCTATGTCCGGATTCGCGATGATGGAAGGCACCTTCAGTCTGCTGGCCCACGCGCGTTTTGGTTTCGGCCAGCGGGAAGTGGGCTATCTGTTCGCCTTCATCGGCATCCTGATCGTGCTTTACCAGGGTGGCCTGGTCCGAGTGGTGAGCAAGCGGCTTCCTGAGCGGGCCGCCATCCTTTCAGGCCTCGCCTTGATGGTCTGCACCTTGCCATTCCTCCCCTCGTCTCCCTGGAAATGGCCTTTCCTGCTCCTGATCATTCCCTTGTCCTGGGGGTCAGGCATGAACAGCACCGCCACCAGCGCACTGGCATCGCAGCTGACGCCCCCCGAGGAACAGGGCAGCCTGTTCGGCGCCATGGGAGCCATGCAGGGCCTGGGCAGGATCATTGGCCCGGCCATCGGCACTTTCGCGTTTGCGAAATGGGGCTATGCATCGCCCTACTTCATCGCCACGGCCACGGTAGGCTTGGGTCTGCTGCTGGCGTTGACCCTTCGCAATGTGCATGGTGGATTGAAAAATGCTTGAGTTGAATGGCCTTGATCTGAACGCTGGAGGGCTGGCCCGCATCGCGGCGGGAGAGGCGGTTTCGCTCGATCCAAATGCGCTCGCCTCCGTAGCCGATAACCGCACCGTCATTGACCGCATCCTGGCCGAAGGCCGCACGGTCTACGGCATCAACACGGGCTTTGGACAGTTCGCGACCGTCGTGATTCCGCCGGACCAGCTTCAGCAGCTCCAGCTCAATCTCATCCGCAGCCATGCCGCGGGTGTGGGCGAACCACTGTCCCCGGACCAGACCCGCGCGCTCATGGCCGCGCGCATCAATTGCCTGCTCAGGGCCCATAGCGGCATCCGGCCCGAACCCATCCACTTGCTGGCCGCCTGCTTGAACAAGAACGTATTGCCCGTCATTCCCAGCCAAGGCAGTGTGGGTGCCAGCGGCGATCTCGCACCGCTCGCCCACATGGCGCTGCTGCTGGTGGGGGAAGGTCTTGCCTGGCTCGATGGGAAACAGGTCCCGGGCGGAGACGCCTTGAAAACAATGGGTCTGGAGCCCATTCGGTTGGAAGCCAAAGAGGGCCTGGCGCTCATCAACGGAACCCAGCTCATCACGTCTCTGGGCTGCCTCGCGCTGCAACGGCTCAGGGATCTGACAGCCCTGGCGGATGAGATCGCCGCCCTGTCGCTTGAAGCCTTGCGAGGATCGCGGTCGGCCTTTGATCCGCGCATCCATGCGGCGCGGCCGCACCCTGGCCAGATCGAAGTCGCCGCGAATCTCCGGCGCATCCTGGGCCCGACTTCTGAAATCGCCGACAGCCATCGCGACTGCCACCGTGTGCAGGACGCCTACTCCCTGCGCTGCCTGCCCCAGGTTCATGGGGTTGCCCGCGACACCCTGCGTTTTGCGGGCGAGATCCTGGAGCGGGAACTGAACAGCGCAACCGACAATCCGATGATCTTCACGGATACGCAGGAATCGCGCTCCGGCGGCAATTTCCACGGCCAGTATCCTGCTTTCGCCTGCGACGTTCTGGCCATCATCTGCGCGGATCTGGCGAGCATCTCGGAACGGCGCCAGGAGCGCATGGTGAACCCCGCCTACAGCGATCTCCCGGCCTTCCTCACCGAGCATGGCGGCCTGGAATCAGGCTTCATGATGGCCCATGTGACATCGGCGGCGCTGGTCTCTGAACTCAAAGGCCTGGCCCATCCCGCCTGCGTGGACAGCATTCCGACCAGCGCCGGGAAAGAGGACCACGTCAGCATGGGGCCCATCGCCGCTCGCAAGCTGTGGCGGGCCGTGGATGGCCTGGAGCAGGTGCTGGCCATCGAAGCCCGCATGGCCCTGGAAGGTGTCCGCCTGGTGGGCCTTGCCCCTGCGGTGGGACTGAAGCCCCTGCTGTCCAGACTTTCCACAGCCTGCGCACCCTGGCGCGACCGACCTATGTTCGAGGAAATCAGTCTTTCCCTGCAGGCGCTGCGGCTCCATATGCGAGAATTCCAGGCATGATTCCCCCCAAGGCGAAAGCCGAAGGCACAAAGCCCAAGGCCCGTGGTCCTCGACCCGCGGCCTGTGGCCACGCCTTGATGGCTTCGGCCTCCAAGACTGCCGTGCCTTGGCGCAGGAAGTGCGAGGCCGACCTGCGCGCCTTCACGGATTCGGATTCCATTCGCTTCTGGGGCATCGCCCATCAGGTGGACGGAGAAGCCAAACCCATCTTCAACTATCGCTTCGAACACACTGTCGCGGCTGTGAAGCTCGGCCGCTGGCTCTGCCCGCAAGTGGACGCGGATCTGGATGTGGTGGAGTGCGCGCTCTGGCTCCACGATTGCCGGAAAAAACTGAAGGATCCCCTTTCCAAAGACACCCACGCCATGGATGCTTCAGCCGAGGTAGCGCAGATTCTCCATGGCACTGACTTCCCGCAGGCGAAAATCCCGGCCGTTTGCCATGCCATCGAACACCATGTCGGCCTCAGGCTGACGAGAAAACTCACACCCATCGAAACTGCTTGTGTCTGGGATTGCGACAAACTGAGCAAGATGGGCGCAGCGAGCCTGATCCACTTCGGCTGCATCAGCGGTGCGTTCCAGCCCATCGCCACGGAAGATGTCCTTTTGCGTGGCGAGGCCTGGCTGCACCTTTGCAAAGCAATAGTTGCCAGCATGAATACCCTGCCGGGAAAAGCTGAAGCGGAACGCAGGCTCGCTTTTCTTTCCGCGCATTATCAGCAGCTGGCCCGCGAATGGAGAGAGCCCATGGCGCCCGCTCTCAACAACACATTCAAGAGCCCGGTTCCATGAGCGCCCACCTCTCCTTGCTGGAGATCTTCCAGAGAACACTGAAATTTCTTCAGCTCTACGCTCCGGATGATCCGAAAGCCACCCAGGCCCTTCAAGCCGTGTTCGAGGCGCTTTCGGAACAGCTGGATTTCTCGGGATCATTGGAACTTGATGTATTCCAATCCCGTGGCAAATTCCAATTGCTCGCTAATGGACAACTGATGGATGGCCCGCCCCAGGCTGTCGCATCCCTGGCCCAGTCCCTGATTGATCGGCGCATTCACCGCATCAGCTTCGAGCGAGGCTTGGATGAAGATGAGCTCAGGATTCTTTTCTTCATGCTCCAGCTGAAGCCACAGCGTTTGGTGGAACTGGGTGGTCCTACCACCTTTTCATCAGAAATGCCGAACATCCTGCTGAACGAAGGGATCACTCTTTCGGGCGTGGGGGGGCTCAGCCGGCCGGTCCCGGTGGAGCCTGTGGAGATGCCCCTGCTGCTCGAGCCGGGACCCATCACCCCCTCGACACCTTTCCCGATATTGACCACCATGCCCTTGGCCAATGTTCCCATGGAGCTGCCAACCCCGCCTAAAGCCCTGACCCGGCCCCTTCCACCGGAGTTCGATCCCTCTGTTTTTGATGCTTCACCCATTGACCCCGTACCGAAAACGTTCACGGCCCCAACGAAGCATTCGTCCAAAATAACCTCTGCCCGGGAGACTCTGCGGGCCTTGTTGGGGGAGCCTCTCCCCGAACCGGAGTTGCCGGCGGAGGAAGCCCTGGTCCGTTCCACGTTTATACCGGAACCGCTGCCTGACCCCGACTTCCCCACGCTCACGGCCCCCGCGCCTGTCGCGTTGCCACCGTTGCGTGAGCGGCTCACGGTGCTGTTCGAGCCCATTTCAGATATGGCGCTAGCAGTACCTCCCAAAGCATCCGCGCCTTGGGCCCTGGAGCAGTTGGAGGTTCTGCGGAAATCCGAATTGCGCTTTGCGGACCTCACCGCTTTGCAAGGTGCCGGAGAAATCCTTGAGCTGAATCGCGAGGATTTCATCGTGCTCCGGGACGCCCTGCGCCAGGCCCTCTGGTCCCTGCCGGCCACCAGCCAAGGTGCGATCCTCCTGGGCTTGCCGGTCTTCCCACCCGGTGAACACGCCTTGCAACGGGCCATGGATTACCTGGCGCCGGAGTTATTGGCGCAAACCGTGGCCGAGGTGGAATTGCGCATGCGCCCGCCACGCCCCCAGTTGGCCCTTCTGGTGGCCACCCTGCTCCACTGCGTCAAGGATCGGGAAATGAGTCTCGAAGCTTTGAGGGGACGCCTGCAATTCGAGGGTTGGGACATTCTCGACCTGGAGTCGCTCTATGAAGACATCCGCTGGGAATGCCAAGGCACCGATACCAAGCTGAACCTCGCAGTGAAGGACCAGGGCCTGATGGATCTGGAGTCCTCCCAGATCGGGAGCATCTGCCGCCAATCCATCCGCACTGGCCGGATGGATGCATTGCAGACATTCTGGAAAGCGTTGGAAGAAGCCCTTTGGGGATCGGATGATGCCCGCCGGCGCAAAGCCGCCCAGGTCTTCGCGGATCTTACCGAATGCATTGTCGAGCCTGGCCTTCCCTTGGGCTATGATCTGAAACTTCGCGAATTGTTGGCCAAACATATCTCCCTGGAAATGGACCCCGAAGCCCTGGGATGGATGTGCCAAGGCATCGAATCCCTGGTCTCCCAGGCCATGGTGAAGCCTGATCTGGACTATGCCAGCCGCCTGGTTGAGACCGTTTTGGACCTCACGGTTTCCAGTGCGAGCAAGGCGGGTGGAACCAAGGTTTCCCAGGCTCTTCATGATCTCTACCTGCGCATGGCAGGGGCACGCAATGTCAATGCCCTCTTGCCGCTCATCCACCAGAAACAAACCGAACCCGTCGCCTCCCAATTGCCTAGGCTCTTGGGTTTGCTTGGCCAGCCGGCCGCAAGGCACCTGGTCTATTGCCTGGGTCAGGAAGAAGATCGTTCCAGGCGCTACAAGCTCCTTGATGCACTCCGCGCCATCGGATCCAAGGCCGAACTGCCCCTGCGGGAGGCCCTGGCCGCGCCTGAATGGTATCTGGTGCGCAACGTTGTCTCCCTCCTTGGGGATCTGGGCGAAGCCTCGGCTTTTGATGACGTGGCCCTCACCCTGTCAAACAAAGATGCCCGGGTTCGACGCATGGCCGCCAAGGCCCTTGGCCAACTGAATGCTGGCCGGGCCGTTCCCTTGCTGATCGCAGCCTTGCCCCAATCCGATCCGAATACGCTGCTGGAACTCGTGACCCAGCTGGGCGAGCTGAAAGATCCAAGAGCGGTATCGCCACTTGTCGAGCTTCTCCAGGAGGGAAGCACTTCTGGCCCCGAGGCCGAAATACTGCGCCAGACGGTGTTGGAATCCCTGGGTGCCATTGGATCCCCAGAAGTGGTGCCCGTGCTTTCGAAGCTCTTCAAGAAGAAAGGTTTCCTGGGTCGCCTGGAACCCCTTCCCCTGCGGATGGCCGCGGCTCGCGCGCTCGGAGCCATTGGCACGCGCGAGGCCCGCGAAGCCATGGCCCTGGCCCTTGAAATCGAGAGCAAGGATGAAGTCAAAGCTCTTCTTCGCATGCACTTGATGGGGGACTGAAACCCATGCCCACCTTCATCGAAACCGCCCAGGCCCTGGAAGTGGCGCTGAAGGCCCTGCAGATGTACACGGCCCAGCATCCGCGCACGATAAATTCACTGGAGGCCGCCAAACTTTCCCTGGTGGATTGGATCGCTGAGAAACCGACGCTCCATATGGCCGTTGCCGCCGACAAAGTATTTGCCAATGGTGTCAAGGTGGAAGGCTCCAGCCCGCACCTCAAGGCGCTGGCAAAACGGTTTTCCGATCGCATGATCGCGGGCTTCATCATCCAAAAGGACCTGGATGATGCTGACCTGCTGGCCATGCTCAATCTGCTTCTGCTGAAGCCCGCGAAAATCGAGGAACTGGGCGGTCCTGGCCCGATTCTGGAACGCGCGGGAGTCACGCGCATCCGTGTGAGCCTCACGCGGTACAAGGAGGTCGGCGAAGGCGGTGATGCTGATGGTGACGGTGAAAACGATGCCGGGCCCGGTGCCATGGAGGAATCGCCCGGGGAATCAGGCGCGAAAGCCGAAAAGGAGGCAATCAAGGAATCGGTGGAGGAACCAGTCAAGGAATCAGGTGGAGAGTTTGGCTGGGATTCGGGAAAGGATTCCAGCTCCGCTGATGCGATGAGCCTGGAAGAAGCCGAAGCCCTTGCGCTGTCCATGCTGCTGGGCCCACCTGAACAGTTGATAGACATCGTTCGTGGTGCCTTCGGGGAGATTCTGGGCGGGATGGCCGTGGGGGAAGGGTTGAACCTGGCCACACTCCAGCCGGCCTTCCTTGGCAACCTGGGGGCCATGGGTTATCAGCTGGGACTCGGCGAAGGCATGCCTTCCATGGCCCAGCTGGGGGTGCTTCGGCAAGTGCTGTTGAGCTTGCCGCCGGAGGCCCAACTGAGCCTGCTCGCAGGCATGGCCACTTTGCCCGGCAAACCCGAGGGGTTGGCTTTGGGTATCCAGGAATTGGCCCCTGAAATCCTGTCCGTGGCGGGCACTACCCTGCTGGGCCAGGGCCATCCCTGGAATCATCTGCAAGGACCCTTGCAGGATGTGCTGCGACCCTTGCCACAGCGCGAATCCATGGTCCGGGCCCTGGCCATCCACATGCGGCAGCTGGGCTACGACGGCAATCTGGCCGAGGCCCTGCTCCGCCGCCTGGACTGGGATGCCATGACCCTGGAAGCCAAGGTGGTCCGGGCTCTCGAGAGCCGGCAACTTTGGGATCTGAGCCTTGAACAGCGGCTCGCCTTCTTGCGGGAGTTGCTGGAGCAGGAACGCTCCGAAGCCTTTCAGCGGGTCCTGGACCGGGTCCTTGAAACCCTCACCGTGGATGATCAAAACCTTCGCCTCGCTGCCACCCAGACCCTGGCCGGCGTCACTCATTGGATACGCGAACCGGGCCTGCCACAAGACACCGAGGGCCCCCTCACCCAGAAACTGGAAGCGCATTTTGCGGTGGAATCCTCCGCGCCGATCCACCAGGCTGCCACCGAAGCACTGAGCTCGATTCTGGGGGCCCTGGTCCTTCGCGGGGACCTTGCTTCCGCCCAGGCCTGCATCATGGAGCTGCAGGATCTCTGTGGCATCCACGAAGAAATCCAGGACTGGCGGCAGGAAGGATTGGATCAACTCAAGCAGCGGCTGGTGCGGAACGAAAGCGTGGATCGCATCCTTCAACTGCTATTTGAGGTGGACAAGGAGCGGTTGAGGGCTGAGATCATCCCCTTCCTTGAATGGCTCGGTCCCGTAGCCCCGGGTTTCCTCATGGCCAGGCTTGGTGAGGAGACGGATCGCCCTCGCCGGGGGCGCTTGCTCGAGGCACTTCGCTTTCTGGGCCCCGCGGCCGTGGATACCGTGCAGGATGCCATGAATTCCGATACCTGGTTCCTGGTGCGGAATGCCCTGAACCTTTTGAGCGATATCGGCGACGCCGGATCCTTGCCGAAAGTCGTGCCCCTGCTGCGCCATGCCGATGGCCGGGTGCGCCGGGCCGCCGTGCGGGCCATGTGGAAACTGGGGGGACCGGCCGCGGAACCGCATCTGCTGAGCATCTTGAAGGAAACTGATCCGGAAACCAAATTCGAAGTGCTGTTCGCATTGGGACAAGTTAAAACGGCCACCAGTGCCCCAGCGGTCCTGGAATTGGCGGAGGATCGCCGTGGTTCAGAGAGGTTGAGGCTCAAGGCTCTGGAAACCCTTGGGGACATCGGAGCTGTAGCGGCGATCCCCGCACTCGCCGAATTGCTCAAGAAAAAGAAGACCTTTTTTGGAACCAGCAGCGAGACCTTCGAGATCCGCATCGGCGTGGCCAAGGCCCTGCTTGGCATCGGCACACCGGAGGCCAGGTGGGTGCTGCAAAAAGTGGTCGAGGCCGAGTCCAAAGGTTCGGAACGGGACGCAATGCAAAGGATTCTGGAAGGGTTCAACCGGAAGTGAATGCCAGAGCTTATTTGGCGGTCCGTCGCTTGGGCCTTGCCACTGCGGCGGTTTCCGCCTTTGCTTCCTCGATCATGTCGGGCTTCCAGAGGATGGGCTCCGGGTGGCTGTTGTCGTCCGTGGCCACCATCACGAATTCACCGCTGGTGACGTCCCGCCTCGCGTTGCTGACGGGGCTGTAGACCCGCACTTCAAGCTGCACGGTAATGGAAGTGTTGCCTGCCCGGGTCACCGTGGCGTAGAACTCTATGATCTCTCCGGCTCTCACGGGGCTGTGGAAAAACAGCTCCGAGACCTTGAGTGTCACGAACACCCGGTTGTGGCTCACCAGCCCGGCGCAAATGCCCGCCGCCTTGTCCATGCGCGCCATCATGCCGCCGCCGAACAGCGTGGCATTCAGTCCTATGTCCTGTTGGAGAACCATTTCCCGCGAGATGAGCATTCCGACCTCTTCAGGCAGTCACGCCCAAACGCTTTGCCATGGCTTTGCCCATGTCCGCAGGGCTTTGGACGACCGTGATGCCCGCGGCTTCCAGGGCCTTCATCTTTTCCGAGGCAGTGCCCTTGCCGCCGCTGATGATGGCTCCCGCATGGCCCATGCGGCGACCGGGAGGCGCGGTCTGACCCGCGATGAAAGCCACCACCGGCTTCGTCATGTTGGCCTTCACCCAGGCGGCGGCATCTTCTTCGGCGCTGCCGCCGATCTCGCCGATCATGACGACCGCATGGGTATCGGGGTCGGCATGGAACAGCTTCAGCGCGTCGATGTGGCTGGTGCCATTGATGGGATCGCCGCCGATGCCGATGCAGGTGGACTGGCCGATGCCGAGCGCCGTGAGCTGGCCCACGGCTTCGTAGGTGAGCGTGCCTGAGCGGCTAACCACGCCGACGCTCCCCGCCAGATGGATGCGGCCGGGCATGATGCCGATCTTCGCCTGTCCGGGGGTGATGACACCAGGGCAGTTGGGGCCGACGAGGCGGCTGTTTGGATAATCAGGCAGCACCCGCTTCACTTTCATCATGTCCAGCACCGGAATGCCCTCTGTGATGCAAACGATCAACGCGATTCCCGCGTCCAGGGCTTCAAGAATGCCATCGGCCGCGCCACTGGGCGGAACGAAGATCATCGTCGCGTTGGCGCCGGTCTGCGTGACCGCGTCCATGACCGTATTGAAGACCGGAAAGCCTTCGACCACCGTGCCGCCCTTGCCCGGCGTGACACCGCCCATGACGTTGGTGCCGTAATCGCGGCAGCCGATGGCATGAAAGAGACCCTCCCGCCCGGTGATGCCCTGCACGATAAGTTTGGTGTGGTTGCCGACGAGGACAGACATGATGGACTCCGGTGAAGAATTGGGGGATTTTCGATTGATCGTGGTGGAACAGCTAGGTTGTGAATGTTTTTTACTTTCGACTCTCGACTCTCGACCCTGGACTCAAGACCGGGGCCCAGGCCTTTCATCATCCTGAAAAGTATCCCAATCTCGCTCGGGTGTAGGGTTTGAGGTTGGCGCTGGTGCTGTTGGCAGTTGGGTTTTCAGAGCCCGCAATCTGGCCAGATAATCCTGCTTGGTGGCGTCCAGTTCCAGGTTTCTTCGGTACAGTCGGGAGAGCAGGAAAACAACTATTCCAAGGTTAAGCGGCGCCGCGATCCACATGATCCTGGGCGCATGGAAAAACGTGTTTTCCCAGGTCCGAGGTCCCGCCAGCCAGATGAAGATGTACATCATGGGGAGGAGCCCCACGAGCACGAAGAAGAAGCTCCAGCCCAGGCGCCAGGCGCCTTTGTACATGACGTCCTGGTACTCCTGGTACAGGGTTTCGTACTGGGCTTTCATCTCCTCGCTCACGCGGCACCACAAAGACACGAAGGAGAAAAATTAAAAAATAAAAAAACTCGACCACAAAGACACAAAGGCACAAAGAAAGAAATAGTGGTTTTGACCCCTATTTTCTTTGTGTTCCTTGGTGTCTTTGTGGCTTTGTGGTCCATCATTTCCGCCATTTTATTGGTGTTTTTGTGGTTCCCTTCGTGCCTTGGTGGTTACTTAGTCGCCGCGACGATCTTTTTCGCGGCGTCTTCGAGGCTGTCGGCGACGATCAGGTTCAGGCCGCTGTCCGCGAGGATCTTCTTGCCTTCTTCCACGTTCGTGCCTTCAAGCCGGACCACCACGGGCACCTGGATGCCGATCTGCTTCGCCGCTTTCACGATACCGCCGGCCACGATGTCGCAGCGCATGATGCCGCCGAAGATGTTGACCATCACGCCCTTCACGGCCTTGTCCTGCAGGATGATGCGGAAGGCGTTCATCACCGCGTCCTCGGTGGCGCTGCCGCCGACATCCAGGAAGTTGGCCGGAGATCCGCCGTGGTACTTGATGATGTCCATGGTGCCCATGGCCAGGCCGGCGCCGTTCACCATGCAGCCGATGGTGCCGTCGAGCTTGATGAAATTCAGGTTGAATTTGGAAGCCTCGATTTCTTCCGGGGCTTCTTCGTTCAGGTCGCGGAACGCCAGAATGTCCGGGTGGCGGAAAAGGGCGTTGTCGTCAAAGCCCATCTTGGCGTCCAGGGCGATGACATCGCCGGTCTTGGTGACGACCAGGGGATTGACTTCGACCATGGAACAATCTTTCTCGACGAAGAGCCGATAAAGGTTTTGCAGAAAGGTGACGCCCTTCTTGAACGCGTCGCCTTCAAGCTTCAGCGCGAATGCGACTTCCCGGGCCTGGAAAGCTGAAAGCCCGAGCGCCGGATCAATGGTCACGCGCACAATTTTTTCAGGGGTTTTGGCTGCCACTTCCTCGATCTCCACGCCACCTTCAGTGGAAGCCAGGATGGTGATTCGCGAGGTCACGCGGTCCACCAGAAAACTCAAGTAGAGTTCCCGGTCGATATCCACAGGATCGCTGATGAACACCGTATAGACTCTGCGGCCTTCGGCCCCGGTCTGTTTGGTGACCAGGTTCATGCCCAGCATCTGCTTGAACAGTTCCGCGGCCTTGTCGGGATCCGTTGCGAATTTCACGCCGCCGCCCTTGCCACGGCCGCCAGCATGGATCTGCGCCTTCACGACGCTTTTTCCGCCGTAGGCCTTGGTGATCTGCCTGGCATCCTCGGCATCGGTCGCCACCCGGCCATCCGGTGTGGCCACCTTGTATTGCCGAAGCAGTTCTTTGGCTTGGAACTCATGGATGTTCATGCTCACTCCATCTGGTGCCCGGTGGGATCGTGAGAGGCGGATCCTGCACCCTGGGCCGAATCTACAGTTTAGCGACCGTTCGGAAATAACCAGTACCTTTCTGGTTATTTCCGAACGATTGCTTATGCCGCACGAAGCGCGACGTAGGAGGCGATAAGGAATCGCCAATGGTTTTTTCGGAGCTTGTGACGGTATTCCGTTAAACGGGACTCGTGTAAGAATGCTGCATCCGCCACACCACCCAAGGACCCTCATGGCTCAGTTGGACAAGCTCCTTCAGCAGATCGTGACCAAGGGTGGCCGCTCGCTCCGCATTGAGCCGAATCAGCCCCCTTTTGTTGAATTCAGTGGCGGCGGCAGCCTGCCCCTGCTGCCTCAGGCCCTTCCACCCACGATGCTGGAACACATCACCCAGGAAGTGATCCCGACGCAATACCGGGATGCCTGGTCCCAACAAGGACAGATAGCCTTCGAATACATGAATGGGGGGGTGAACTACCGCATCTCCATGGAGCGCAGCGCCATCGGCAACCGGCTGAAGGCTGAGCCCAAAGATGTCATCTCTCCTGATGGAGCTGGTGGAATCCAGGGCATCAAGTTCGTGGATGTGGACCTCGGAGTTGCAGCGCCTTTGGATCCTCCATACATTCCAGCCAACGCGGCCCTGCCCTCGGCTCCAGCCATCGTGCTGGACCTTGTCCCCGCGCCCGCTCCTGCCTCCACAGCCCCGATGGCGGCGGCATCTGCCCCGGCTCCGCTTACTGTCGAGCTTGCGAATCCAGCGTCGGCCCTGGATTCCATTTTCGCAGGGCCAGCCCCGAAACGGGAACTCCATCCCCTGGCGCTGGTGCTGTTCAGCGCCCTGCTGGACCGGAATGGTTCTGACGTTCACTGCACCTGTGGTGAGGTTCCCATCTTCCGCATCAATGGGGAGCTGCAGGACTTCCGGGAATGCGGGCCCTTGGGCGAGACCCAATTGATGGAGCTGATGCACTCCATGGCCACGCCCGATGCCTGGGGGAAATTCCAATCCCGCGGCGACGCCGATTTCGGGTTTGGCTTCGACCTGGGCGGATGCCGTCTCCGCGTGAACTTCTTCCAGGACCGCGTGGGCCCCGGCTTCGTGGCCCGGGTGATCCCCAACGAAATTCCGAATCCGGACCGGCTCGGCCTGCCCGAACCGGTCCGCCAGCTCGCCCTGCTGGCGAAAGGCCTGGTGCTCGTGACGGGTCCCACGGGAAGCGGGAAATCCACAACCCTCGCGGCCATCATCGATCTCGCCAACCAGCAACGCATGGATCACATCGTCACCATCGAAGACCCCATCGAATTCGTGCATCCCCGCAAGAAATGCCTCATCAACCAGCGGGAAGTCCACACCCACACCGAAAGTTTCAAGTCCGGCCTGCGGGCTGCACTGCGCGAGGACCCCGACATCGTCCTGGTGGGCGAGATGCGGGATCTGGAGACCATCGCCATCGCCCTTGAAACAGCCGTCACGGGGCATCTGGTCTTTGGCACACTCCATACGTCAAGCGCAGTCGGGACCATCGACCGCATCGTGGATCAATTCCCCTCCGACCGGCAGCAGCAGATCCGCGTGATGATGGCGGACGCATTGAAAGCCGTCATTTCCCAGATCCTACTGAAGAAGATCGGCGGCGGCAGGGTGGCGGCGATGGAAAGCCTTTTCGTCACACCGGCGATCTCGAATCTCATGCGCGAGGGCAAGGTTTTCCAGATCCCCAGTGCCATGCAGGTCGGGCGGGCCTACGGCCAGCGGCTCATGAACGACGTGTTGATGGAAATGATCCAGGACAAGAAAGTGACCGCCATGGATGCCTATTTGAAGTGCCCCGACAAGGAAAGCTTCATCCAGACCCTCAAACGGGCCGGCATCAACTTCGATCCCAGGGCCGGGCAGACCGGGGAAATGTGAAAGGGTGAGAGTCGAGGGTCGAAGGTCAAGGCGAAGAGCCTCGCCTGCATCAGCGCAGAGCAAATCTCCATCCCGCCGCGCGGTGTATGCAGGAGGGGATTGGGACGTTTATGGCGTCGTCATGAGGGTGTATAGCATGGCCCAACGCCACTTGGAACGCGGACGTCGCGCCATCGCTCACCGTGGGCAACAGCCCCACCCCGTGGACGAACGACGCATAGGGCTCAACGCTTCTTGCCGGTAGGCTTTTTCGCGGGTGGGGTCGGTTTCGCTTTGGTATGGCGCATGGCGGGGGAAGCAGGGTCGGGTTCCAGATTCCCCTGCAGGTAGTCGTTGCTATATTTTCCGCCCTTGAACAAGAACACCATGAAGGGAACTGTCGAATAAGAAACGTGTTCTTTGGGGAGGATGACCTTGAATCCACCAAGGGTTTGCCCTGGCTGGACGAATGTGGATGGCAATCCACATCCGAATCTGACGTTAATTCTCGAATCCTCATCTTGTTCAAAACTAACTCCCCATCCTTTCGGAGCTGCTACCCAATCCTCAGGCGCCCGATCGTCAATTCCGAATTTGGTACCGGGGGGAACTATGCCTAAACCAGTCTTCATGCCCTCGTCCCAATCTCCGCTCAAACCCTGCCCCCCGATTTGAATTGAATAGATCGCAAAGGGACTTTGATTCTCTACCCGATAGGTGTAGGCAACTCGTCCATTCGCCAAACTTTCCTTGGCAACAAAAATACGGACACCGCTTTGGGCAAGAAGGGGGTTCGCCTTTGTGAACAGTAAAACCAGATCACTAGTGTCCGGTTGAGGACAGTGTAAGAGTTTATAGGATTCCTGATTTCAAGTATTTCCAATCTATATTCCTTGGTGGCGATTTGAACGAAGCGAACGGAATCGCGAGTGCTTTGCTGGGGTTGAACCTCAGGGA
>JANXQX010000202.1 GCA_025353305.1 Holophagaceae bacterium
TCCGGCGGCAATGGGTAGTCGGCGGTGGGCTGCGTCTTGAAACGGCGGTGCAGCCAGAACCACCACCTGGGATCTTCATGGATCTGGGCTTCCAGGGACCAGGTCATGATCTGGGTGGCTGTCCAGACATCCCGATCCACGTCGCCCGTGAAGGGGAACTCGAGAGGTGGCAACACTCGAGCTGAGATGGTGCCATCGGGATGGGGCTTACTGAAGACCGGCAGCACGGGCACCCTGTATTTCACGGCCAACAGGGCCGCAGAGGAGTAGGTGGAAGCCCACCGGCCCATGAATCTGACGAAGACGCCCTTGGTCAGGGCATCCTGGTCCATCAGAAAACCGGTGCCCCGCCCGGCCCGCAGCTCGCGAATGGAATCCCGCACGCCGCCTTCCTTGTAGATCACGCGGTTCCCCAGCCGGCTGCGCAGGGCAAGGAGTTTTCTTTCCAGAAGCGGATTGTCCAGTCGGCGCGCGATGGCCGCCAAAGCCCGGCCACTGACGGCGAGCCCCATGGCCATGGCCTCCCAATTACCGTAGTGGGCCGTCAGTACGATGAAGCCCTTGCCCGCAGCCTGGGCGGCATCCCAGTGCTCGAACCCATCCAGGTGAATCCATTTGTTCACCTCCTGCGGTTTCATATGCAGCAGGTGGACCGCGGTCATGAACAGGGAACCGTAATGCTTGAAGCAATCCCGAGCCACTGCGGTGATCTGGTCCTCGGTCAAGCCCAGGTTCGATTGGCGCAGGTTGTCACGGACCAACCGCCGGTAGTGCCCGCTCACCCGGTACGCACTGCTGCCCACCAGGCGTCCCAGGGCCAGCCCGACTCGCCATGGCAGCAGGCGCAGCACCCCGTCCAGAATCCAGAACAGGGCATATTCCAGGCGGTGTCGGAGGGAAATGTGGCTGGGCATCGGGTGGTGCGGCCTCAGTTTGATGGGAACCGTCCCACACTGACTGAACTGGGAAGAAGATAGGGAATTTCGATCGCCCTATTTTGGTCCCCTGGAGGCTTTGATGTGTAAATATTTTAAAGCGCACATGTTGAAACCTAGCCTGTTTCTCCGGCATCCCTGCCGCATGCCAGGGGAATTCAAATGAAAGTCTGGGACCTGCTCGAAACCGGCCGGGTGGAATCGAAAGGCCTGAAGGTGATAGGTTCGATGCTGATAATCTGCGGAATCGGGGGAGGTTGCTCCCGGCCCTCGTTTTCCTACGATTCAAGGCCCGGCACCGAAGTGGGGCATTTCCGGGATGTGGCCCTGGATCCAAGGAAGGATTTCGTCCTGGGGGTGGAGAACATGCACCCGGTGAATTTCCCGGAAATCCAAAGCCAGGTCATGGGAGCGCTCGAGGCCAAGGGCTACCGCTTCGTGCCTTCGGATCAGGCAGAACTGTGGCTGGATGTCTTCACGCTGGCAGCGGGAGGATCCCGGCACGGCAACGGCAACAGCAACATCAATGGGAAACCCGAAGGACGGGGTGGAGCTGGGGGCGGGCGAAGCGGAAGGGGCTCCCACGGGAGTGCAATGGAAGGTGGAAAGGGCAGCATGGGGGGCCGGAATCCGCAACAAGGAGGGGAGACCCCTTCAAGGGATATCTCCGCACCGGGAGGGGATCTTCTGATCGTTGTGGAATTGGTGGAGCGCGCCAGCACTGAGATGGTCTGGACAGGGGTCCTGGAACTGCCGATGCCCAAATCCGCATCCACGACACAGACTTCTTCTAAGGAGATGATCGGAATCAAGGTGGATCAACTTCTACAGCCTCTTCCAATCCGCAAGAAAAGCGCCGAGGAACGCTGATTTTTTGTGTAGTGAACCTCCGGCTAGATCAATCCGCCAGCGTGCTCAAATCGCCGGGATCCTGCCCCAGGGCCTCCGCCTTGAGAGCGCGGCGGACGATCTTGCCTGAGCGTGTCTTGGGCAGGCTGGCGCGGATCTCGATGTCGCTGGGACTGGCGATGCCGCCCAGGTCCTCGCGGACATGGTCCTTAAGGCTGGCGATCAGGCCAGGGCCGGCCGTGAAGCCGGCCTTCAGCACCACGAAGGCCTTGATGCACTCACCCTTGATGGGATCAGGCAGGCCCACCACGGCGCTCTCGGCCACGGCCGGATGGCCGATGAGGGAGCCTTCCACATCGGCAGTGCCGATGCGGTGCCCGGCCACATTCAGGACATCGTCGGAACGGCCAAGCACGGCGATATAGCCATCCTTATCCTTCACCGCCACATCCCCCGCGGTGTAGCAGCCTGGGATCTCCGTCCAGTAGTCCTCGTAGCGTTTATGGTCGTTCCACACGGTGGTGAGCATGTAGGGCAGCGGGTACTTGATCACCAGCAGGCCGCCCTGGCCGTCGGGCACGGGGGAACCATCGTGGTTCACCACGGCCAGACGCACGCCGGGCAGCGGCTTTCCGGCCTTGCCGGGCCGGGCCTCGAAGGTGGGCAGCGTGCCGATCACCGGTCCCGCGATCTCCGTCTGCCACCAGTTGTCCACCACCATGCCGTTGCCCTGGCCCACCAGATATTTCTGGGCCCAGCGGTGCGCCTCTGGATTCAAGGGCTCGCCGGCGCAGGCCATCAGCCGCAGCTTGGAGAGATCGAATTTTCCGGGCGCCTCGGCGCCATGGCTCATCCACATGCGGACGGCGGTGGGGGCTGTGAACATCACGTTCACGCCGAAGCGCTCGCAGATTTCCCAGGTGACTTCCGGAGTCGGATAGTCAGGCGCGCCCTCGCGGCAAAGCACCGTAGCACCGATGCTCATGGGTCCATAGACGATGAAGCTGTGGCCCACAACCCAGCCGATGTCGGAGGTGCTCCAGTAGATGTCCCGCTCCTGGATCTGGAAGAAGGCCTTGCTCAGGTAATTGACGCCCACCAGGTAGCCGCCGGTGGCGTGCACCACGCCCTTGGGTTTCCCGGTGGTGCCGCTGGTGTACAGGATGAACAGCGGGTGTTCCGAATCCACCATCTCAGGGTCGCAGTGGATATCCCGCCCCTGCTGGATGTCGTAGAAATCCTTTTCGCGCTCGCTGGCGAAGCTCACCGGCGCATCGCCGGGACGCGAGCCCCGCCGGTGGACGATGACGTGGTCCACGAAAGACAAGTCGCGCACGGCCTCGTCCACGATGGGCTTGAGGGACGTGGCCTTGCCCCTCCGGTACGTGAAGTCCGAACAGACCACCACCTTGGCGCCGGCGTCCTCGATCCGGGTGCGCAAGGCCGCGTGGCCCATGCCCGCGTACACCACGCTGTGGATGGCGCCGATGCGGGCGCAGGCCAGCATGGAGATGATGCCTTCGGGCGTGAGCGGCATGTAGAGGATCACGCGGTCGCCCTTCTTCACGCCCAGGCGTTTCAGGGCATTCGCGAAGCGGT
This sequence comes from Holophagaceae bacterium, assembly GCA_025353305.1. Next base: position 3,384 of record JANXQX010000202.1, read on the forward strand.
TCATTTCGCGGTACATGCGGTTGTAGGTGTAGGCGCGCTCGTCGCCATCCTCGCCCACCCAAAGCAGGGCCGCCTTGTTGCGCCGGTCGCTGTGAACGTGGCGGTCGATGCAGTTGACCGTGACATTCAGCTTGCCGCCGATGAACCACCGATGGTTGGGGACCTCGAAGCGCACGACCTCGGTCCAGGGTTCATGCCAGTCGATGTTCAGGGCCTTCTCACCCCAGAAGGCCGCGGGATCCTCCTCGGCAAGCGCAGCTTCCACCTCGTAGTTGATGGCCGCCTGCTTCGCCAGCCAGCCCCGCATGGGGATCGGTGCTTCGCCTTTCTGGAGGGCACTGATCGTGGCCTGTTGGGTAAGGCTGATTTCTACATCGCTCATGGTCGATCCCCAGAAAGATGCTGCTAGTGGATTAATTGGCTGGGAGGAAGGTATCACAAGGCACCCTGTCCGGGAGCGGATACGAGACCTGGATCACAGGTCCCCCAGGGTAGACATCCACCTGGATGACCCACCCGTTATGGCGGTTCCGTGAGGGCTAGACTTCAGTTCCTGCTGTAATGGTTTCTTTTCGGAGCACCCATGCCCGCCGACGCATCCCTGCTCACCGACCTGCCGCTTTTCTCGGCCCTTGACGCTGAAGAGTGCGCCCTGCTCGCCGAGGCCGTGGACACCCGCTCCCTGGCAGCGGGCGCGATCCTCTTCAAGGCCGGGGATCCCGGCCAGGCCATGTATGTGGTGGCCAAGGGCGCCATGGAGATCTTCATCACCGATCACGCGGGACAGAAGATCGTCCTCACGGAATGCGGGCCCGGGGAAGTCTTCGGCGAGCTGGCCATGCTGGGCACCGGCCCCCGCACGGCCACCGCCGTGGCGCTGGAGGACTCCGAACTGCTCGAACTGGACCGCGATGACCTGGTGCTTCTGGTGACGAAGAAACCCGAAGCCGTCCTTCACCTTCTCGGGGCCATGGGGGCCATGACCCGCAAGGCGGACCTGCTGCTGCGCACAAGGGTGGCGCGTAACCCCAGCGAGGAGATCCAGGAACAGTTGACCATCGTGCAACGGCTCGCGGACTGGATCGCAGCCTTTTCAGGAAGCATTTCCTTCCTGGTGGCCAACGCCGTCTGGTTCGGAGTCTGGATCTGGCTCAACGAGTCGGGCACCTGGCGCTTCGATCCCTTCCCCTTCGGGTTGTTGACGATGATCGTGTCCCTGCAGGCCATCTTCCTGTCCATTTTCGTGCTGCTGGCCCAGAACCGGCATGCCGCCAAGGACCGCGTCCGGGATGACATCGAGTACGAGATCAACGTCAAGGCCGAGCTGGAGATCGCCCATCTCCACGAAAAAGTCGAGGAGATCCGCGAGGGCGTGCTGGAGCGCCTGGAGCGGATGGAAGCTCACTTGCTGAAAGCCCAGGGATTGTGAAACCCCGCGACCTGGCCATTGAGCTGGCTCGATGTTTGGAAGCGGAGGGAAATGCCCTCCGCATCCGGGGCGCCCAGGCCTACATGAAGACTTCGGATCCTTTCTTCGGTGTGGACGCCAACTCGATGCGCCGCATGGTGAAAGCCATCGCCAAAGCCCATCCGCCAACAAATCAGGAGGAATACCTGTCGCAAATCCAGGCGTTCTGGTCCCTGCCCCAGCGCGAGGCCCATTACGCCGCCGTGGAATGGGCCAAGCTTTTTCCGGCCTTCCAGGCGCTGGAGGCTCTGCCCCTCTTCGAGCGCATGATCCGGGAAGGGGCCTGGTGGGACACGGTGGACGAGCTCGCCCGCTTCCTTATTGGCGCATTGCTCCTGAAGGAGCGCGTGATTATGAAACCCTTGATGGAGCGCTGGATCCGCGACGAAAACCTGTGGATCCGCCGTGCCGCCCTGGTGGCCCATCAGAAGCAC
>JANXQX010000223.1 GCA_025353305.1 Holophagaceae bacterium
TCCCACCATCATCAACTATGACCGCACGAGCATCACTCCGAACCCCGCGGCTGAATCGGACTTCAACCATACACCGTCCAGCGTTGTGGGTGCCTACTTCGAGCCCGTAGACCCCGATCTGAAAGGTGCCTACAACGATGAGTTCATCCTGGGCGCGGAAACCACGCTGAACAACCGATATGTCTTGGGCGCGAAATTCATCCGGCGCTATCTGGGCCGGGCCATCGAGGATGGCCTGGATGCTGCTCAAGGTGACTACTTCATCATGAACCCGGGACAGAGCCACGACGCCGGGGCCAGGTTTCCGCAAGCCATCCGCGATTACAAGGGTGTGGAGCTGACGGCCCAGCGGAAATTCGCCGACAACTACACCTGGCAATTGAGCTACATCTGGAGCCAGCTCGACGGCAACTACGAGGGCGCCTACCAGGGTGTCGGCGGCGCTGATGGCACCGGCCAGCTGGACCCGAACATCAACAGCGCCTTCGATCTTCCCGAGTTCATCGTGAACAGCTACGGCCGCCTGAGCGGCGACCGGCAAGGTGAGTTCAAGGCCAACGGCTATTACGAATTCCCCTTCGGCTTGAGCATCGGGGCGAGCCTGAGCTACCTGACGGGCACACCGGTGAACCGCCTGGGCTTTCACAACGGCTATGGCCGCTACGAGCTGTTCCTGGTCCCACGGGGAAGCGAGGGCCGTACGCCCAATGCGGCAAAGCTGGATATCAATCTGGCCTACGTCTGGAAATTCTCAGGGAAAAAACAGGTTCGTTTCATGCTCGATATCACCGACCTGCTGGATAGCCAGACCGCAACGTCACTGGATCAGCGCTACAACTTCCAGCAAGGTGATCCCCAGACCAATTCGAACTACCTTCGTGGGAATGCCTTCCAGGACCCGCGCAGCGTCCGCCTGGGGGCGCGCTTCTCGTTCTAAGTATTCAGGGCTTTGCGGAAAAGGCGGCCCCGGCGGGGCCGCTTTTTTCAAAGGAACTCAGCCCTGCAGAATCTTCGGCACCACGAAATGGCCTTTGTCGTGTTCTGGAGCATTGGCCAGGGCCTGGGCCTGGGTGAAGCACTCAACGATTTCATCCTCGCGGCGGGGCAGGATCAGTTGCAGGCCGTGGGTGGTGGGTTCCACATCATCCAAAGCCAGGGTATTCAGGCTTTCTGCATGGCTCAGCATCTGGGTCATGGCCAAGCGCATGGGTTCGATTTCGGCTTCGCTCAAGCGGAGGCTCGTCAGCCTGGCGCAGCGCAGCACGTCTTCGCGGGTGACTTCCATGGACTCTCCTGCTAGCAGTAGACCCGAATCCGCGAACAGCTTCCACTCGCCTCTGCGATACGATGGAGAATTCGATTTAGAGGCCCCCTGATGCTCCGACCGCTCCTGCTTTCCGCATCCCTGCTTGGCGCGCCGTGCCTGGCCCTGGTGGCTCAGGATGTGCCTGCTCCTCCGGCGGCGGAACCCGTGGTGGCCCTTCATGAAGCCGCCAAGGTTGATGCCCTGGGTGCCATGGCGTGGGTTCCGAAAGGGGCCAGCACCGTCATTCTCGTGAACCATCCTGCCCGCACTTTGGAAGCCATGGACCGCCTGGCCAAACGCATGAAACTGAAAGGCGCCGCGCTGATGCGGCAGACCCTGGTGGATGATTTCGGCGGCGAGCCCTTGATGGATCTGGAGACCAGCCTTGTGGAATTCAGCTATCCGTTGCCGGGCGAGAAAAGCGAGGCGGCAAGCAAGACTGTCCAGTTGCGCATCATGCGGGCGCCTTCCATGAAGGACTTTTCGGCCCGGTTCAAGGCCAAGGCCGCCAAAGCCCCCGGGAACGGATTCCTGGAGGGCCAGGTCAAAGGAAAGCCAATGCTGGCGGCTTTCCGCAGTGGCTACGCCATCCTGGCGCCCAAGGCCAATCTGGCAGAGCTGAAGGCTGCCCTTGCCGAACGGGAGGTGTTCCCTTTGCCGCCCCAAGCCCAGTGCGCGTGGCTGCTGGATCAGGACGTGGCCATGCTCTTTCCGGTCTCGGTGCTGGCGGAAACCAAAGCGGACTCCGCCATCAAAAAAGACGAGAAGAAAGATAATTTCCTGGCGCCGGTGGACGCGCTGATGGAACAGGTGCGCAAGAATCCCACGGGCGAGGTAAGCCACATCGCGGTCGGCGCCAAGACCGAAGAGGGCGGCGGCATTTCCTTCGAAGCGCGTCTGGGCTTCATCGAAACCGGCCAGGCTGCCCAGGCGGTGGCGGGGTTGCAGGGTTCTCTCGCGGATGTGGTGGGCGCAGCCATGAAAGGCCTTCCTGCTTCGTCCTATTTGATCGCCATGACCGCGGCGCTGCCCGCAGGCTATGTGTCCTGGCTGAATTCAACGCTCGCCTCCCCGGGCGCGGCGGTCTCTGCCGAACGGAAGGAACGTCTCGCCGTGATGAGCCGGACATTGCAGGGGATCAAATCTTTCGGGCTCGTGTGGGGCTTCGACGCCCAGAGCACAAAACCGGTTCAGGGGGCGGTCATGTCCCTGGAGGTGGATGATGCCGAGGCCAGTCTCAGAGCCCTGGAAGCCTACACCAAGCTCAAGCCCGAGAGCGGGGAGGCAATGACATCGGAGCGCGGCGTTCACTTGGACCGGACCCTGCTCAAACTGGTCGTGCCTTCACCGAAACCCGAAGCGCCAAAGGATGGCGGAGAACCGAAAAAACCGCTGCTGGATGCGTCAGCCCTTTTCGGCAAAGAGCCGATTGCAACGCTGCTTTGGGCTTATGATCCGCACACGGTGCTGGTGGGTTTCGGCGATGCCTCCTCGGCATTCGCCGCGTCGCTTGAAGCCCTGGAGCATCCAGAAAAAAGCCTGGGGCGCCTGCCCGCTTTTGCGCTGACCCAGGACCTGCTCGGCAACGAGCAGCAGGGGCAGTTGTTTTTGAGTCTGCAGGACCTCATCGGCGCCGTGGGCCGGATGTTGCCCCTTCCCATCGAACTTTCCTCCAGCGCCAAGACTGCGCCGCCCCTGGGACTGGGCTTCGGCCTGGCTTCCTCTGGAATCACGCTTCGTGCCGTGGCTCCAGGTGAGACCGTGGAATTGGTTGGAACCATCCTCGACTCGGCTTTGAAGATGAGCCAGGGGCCCAAGACTGAAGCCAAGACCGAAACGAAAGCGGAAGAAACCACAGCTGAAGAAAAACTCGAAAAACCTGCGCCAAAAAAAGCGCCGGGGAAAAATAAGAAAACGGCGAAGAAAACGAATTCCTGATTCGGGCTATTCGCGGTTCCAGTTTTTTCTCCAGATCAGCCTGGATTTAGCGCTAAACCAGAATCAGCATTTTCCGCCCAGGGCTCTTCCACCGCCGGCAGCATGGCGCCAGCCGCGGCGATCATGGCGCCGTTGTCGGTGCAGAATCTGGGCTCGGGAATGGCCAGGCGCAGGCCCAACTCCTGCGCCAATTGTGATGCCTCAACCCGCAGCTTCGAGTTGCAGGCAACGCCCCCGGACAGGATGAAACCCTTGGCGCCGATGGTGTCCGCCCACTCCGGAATCGGCTTCAGCAGCCAGAGGGAAACGGCATCCTGCAGACTGCGGCAAAGGCCCTGGACCCGCGGATCATCAGCCCCCGCGCGGTCCAACCCCGGCTCGGCGGCGATGCGCAGTTTCATCGCAGTTTTGAGCCCCGAGAAACTCCAAGCGGCCTTGCCGTCGCGGAATTTTGGCGGCGTGAAAGGCGCAGCGCCCTTCAGTGCCTTTTGCGAGCAGGCATCCACCAGAGGGCCGCCGGGATAACCCAGGTTCAGCATCCGCGCGCCCTTGTCAAAGGCTTCGCCCGCGGCGTCGTCCCTGGTTTTCTGGAGCAGTTCCAGACTGGTCCAATCCTTCGCGCGATACAGATGCGTGTGCCCGCCGCTGACGAGCAGCACCAGGGCGGGGAATGGCAGGTCCGGCGCTCCGAACCGCGCCGCGTTGAGATGGCCCAGCAGATGGTGGATGCCCACCCACGGGATATTCATCCGCCACGCCATGGCTTTGCTCGCGGAAAACGTCGTGAGCAGTGAGCCCACCAGTCCTGGCCCCTGGGTGACCGCGATTCGATTAATCTTCTCGAGGGGAATTCCCGCCTGCTCCAAAGCCTCGGCGATGGTGCCGCGAACCTGGAGCAGGTGTTCCCGCGCCGCCAGCTCTGGCACCACCCCGCCAAAAGGTCCATGCAACGCATCCTGGCTGCGCCGCACCAGGGACCGCAGCACCGGCCCCGGCGCAGTCTCCTCCACCACCGCCGCCGAGCAGTCGTCGCAGGAACTTTCAAGGCCGAGAATGAACATGGTGATCTGTATCCTAACGTGTGCTGCCGTTCCTAAAAACCAGCCTTTCCTGGCCATGGGAATCCCGGTACGATTGGTCGCCCTTAACGCTTCATGAAGGAGCGGCCATGAACCTTCCATTTGTCCTTTGTCTTGCCATTCTTCCCACAGTCCTGCCGGCGCAGACGATGGTCATTTCCACGGCCTCCAAGGAAACGGCCCCGGCAAGCTGGGAGACGCAACTGAAGAAAAACCTCCGGGGTACCTTGGTGGTTCAAGACGACCAAGATGGAACCTGGGGTTTGGCCTTCAACCAACTCCGAACCCAAGAGCCGCTGCTTGAACTGAATCTGCCCCTCATCCAGCTCGGTCCTAAAAACCCGCTTACAACCATTGTCCGCGCGAAGGAAGGCTGGGATGAAAAGCCTCGCTGGGCGCTCTTCAATTCAGAAGGCCGGGCCTTGATCGTTGGCACTTCGATTCCATGGGCCGAGGCCCTGGCGGATTCCATTCGAGGGGCGGGCGTGAAGAGCCGCATTGAAGAATTGACTGAATTCCTTCGCCTGGACCCCGATCACCTGGATGGGCGAACGGCCCTCCTGGGCGAGTATGAAAGCCTGGCTGAGCGACGCATGGCCCCCCGCATCGAGTACCCCAAGGAAACGCCCCTTGCTGGTGCGTCTTCAACCGGGGAAGCAAGCCCGGAGCTAAAATCCCCGCTCTCCGACGAGGACGACCAACGCATCTGGGGAGCCTTCGCGGATACCTTGTTCAAGATCATCCAAAGCGGGGATTGGACGCGGGATGGGGGTTTCTGGGCGGGGAATCTTCAGTCCATGCCCAAATTCTCGCCCCTGGTGCAGGCGGCCGCGCGGCGCAGCCTGCCGGAAGTTGAGGCATCCTTGCGACGCAGCCCTTCGCACCATATGACCTGGGCCCTTTGGCTGCGCCTTTCGGAATACACAGGAGGCAGATCACTGCACGATTTCCTGCAGACCCTCACTCCCGTCCCGGGATCAACCAGGGAATTTCCATCTTCCACCGTCGTATTGGCCTACGTTAAAGAGTGCCGGTCCACCAAGGATTGGTACAACCTCAAGGCCTTCATGGAGCCCCGCTGGGCTCAGAAGAATGAGAATCAGATTTCCGTCTTCGCCCAGAATGAGGCCGACAAGGATTTCGCAACCAAATACTGGTGGACCGAGAATGCCGAACCCCTGCTCGAGGCTTGTCTGCGCATGCGCGATATCGGTGCGGCTGATCGTGTGATGGCCGAAGCCATGGAGAGAATGAGGTCCAAATACATCGCGCGCCTGGGTTCAGAATTGGCGACCCGATGCGGCCAGCCCGGCGTTGCGGCCAGGTGGGCCGCCCTGACTCCGCCTGGTTCTAAATAACGTGCGCCTTCACCAAGGATCGCAGCGCCGGCCCTGACGCAATCTTCTACACCGTCATCGCCGCGCCGTCGCTCTAGGAACTTTCAAGGCCGAGGATGAAGATACGTACCTGTATCCTAACCTCGTGCCGTTCTTGGAGAATTCATGAAACACCGATTCTGCCTGGAGCTGGTTCTCACCTGCGGGATGCTTGGCGCCCAAGCACCAGAAACACCCATTGCGAAGCTGCTGCAATCGGAAGTGAGGGCTTGCAGGTCCGGATTGTTGCTGGTGCTGGATGGCTCGAAGGCTGAATGGAAATCCAAGGTGGACCTGCTGTTGTCGGAACCCGTATGGCTCGACCTGGATCTGGGGGTTTCATACTATGCAGAGAAGGCCGGGGAACTCGAGGCCCTGGTGCAGAACCAATACCACGCTGGGCCTCGCCCCTGCTGGGTCCTATTCGGAGATAGCGGCCGTGTAGTGGCATCGGGAATTACGCCGCCGGACGGAGTGGTCCTGGCGCAGGCTGCCACTGAAGCCGGGATCCGCTCTGATATCCAGATCCTCCGGGAATTTTTCCGTGTAAATCCTGATCATCTCGATGGACAGGCTGACCTGCTTCGACTGCTCCAGGCAAAGGCCACACGGAAAACGCTGTTGAAGCTGGGCAAAAAAGTGGATCCGATCCAGCCCAGCGACAAGCCATGGAATTTCATGGAATACCAGAAACAATCCGAAGTGGATTCGGAAATAGCCGAAAAGGAAGAACGAGAAAAGAAACCCACGACCACCTTGTTGGATGCAGACGATGGGGCGATCTGGGGCGAAGCCGCTGATCTGTACGTCAAGTTCTTCCGAAGCGGGGATTGGGAGGCCTTGAATTCCTGGTCGCTGAATGTGTCGCCCCAGGGCCAACATAGCCTTCGCATGAAGGAGGCGTGCCGCGCCTCCCTACCCATGGTGGAAGAGTCGCTCGCACAATCCCCGGAGAGCTGGCCGCTCTGGTCACTCTGGATCGGCATGACCAAGGTCATGGGCGGGAAACCCATCCGGCCTCTGTTGGACACCCTTGTGCCGTTGCCCACGACCTCGCCGCTGGATTGGCCTCCACCCGCTGTGAGAACAGCCTTCGTCAAGGATGCCCGCGAGCGGAAGGACTGGCCGGGAATCAAGGGCTTGATGCTTCCGTTGTGGGAGATGCGCCAGCTCCGCGAATCTGATGAAAGCCGCTCCGCCTATTCCTTCGCGATCAAACAGGATGGCAAGGTGCAGGAGATGCCAGAGGGAAGCGGGTATTGGCGGGGCAGCCTCGAGCCCTTGGTGGAAGCGCTCATCTATCTCGGCGAAACCAGCCGGGCGGATGGGGCCGTCCGCTCCTATTTTTCGAAGCACCCATCGGAAAGCCTGCCCAAACAGGCCCAGGATCTCGCGCTTCGCTGTGGTCAGCCTGGACTCGCCGCCCAATGGGGGGCGCTGGTTTTGCCCAAACCCAACTGATGTGGAGGCTGACCAGGATGGCTGGAACGATGTGGGCAATCCAACGAACGATCCTGGGCCTGATGATCCTCTTGGGCTGCCTGGTCGCGGCCCAGGTTCCCAAGACGGACTCGGCCATGGCGCAGCTTCTGGAGCGAAGGCTGGAGGCCTCCAAGACGGGTCTGCTCCTGGTGGCGGATGGCCCAAAGGGAGAGTGGAAATCCAAGATGAATGCGCTTTCATCGGATCCCGCCTGGATGGACATGGACCTGGATATTTCCTATTACGGTAAGAAGGCCGCAGAGCTGGATGGGCTGTTACGTGAGAAATACCGCACGGGCCCAAGACCTTGCTGGGTGCTCCTGAGCGCAGGGGGACGCGTGATTTCGTCGGGCACCACACCCCCGGAACCGGCCGCCATCGGCAAAGCCGCGACCGAGGGGAAATTGAAAACCACAACCCAATTGCTGCGGGAATTTCTCCGGGCGAATCCGGACCATGTCGAGGCTCAAAGGGCACTTTTAAGAATCCTGGAGAGTAAAGCCGTCAACAAGACCAAGGTGAAGCTGGGTGAGAAGCTGGATGCATTCTGGCCCTCGGATGAGCGACGGGACTTTACAAAATTGAAGGTGGAAAGGGACGCCAAGGCCGAAGCCGAGGAAAAGGAGGAGCAGCAGCCGAAGCCCGTGCTCCGGTTGAGTGACGGCGATGATGCCGCGATCTGGGGTGAAGTGGCCGACCGGTTGGGGAAACTGTTTCAGTCCAGGGGATGGGCTGGCGTGGAAAACGGATCCATCTCGATCCCGGATGAGGCGAAGCACAGTCAGCTTATGAAAAGCGCTTGCCGCTCGGCCCTCCCTGGAATTGAGGCAGCCCTGCGCCGCAGGCCCGAGGCATGGCAACTCTGGAATGCCTGGCTCAGCAGCTCGAAGATTCTAGGGGGAAGGCCTTTGCAGCCTTTGTTGGATTCCTTGACCCCGCTGCCGACGACTCCTCCAGACCAGTGGCCTCCCTGGGCGGTCCGGGATGACTACGTGAAGGAATGCCAAAAACACAAGGATTGGCAGGCCATAAAGGATCTTCTGTTGCCCGCCTGGGAGAATGAACAGAATTGGGAAGTGGTGAGCGGGAACTTCACCTTCATCACCAAGGTGGATGGAAAAATCCGGGAGGATCCTGAGACCGGGGATGGCTGGCGATCTAATATTGGGCCCTTGACGGAAGCCTTGCTTAATCTGGGTGAATCCAACCAGGCCGATGCCATCGTCCGTACCTACTTCGCCAAGCATCCCTGGACTGGCTTGCCAAAAAAGGCGCATGATCTGGCGCTTCGCTGCAATCAGCCAAGCCTCGCGGCCCAATGGGGGGCGTTTGTCCCTCCGGCAAAATAGCATCATGAACCTCGTCCCCACCCGCATCGAACTCGCGCGGCCGCTGCCGCCGCTGACCTACCTGGCGCCGGAAGGAATTCCGCCGGGCGTGCGGGTGCGGGTGAAACTGCGCAATGGCGCGGCGATGGGTGTGGTGCTGGGGCCGGATGCAGCGCCTCCAAAAGTAAAACTCAAGGCCATCGAAGCCATCGTGGATCCTTTTCCGCTGCTGCCGCCCAGGCTCCGCGAGTTGCTGACCTTCGCGGCGGATTATTACGCGGTGAGCATCGCGCATCTGGTGCCGCTCTGCCTGCCGAATGTGTTGATTCCCGATTGGGAGGTTGAAGTAGAAAAAGGTGTGCTGTTGAGGGACCTGCGCGATGAAGAAAGGTGGGCGGAACTCACGGCGCTTGGCGATGCGTGGCATCGCGGCGGGGCGACCCTGCGGGGCTTGTTGCACAGCCGCGACCGCCGTGGGGCGGGCCTGACGGAAGTGCGCCGCACCGACCTCCCGCTTCCCCTCAAGGTCACGCCCACCCAGGCGAAGGCGCTGGTGGCTCTGGAAGGCGCGGGTGGAGCGATGCTCGAATCGGAGCTGCGGGAAAGCACGGGCGTGAGCGCGGCGATTCTCGCCATGCTGGAAGCCAAGGGCCTGATCCAGCGCACCAAGCGGCTGGATCTGCTTTCCCGGCGGCGGGAGGAAGGATTCGATCATCGCGTCGTGCTGAACGAGGAACAATGCGCGGCGGTTGAGGCCGTGGATCTGACGGGCTTCGGCGTCCATCTGTTGTATGGCGTGACGGGATCAGGCAAGACAGAGGTCTATCTCGAGTTGGCGGAGCAAGTGTTGCGGCAGGGGCGGCGCGTGCTTTGGCTGGTGCCGGAGATCGGGCTGACTCCGGGGCTGCTGGCCCGGCTCGAAGCCCGCTTTCCTGGCCTGGTCGCCCTGGGCCACGCGGGTTTGAACATCTCGGAGAAACAGGCTGATGTGGTGCGCCTGCTGCAGGATGAAGCGCCGATCTTCGTGGGCGTGCGGAACGCCGTGCTGGCGCCCCTTCGCAACATCGGGCTCATCATCGTGGACGAGGAACAGGAGGGCTCGTACAAGTCGGAAGAGCATCCCCGGATCCATGCCCGGGATCTGGCCATCAAACGCGGGCAGATCGAAAATTGCCCGGTTGTCCTGGGCTCGGCCACGCCCTCCCAGGAAAGCTGGCACGCCGCGCAGCAGGGCCGCTACAAGCTGCTGAAGCTCACACAGCGGCCCATCGGCATCAACCTGCCGGAAGTCCAGGTGGTGGATCTGCGCGATGCCTACCGGGAACAGCGAAAGCGCGTGGTTTTTTCAAAAGCCCTGTTGGCGGGGATCTCCGAGTCGCTGGCGCGCGGCGAACAGGCCATGCTGCTGCTCAACCGCAGAGGATTTGAAAATTTCTGGATGTGCCGTTCCTGCGGCAAGACGCTGGATTGCCCGCATTGCGCCGTGAGCCTGACCTATCACAAAGGGCCCTACCGCCTGCGCTGCCATCTCTGCGGCTTCGAGGCCGTGCCGCCAGAGGTCTGTCCCCACTGCGGTGCCGACCATCTGCGGGGCGTGGGCGAAGGCACCGAGCAGATCGAGGATCAGCTGCAAACTCTGTTCCCGAAGGCCCGGATCCTGCGGCTGGACCGGGATACCACCACGCGCAAAGGCTCCATGGAAGCGGGTCTACTGGCGGCGGAGCAGGGCCAGGTGGACATCCTGGTGGGTACGCAGATGCTGGCCAAGGGGCATAACTTTCCGCAACTGACGCTTGTGGGAATCCTCAATGCCGATCAGGGCCTTCGCTTCCCCGATTTCCGCGCCGCCGAGCGGACCTTCCAATTGCTCACCCAGGTGGCGGGAAGATCAGGCCGGGCCGATAAACCCGGCCGGGTGATCCTGCAGACCTACAGCCCTGATCACCCCGCCATCGCCTTCGCCATCCGCCAGGATTTCGAAGGCTTCGCCGAGCAGGAACTGCGCTACCGCGAGGCACTCGCCTATCCGCCCTTCACGGCGCTCCTGCTCTACCGCAGCGACGGGGACACGATGGAGGCGGCCAAGCAGGCGCTTGATGCCCAGAAGGCCAGGCTCTCCGCCGTTCC
>JANXQX010000268.1 GCA_025353305.1 Holophagaceae bacterium
CCCCGAAGCCACGCTTGGCGAGGTGGGCCTTCAGGGCCGCCACGGCACCGTCAAAGGTCATGTCGGGCACCAGCCGCAAATCCAGCTTGGCGACCGCGCGGTGGGGCAATACCGTCTTTCCGCCGGGGCCGGTATAGCCTCCCACGAGACCTTCGATGTTCACGGTGGGCCGGGATACCAGGTTGGCCAAGGACTCGCGCCAGGTGGCGTCATGGGACCAGCGTTGCACCCCCAACTGCTTTTTGGCTTCGGCCTCGCTGCGACGCTGGGCGGCCATATCCACCAGCTTCGCCTCTGAAGCGGACAGGGCGCGCGCCTTATCCGCAAACCCCTCGATGGCCGGGTCGCCATTGGCGTCCACCAAGGTCGCCAGGGCCTGGATCAGATGAAAAGCGGGGCTGTCCAAGGTGGCCCGAAGGGAGGAGTGGACATCCTTGGCCGGGCCGCGTCCCCACTTGGCGCCATCGGAAATGAGTTCAAGCTCCACCACCCCCTTGGCACCCAGGGATACGTTGATCTCGCCGTCCGAACCCTGGCCGGCCCCCGGCATGAAGACGCCCATGGTTTTTTGTAATGCGGCCTGGACCTCCGGCTTGCGGACCACTTGCGCGAAATGGGGAGAGCCGATCTCCTCTTCCCCCTCGGCCACCAGCACGAGGTTGACGGGCAGCTTGCGGCCCGCGCCGCGAATGGCGTGCAGGGCCGCCAGGAAGGCCGACTCGGGTCCCTTCTGGTTGACCGCGCCCCGGCCGACCATGACCTTGCCGAAGCCCGGCTTGTCCACGATGCGGGCCTCCAGCGGAGGCGACGACCACTCCTTGGGATCGAACTGCTTCACGTCGTACATGAAGTAGAGCCCGACGGTCCTGGCTGCGCCCGCATCCAGCCGCGCGAAGACGCCAGGCTTGCCCTCGGTGGGAATCCGTTCCACCTGCTGGAAACCGGCCTCCCTGAGCAGGGCCATCATCCGCTCCACACCGGTTTCTGAATTGAGCCCTTCGGCGGCAATGCTGGGAAGGGCGATCCAGTCCTGCAGCCGCTTGACGGCTTCGCCATGGTGCGCCCGGATCTGTTCGTAGATGGGTTGCAAGGCGCTGCCAGGGGCGGCCGGTGCGCCGGAGGAACCCTGCCCGGCCAAAGGCTGTACGAGTAGAGCCGGGGCCATCAGAAAGGCAAGCCTGCGCATGAGAACTCCTGGGGGATGTTGGAACATTCTTGCATCCCGATCCGCATTCCCACCAGGGGTGGGTCACTGGCCGCGAGAGCAGCTAAATCCCCTCTAACAGACGAGACCGACAGGCGTCCATGACAGCAGCCGTCCTGCTCGGCCATGGAGAGCTCGATGGATTGCCCGTGGAAAGCCGGGTCCTCCCCATGGAAACCCAAATCGGTTTCCACGGGTTCCCCCCGCCTTCCCACAGGCAACGGCGCACGGCGCCGCCCTCCGGGTCCACAACCTCCCCACAGCCTCGGGCTACGCCTGGAAAGCAAACACTGCTTTCCACAGGACGCTCCGGTCCGACAGCCTCCGCAGCAGGGCAGGGGTCATCAGCAGGGAGATTCGAAACCCAAACAACTCAAGCCACAGGAACAATAGGTCCACCAGATAACGATCCAGGGGGACCGGGCAGGCCAGCTTGGCGGGAGATCCACCCGAGAAAAATCAACCCGCGTAAGGGAAATGCACCATTCAGCAGTGCAAGTGCACCAGCGGAACCCAAGCTTGATGGTTCCCCGAACTTACAAAAAGGGGATTGAGGAGCCCTACTCCGGGTCGTACAACCCCACACCGTCAGGCCGGCTCCGCCACCCGCGATTTGCTCACTGTTTTCGTTTAGCTAGTGGGTCAGTTTCTGATGTCGCCTGAAAGCCCCGGCTGAGGAGGATGCCGACCCCTGTCCTTGCGATGGTCAGTTGAAACTGCGCGAGTCGGTGAATTTTCGATAGGCCTCGATCTGGCTGTGGGAAACGGAAGGCCGGACTCGACCGAGGACTCGAAGAAATTGCGCGGTCCCGATCTGGGTACGGTCCCTCATTGCTTCCCGAGCAGCTTCGTTGACTAAAAAGGAGATGTCACTGGATACAAAGCAGTCCGTTTCGCGGGCGATCTGGTCCAGATTGCATTCTGGGTCCACCGGTCTTTTTCCCAGGAGGAGGACCAGAAGTTCCCGTCGAGCTTGTTCATCCGGAGGGGGGAGGTAGATGACTTTATCCAGGCGTCCTGTACGTAGGATGGCTGGGTCCACTCTCTCTGGGCGGTTTGTGGCTGCGATGATGAAAATACCTCGCTTGTGGCACTCAGTCATCTGCACGAGGAACTCGTTAACCTCTGAGGCATAGCTGTGGCTCAGTCCGTCCTCTCGGCTTGGCATCACGGCATCGATCTCATCAATGAAGAGGATTGTCGGTGCGTTGTCGGTACCGGCGCCGTTGACTCTTTCGTGAACGTGGGGATCGCGTCCCGCAGCTCGCCGAGCGCCAGGTGGTCCGGGTAGCGCTGGGTGGTTTCCAGGCTGGCGTGCCCAAGGAGCTTCTGGAGTCCGATCACACTTCCCCCGTTGCGGATGTAGCCGGTCGCGAAGGTGTGGCGGTAGGCGTGGGGCGAGACGGGTTTCTCGATGGCCGAGCGCCTCCGCAGCGCGTCCACAACGCGGCTGAGGGTTCGCACGTCGATCCGGCGGTCTACGCTCGCACGTGGATTCGCTTCGTCCCCATTCCGGCGCCCGGCACACTCCGCGAGGAATACGGGTCCCGCGCTTCCCGGGCGGCGACCCGTGTCCTGCAAGTAGCGGTGCAGGGAGGTTGCAACCTCTGGCTGCACGGGCACCAGGCGGTCCTTCCCGCCCTTGCCGCCGCGGACGTGGAGCATGTACCCCCCGTCTAGGTCCTGGCGAAGGTCCGACACATTGAGGCCCACCGCTTCGGAAGCCCGTAGTCCGCTGCCCAGCAGCACCAAGAGGATCGCCTGCTCACGGCTGGTGCGGCACGCGGGCAAGAGGGCCTGGATCTCACCCGCGTTGAGAATCACGAAGGGTCGGATGACATCGGCTTTGGGGCTCTTGAGGAGGCGGCGGAGGGCACCCTCGTCGAGATGGCCGCCGCCGACGTCGCTGGCCCAGATTAGGAAGGACCGCAGCGCCGCGAGCGCCTGGGCATGGGTGGCCGGGCCGCGGCCATCCTTCAGCAAGCGCCCGCGATGCTCCGCGAGCTTGACCGGGTCCAGCTCGAAGAGCGTGCGCACCCCCATGGCTCGAAAGGCCGCTTCAAGGTGGCGCTTGTAGGCACGCCGCGTATGGGCACTGTCCACCGCACCCCCTAGAAACATTTCTAGGGTTACTTCGAGATCGCCGGGGGCGTTTGCGATCACCCTTTCAACGGGGAGGGTTCGCATCTCACGCACTCGAACAACCCCCCGAGGCGGATGAACGCCGCCACTTGGCTGGTTGTGTCGGCGCCAGCGTCATCTCCCGCGAGCCACCGTTGCCGGGCAAGTTCTTCTTCGATGCGGGCGCAGGCTTCCGGTTCCCGGAGGACAGCGGGATCCTTGTCTCTCGATCCTGCATGAGACCCCGTGGCATAGAATCCAGTCGAGGCCCCATCTTAGGCCTCCTCTGGGTCTTCAATGAATTGCAAGAACCGCCTCCCCACTGGGCTCAACTCAACAAGAGGGTGCCGCGTCTTCACCACGAAATTCTTGTAATCGTCCTTCATCCGCCGAAGCTTCTCCTGGACGGACTCAGGCTCATCTGTCGTACCAAATGTCGGGGGTGTCCTGACCAGGTCGCAGCCCTGCAACTCCCTGAAATAAAGGAAACAGTCGTCCAGTTGGACCGGCAACCCATGTTTGATCAATACCTGGAACAGGGCCAGGTGCTGAGTCAGCCCCCCAAGCTGGCTCCGGAGTTCTTCAATCTTCCGAAGCATCCGCAGGTGGGTCGGTGTCAGTTCGTCGATGTAGCGGACGAACACCATTCGCTCATCGGCGCCCTCGATGCCCTCAAGCGCCGTATTGAGCACCGCGTTCTGCAATGCCCGCAGCTTTTCTTCTTGATGGGTTTTGGCCGTGGCCTGACCGGCGGCGACCGCGATGGCGGCCACCTCCCGGGCCTTTTCGGGAGACTCGAGGTTGGACAGCCGATCATCGTGGTAGGTGAACCGCTCTTCCAGAGAACTGGCCCATCCCCTGGTTTTTTCAGCCGTGTGCCACGCTACGAGACCTCCCAGTCCCTCAGAGAGGACGCTGCCGCCAGGGAGAATGCCCAGGCCGACCTTCATGGCGAGCACCACGCCCGAGACGAGACGGGATTCACCGGGGGGAGTCGCGACCGAGAACTCTGGGGGTCGAACGGGTTCCATGAAGGCCTCCGAGGAAAGAATACGCCCGATAATGCCTATTATCGGACATATTATTTTCCTCAAGCGCTTTTCTTGGGGTAGCCCCAACAAACGTGCAACCAGGGGCAAAGTAGCCCGAATAGTGGGGGCTCATTCAGGAAAAAGCTCATTCAGTGAATTCATGAAGAGATGCCCTGCCACATACGTAGGGGCTTCCTGCTTATGAAACCCGGCCTGGGCAGCTGGAGCACCAATCAAATCGCGAAATTTATTCAATTCAAGCCCTGAATTGTCGTGGTGGTATTGGGCTAGGGCATTCCAATCTCCTGTTTTAAACCAGGTCCTTGCATGGCCCGCAACCTCCTGCCGACGTTTTGGCATCTCAACCTGAAACAGATCGAGTAAACAGCCGCACCACCGATGCCAAATCAGTAGGATCGCGGCGCACTCCGAGAGGCGCAAGCCTGCATGGGAACCAAGCATGCCGGCCAAGGGATCCCAAACACGAGGAACAAACCGACCCAATTGCGTCCCTGTGTCAGTGCTATTGAGAAACGAAACCAAGGATCCGCAATCAGCCAACGTCCCGCGGACGCGGACGAAATCAGTCCATAGTTTTGGACTCCCGGTGTATTTGAAGTGCCACATTGAATCAGGCAGCGCGGACCTCGCTTGCACAAGCGCAGTCACAAGCTCGCGATGGTGTTCTTCGAAGCTAAGCGAGGAGGATGACGGGCCACACTGAATTTCTATCCAGGGTTCAAACAGCATCGCTTCTTCCCCAAAAATGTTCTAAATCAGTCGCCCGGGCTCATGTGGTCAAGATCTAACCGGTCGGAGTCAACGTACCCTATCTCCGGGCGAGATGGTTCCCCCTGAAATCACTAGACCTTACCCCACCGCCTCATACAAGAACCGCTGAAAGCCGGTGAAGGTATCTCGGATTTGATCCACGCTCCCCAAGTCGGCCACCGCGTCGGAAATGGCATCGTGATACCGCAGTTTGAGCAAGGGAGAGAGCTTCTCCTGGTCGAGTTCATCCACGCCCTGCTTCACATACTGGGTGAGGACGAACTCCAGAAATGCCCTCTGTTTGTCGGGGTAGTTGGAATGATGGATGAGGGCTCTGGCATAGGTGGCACGTTCCTCACGGGTCTGAGGGTGTAGGGCGAAGGCTACATAAGCCAGAACATCAAACAGATCGCTGTTCTCGGCCTCAATGATGCGTTGTATTTCGGTCATGGCGTCCCGGCCATATCCCTTGTCGGACAGGCCTGCCAACAGGGCCTTCCTTGTGTCGGGTTTGCTCCAGATGGCCCTTAGCTCGGCCTCATTCTTGAAGAACTCAGGCAGGGTACCGAACATATTCTCCAGGAATTGCACGGCTGACATGGGCCGACCATCTGCACTCCAGAAGGTGGTGGACATCATGTGCTGGATGGTCCGCTCCTTCCCATCGGCCAGCTTGATCCGAGTTCTTTGCTTCTTCTCAGACTCCTGATCCTTGGGGTCGGGTGCGGCCCGTTCCACCTTCCTGGATGAGTCGTTGCTGCCCTCGTTCTCCAACTCTTCAGGCTCCCCATCCCACTCTGGATCGTTGAAGTGGTGGTGGGCCTGCACGAAGTCATAGATGGTGAAGTAGTCCTTGCCCTCAAAGAGCCGTGTCCCCCGCCCGATGATCTGCTTGAACTCGATCATGGAGTTCACAGGCCGCATCAGGACGATGTTCCGGACATTCCGGGCATCCACCCCTGTGGACAGCTTCTGGGAGGTGGTCAGGACAGTCGGGATGGT
>JANXQX010000280.1 GCA_025353305.1 Holophagaceae bacterium
ACCATTTAGGACATCCCTCAAGATGAGCCTGCGCCGCTTGGCCCGCACCTATCAAGCTGACACCCCCGAACTAGCGATTCCCACCTTGGGCTTTCAGCCCACGTGGCGCCCCGCAGGGGCAGCGGGTCTTATGTCGGCCAAGACGTCTCAAGCGATGGGTGATTCTCTGAGGATGGCGAAGGCTGTGCAGTCCCCAATACCGATCCCAGGCCGAAGCGATGGGTGAAGGTCCGAGGAAAGTCGAAGGCACAAGGCAACAAGAAGCAGCGGCCAATGCTTCTCTGGCCAAGACGTTACGGACACTTATGTCGGCCAAGGCGTCTCAAGCGATGGGTGATTCTCCGAGCCAATTCGAAGTCCGTGCAACCCCAATTACCAATCACAGGCCGACGCGATGGATGTTGGACCGAGGCAAGTCGAAGGCATAAATCAACAAGTAGCAGCCGCCAGTACTTTTCTAGCCAAGGCGTTACTGCCCCTTATGTCGGCCAAAATGGTTCAAGCGATAGGTGATTCTCCGGGCCAATTCGAAGTCCGTGCAGCCCCCAATACCGGTCACAGTCCGACGCGATGGGCGGTGGACCGAGAAAAGTCGAATTGCCGGGTTGTAAGTCAGGCAATCGCTATGCACCGACTACTTACTGTTCTACAACTACTCCGCCGTTGAGGGTGAGTCGGAATTTCATACCGCTCTCCTCCATGGAGATGTCTTGGGCTTCTTCCATGGGCCTGCGTTCTGGGGCCCCCATGGGCGGGACCTCCATGCGGCTGAATTTCCCTTCAACAGGATCGAAATCCCACCAAAAGATCTCGGGGTAATCAAGACGGCGCATTCGTTGATGATTGGCCACAAGATCCAAATCGGGTTTAGGGGTGAGACGACCTGTTGCTGGATCCCAATCCATAGTTGGGTATTTCTCCGCGGCCTCGAAAACTCCAGCCTTTGATCTAGTTGCCAGAAGGATGTGGCCTTCCGCAGTTGGAACGGCCCCTAGACAAACGCGTGGAAGATCAATCAAGCGCAGGAAGTCCGATTCCTTGTATGCATCGAAAACGGCCACATGGTGCCGTAATTCACCGTTGTTCCCAAAGACCCAAATATGTCCCGTCGAAAGATGAAGAAGGGCGCCGCCGGTAGGTAACGGGACCCACATAATTGAATCCGACAGGTTAAACAAGAACGCAGAAAAACCTTTCCTCTTTTTCCAAACCGGAGGATTGGACATGCCAGCCTTGGTTTCGGAATCGCCAGTCGATCGAGCGGAGGAATTCGCTGATTGCAAGGAACCCCTGGGGGCCCCATCCAGCGAGGAAGCAGCACCGCCGACCTGCTCCAACAACCCGCCGTCGATCAACGGCACTGCCCTTTCAAGTCGGAAAGTGCTGCCCCCTTGGCGTTTGAATATTGCTACGGGCGAAGCTTCTTTTCCCACTTCAAAGTAGCTGCCATGGGCAGTTCCTCGGACTACCGCAATAAATCGGTCCGTGCCTAATGGCATAAATTGGGCGGGAAGGTCTCCCTCGATCAGGCCCATGGTTTCCCATTTCAAGCCGTCAGTGGAACGAAGGAGAGTATGGGGACCCGTGGTTGAGGGCCTAATTCCCCAGATATCTCCCCACCCGAGGGCCAATGGTCCCTCCTCCCATCGAACAGACCTCGACCTGCGAAAGATCTGTCCCTTAATATCAACACCCTCCTCCCAAAGGTGTCGAGTTTCTCGATCAAGAGCCAATGGCCAACCGTATTGCCATGAATACAGAGTTTTTGGAGTACTGGATTGGGCAATTAGGCCTGGAGATAGGGTAGCGATTAACGAAATAAGCAGCCAAATAGGTTTAGACATATTTTTCGCACCCAGGTCAAAATTATTATTCAGTGGACGCATTCATGACTTTCGTTGATTTTTTATAGGTGCCATTATTTTCTGTGCATGCTTGTTGTAATTTATCCTCAGCAACGGTGCAAGTTAACCAGCCAGTTACCGGTTCACAACCCGGTTCTTCGTACACTATGCACCGGGAAGGGGATGGATTGGACGCGACTGTATAAAGTACGTATTTGTAGTTACCAATGGTGCAGGTAGATCCCGTCTGGGCCTTATCCCCTAGATAATCAAGGCAACCACTATACAGGTTTGAAGAACAGGAAGAGATTGCGATGATGAAAGCCAAACGCAGTGCGGGGTGAAGAGACATCGTATTTTTCTCCAATCGATCTCCCATTAATTGAGAGTAACGAAATCCTACCCCCCCCCGTGGCAAATTGCAAGTCTCATGTGCCAGTTGATTGATTGACCTTATGAACTAGGCGGATCCCAGGGTTTCTCAAGTGATCAAATCCTGCTCTAGATGCTGAGTGTTTTCCAGCTATACACTCTCCGAACGATGCCATAGGGGTTCCAAATTCCCTGGATCGTATCGGTCAGGGTAATCGGCGCTGCGATAAGTTGAAGCTTACCTGACACTCCTATACAAAAAACCACCCGCAGGCCTGAACATCAGGCACCGCTGGTGGTTTCGTATTTGCCTTCTGCTTGTTACTGCGTGACCGCGAAAGCCACTCTGTCGTCTCTCACGCGATCCAGATCCAGGATCTTCACAGTGGCGCTGGATCGATCGGCGGCGTAGGAGATGGAGTAGTGCTGGTCCTTGAGGAGGGAACCCGGCACCACGTTCACCTTGCCGATCTTGGTGACGCCGAGGTCGGCGGCCTTGATGAGCACGACGGGCTCAGCGGGACCATCCAGCATCAGGTCCTGGCCGAAGCGCATGGACTTGGCGTTGGCCCCCATGCGGTTCTTGGATCGGCGACAACCTCAGATGACTTCTTCGCAGGTGCCAACTTTTGTGGGCTTTGGAATCGTACGGCC
The DNA here is from genome assembly GCA_025353305.1 of Holophagaceae bacterium. Next base: position 2,871 of record JANXQX010000280.1, read on the forward strand.
ATCTTCCAGGAGTTGGGTCAAGTACAGGGTGATGGCCTGGTGGATGTTGGCGGTAAGCCTTTGCGTCAAAATAATTTGGTTAGCCGGATGGCGTACCGGCATAAGGAGCC
>JANXQX010000288.1 GCA_025353305.1 Holophagaceae bacterium
GGTCCAGCAGGATCTGCATCAGGCCCTGGAGGAATTCACCAAGGCCTCGCGGGCGCTGCGGGAGTTGGCGGACACCTTGGAGCGGCAACCGGAATCGCTGGTCTTCGGCAAGGAGAAGCAGAAATGATCAGGATTGGGAAAATCTCTGCCCTACTGGCTCTAACTGCCTGCCTGGCCTGTCTGCACCGCTCACCGCCAGTTGTGCTCCATACGCTCCGTCCGCTCTCTCCGGCCCGGGAGGCAGGCACTTCCCCGGGCGCAACGGCCCTTGAAGTCATGCCCGTACGTCTGCCGGAAGCCCTGCAACACCCCCAGTTACTCACTGCCCTGGCCTCTGGGACCTATGAACTGTCGGACACTCATCGCTGGGGCAATGGCCTGGACAAGGACGCGCAGCGGGTGCTTGTGGAGAATCTTTCGGCTCTGCTGGGGAGCGATGCAGTGGTGCCCTTCCCCTTCGGTGAGCGGGTGAAGGCCACCCATCGCCTGGAGGTGGACGTGCAGCGCCTGGAAGGTCGCCCGGGCGGGGTCCTCAGCCTTCGGGCCACCTGGATGCTCATAGGTCCCCAGGGCGGGCCCGCCCTGGTGCGGAAGCGCTCCACTCTGGATGAGGCCGTCGCCGATAACAGCCTTGAAGCCCTCGTCGCCGCCCATGACCGCATCCTGGATCGTCTCAGCCGCGAAATCGCCGCCTCGGCGGCCGGCCTGGTGAGCGGGGGAAAGTAGGTTCAAGCATCCGGCCTTGGTGATATTGGCGGCGATATCAAGGATGTGGGTGGCGGGGGATGGGGTTGGACGAATCCACCTCGGGAAACACCGCCACAGAGGTTCCAATGCCTTGATAGACTCGGATTATCGGGAATAACCCCACGGGTTTGCGATCGAAAAAATGATCGCCTGGAGCACCGCGTGTTTGGAAAGACTTTGGAAGGCAGCACCGGAAGGCTTGTGCAACTCTGCGCGGGCTATTTCCTGTTCTACGTGGCCACGGGGCTCATCGTGAAATTCTTCACGGGGAGCGTGAACGGCGCCGCGCCGCGCATGGACGACATGGCCTTTCTGGCCTACAACACCTTCGGGGCCAACCTCACCTGCCTGATCCCCGTGGTGGCGCTGGGCTGGTGGCGGATGAAAAGCATCCGGCCCATCCGGATGGGCTCTTGGGAGTTTCCATCGGAATTGCTGTACATCATTCCCAGCGGCGTCTGCACCGCGGTCGTCATTCCCACCACCACACTGATGTACACGCTGCCGATCTCCGTCATGGTGGCCATGGTCATCATGCGGGCCAGCGTCATCGTCATTGGCCGCTTAGTGGATGGCGTGCAGATCACCCAGGGGATCCTGACGAAAAAGGTCTACTGGGAGGAGAACGCCGCTGTGGTCTTCGCGGTGCTGGCGGCCAGCATCGAACTGCTGGGCGGCAATGGCCACACTGGCGGCTCCGGCGGAACCTTCGATTTCCTCCGCAACCGCGCAGCCGTGATCATCCTCGTGAGCTACATCGTCGCTTACGCCATCCGCATCTACATCATGAACTACTACAAGAACACCCGGCCCAAGGGCGAGCCCCTGGACAACCGTGCTTTTTTCGCCACGGAACAGATCGCTGCCTCCATCTCCATGGCCGTCATCGCCATGTTCGTGTTCTTTTCCCCACGCTTCATCGCTGGCTGGGGGGAACTGCACCAGGTCGCGGGTTTCGTAGCGTCGATCCAGTCACCCTTGCCGACCTGGATGTGGGCCTCCCTTTCCGGCGTGGCCTTCGGCATCGTGGCTTTCTTCAGCGTTTTCATCTTCATGTTCAAAGGCCGCACGGCCACATTTGCAGGCCTGGTGAACCGGCTCACGTCCCTGGTGGCGGGCACCACCGCCACGCTGCTGGGCTGGGCCTTCTTCCGCAGCAAATTCCCCAGCCTCCAGAACTGGGTGAGCCTCGGTTTCGTGCTGGTGGCGGTCGCCTTCCTGACCCGCGCCGAACGCAAACGGGCCCAGGAACTCAAGGCGGCGAAGGAAATCTGAACGTCCTTCTGAGTTCGTTATCTCGCGGCGATCAGTTGATCGAATGCAGCTTTCAGTTCGCTGTGGAGGGCCTGCACTTCGGCAGGTTTCCACAACTTGGGATCCTCCCGGACGAAGGTGGTGAGATCCTTTCGGTTGTCGAAGCGAGCCACGGGCAGATGGTAGACCTTCGAGGCGTAGTGGTCGCCTTCCTGGACGATGCGCTCCACGCGGATCGTGCCGGGGCGGTCGCTCTCTTCCATGAGCCAAGCCATGTCGTCGCAGCCGTACTGGCCCAGCATCACTTCCATGGGCACGCTGTGGTTCAGGATGCTGCCCTGGCCGTCGGGGCGGCCGCGCTCGATGTTTTTCCGGCGGCTTTCGGCCGGGTCCACCCAGACGTACAGCACGACTGCCTTTTCCAGGATATCGGGCGACAGGGTCTGGAACGCTGAATCGTAGCCGTGGGGTGGGGTCAGGGGAAAAGCAGAACCGTGCGCGCCGCCGCGGGCGGCCTCGATGACCAGCGTGCGGCCGGTTTTGTCCTGGGCGTTCTGGCGGTTGAGGACATCCAGTTCCCGGCGGCACTCGGCCTCCAGGGCTTCGGCCATGCGCATGCGGATGCGGTGGGGAATCTCCCCAAGCGGTTGGGAAAGTTCCAACTTGGCGTGGGCGGCATCCAGCCGGTCGAACAGGTGCTGGGCGGCGCTGGGCACCTCGACCTGGCGGCTGGCCATGAGGTCGGCGTAATCTTCGTTCAGCAGTTCGATGAGGACCGCCCAAGTCCAGTCGTCGATGAAGGGGCGGTTCGGCCCGTGGTAGTAGGCGTAGCCGAGACCGTTCGCCTTCAATTCGTCGTCGATGCGGTGCATCAGGTGGACGTAGGGATAGTCATCGAGCTGAAGCGTGGGCCCCATGTGGAAATCATTCCGGCACTGTTCCGGCGTCAGGCTGGCCAGGTAGCGGCGCACCTCCGATTTGCCCGAGGCGGGCAGGGCGAAGAGGAGAACTGTATCAAGAAGTCGGCTCATGGATTCCACCTTATCAGCCACATTGCAGATGCCGGGCCACCAGCTCGCGCAGGGAATCGGCGTTGCCGAATAGTTTTTCACTCAGGTTCTGGTCATCGAAAGCCTGGAGATTTTGGGCAATCGAATCGATGAGTCCCGTCGGGAACACGCCGCCGTCTTCGTAGCGGTCGCGGTCGCGCTTCAGACAGGCGCCGGCTTCGAAGCAGGAGGCCGGGAGCTGCTTGAGTCCCTGCACTTTCGCGGCGTCCGCCCGCACGAAGAGCTGCTCGGAGATCTTCAACGCATCGGGGTGCTCCAGGCCGTAGCGCGCGGCCACGGCCAGGCCCGCCAGGAGCAAGTGGATGTTGGCGGAGCCGTCGGGGCTGCGGATCTCGACGGTCTGGTTGTTCTCGAAATGCCCCGTTCCGGGGCCCTCGATCGGGTTGGCGTCACGCTGCATCCTGTCGCCCACGCCCACCCAGCCGAGCGGCACACGCACCAGCACCGAACGGTTGCGGTCCCCCCAGCAGATGCTCGTGGGCGCCTCCTGATGCGGCACCAGGCGCAGGAAGGACGTGGGCACGGTATTGCCGAAGGCGGTGAGGGATTCGGAACACATCAGGTAGCCCGCGATCACTTTCTTGGCGGTGTCCGTCAGGCCGTTTTCGTCGGCCATCAGGTTCACACCATCCTTCACGAGGCGGCTGTGGATATGAAGGCCGCTGCCGGCCTGGCCCACGATAATCTTGGGGGCGAATGTGACTTCCAGGCCGTGCTTGTAGGCCACTTCCCGCAGGGTCCACTTGGCCGTCACGAGTTGATCCGCCGCGTCCTCGATGGGCACCGGCAGAAACTCGATCTCGTGCTGCACCATCTCCATGTCCCCGGCGATGATGTTGCCCACCTCGGCGTGGCCATACTTGATCATGCCGCCCATCTCGCTGATGACCTGCATGGCCTCGCGCCTCACCAGGCCCCACTTCGAGAAGGGATGGGATTCGTGGTAGCCCTTCTGCTCCACGATGGGATAGATGCGGTCCACTTCGGAAAACAGGTAGTATTCCAGCTCGCCCAGGGCTTCCAGGGTGCATCCGGTCCTCGCCTTCAATTCGCGCTGGGCCTTGCGCAGAATGAATTCCGACGCGCTTTCCAGAGGGTCGCCCTGGTTGTTGTAGAAGGAGCAGATGAAATCCAGCGTGGGCACTTCGCTGAAGGGATTCACGAAGGCCGTCCGATACCGCGGCACCACGTAGAGATCACTGGAATCGGCTGAGACGAAGGAGAAGAGGCTGGAACCATCCACCCGTTCGCCCATGGACAGCACTTTGTCCAGATGCGCCTTGCTGTTGATGACGAAGTTGAGCTTCTTCAGGCGGCCATCCCCCGCCACGTAACGGAAATTGAACATCCGGATGGCGTTCTCTTCGATGAACCGGATGATGTCCTGCTTCGTGAACTCCGCCGCAGGCTTTCCCAGCGCGCGCACGAGCTTGTTGGGGCTGAGGGCGATGGTGTCGTTCATGGGGGCTCCGGGGAACGGGAGGTGTTCTGTCCAGGACGCATCACCCGCATGATGAATCCTGCCGCCAAATGTGGAGGGGCGGATGAATGCCTCGATCCAAAGCAGTACACATTCAGCTGTTCAGAATGGGGGGTGTGAATCGCCGTCGCGAGAGGATGGGATCCAGTACGGATTCGTGCTCATAGGGACAGCGGCCGGCTTCGCAATGGCGAAGCCCCTCGGAGGAATATTTCGAATAACCGTCGGCGAAGATGGTCACCACCGTCCTGCACCTGCTCTGGAGCTTTTTGGCAGCGAGGAAGTTGGCGCCGGAGGAGATCCCTACACAGTACCCGTAGGTCTCACCGAGCCACTTCGCGGCCTCCCGCGCATCGTCGCCAGGAATCCGGATGACTTCGCTGATGATGGGAATCAGCCCCCCAAGTCCATCACCGGCGATCGCAGGGATAAACCCGTCACCGATGCCGTAGATGGGGTGAGGGCCGGCGGGGCCGCCGCTCATGACCGCCGATTCATCTGGCTCGACTGCCACCACAAGGGCTTTTGGATTCGCCTCCCTGATAGCCTGCGCGACGCCCACAAGGGTTCCTCCAGTGCCTACGCCCGCCACGAAGGCGTCGGGGAAGTTCATGCCTTCAGCAGTGAGCTGCGCCAGGATCTCGGCTCCGGTGGTCTCCCGATGGCAGTCCACGTTCAACGGATTCGCGAACTGGTCCGAACTGAAGGCACCACGTTCCACCACGATTCGATCGCGCACCGCCGCGGCCTCCGCAAAGCTGCCTTCTTTCGAGCAGAGTACAAGTTCCGCGCCCAGGGCCCGGATCACGTCCTTGCGCTCTTCCGTCATGTTTTCCGGCATCACGATCGTGACTTTGTATCCTTTGGCCCGGCCAAAATAGGCCAGCGCGATGCCGGTGTTGCCGCTGGTGGCCTCGATGATCTCCATGCCGGGCCTGAGCAGGCCGAGTTCCTCGCTTCTCTTGATGATGTAACGCGCGATCCGGTCCTTCACGCTCCCGGTCGGATTGGTGCATTCCAGCTTGGCCCAGATTCCGTCCACAAGGATCAGCGCCGTCCTGCCCACCTCGGTCATGTGCTGATTCATCGGATGCCCCCGGCATCATGCCAAATCCTGGGTGGAGATCGAAGAAACCGCCACCAGAAGCGTGGCTCCCTAAGTCTGAGCCCTGCCGCAGCCGTGGACGCTGGGTTTGTGACCATCCGCACCTTCGAGGGTGAATGGCTCCGACTGTTCCCTAACAGTGTATCGGTGAGTTCCGCCGGCTCGCCGGTGGGATTCCAGCGTTCGCCGATTGGGGGTACATCTGTACGTTGAGGGGCCCTAATTTTAAAGGGTTGTCCTTGGAGCCCCCATGCAAATCCCTGCCCTCTTCACCGTGAATCGTTCGAAGTCTCTTCTGGTGGCCCTCGGGCTGGTGATCCTCGCGTCCCAGGCCCCTGCCCAGACTGCCAAGGAACAAGTACTGCTCTCTATGAAGGACGCCCGAGCCACTGAAGTTCAGTCCCAAGGGTTCACGCTTTCCAGGGATATGAAGGTCCATGTCTATGCCAAAGGTGGAGGCGTGGATGGGGAGCCCTTCTATGCGTACGGTTGGATCCTCAATGCCGCCACCCGCGAGGTCGTATGGCAGATGGATGGCCGCACCGCGCATGCGGATGGGGTCTACCAGTTGGCGGATGCTTACATCGATTTGCCCCAGGGCAGCTATGAGGCCTACTACTCCCATCATGCCTACGCGCAGTACGGCACGTTTTTCATGTTCTCGTCCCGGAACATCGATCGGCGCCACAGAAAAACAGACAAAGACCAGGACGATTCCCACGGAAGATGGCTGCACCGGATGTTCACCGGCGGGCCCAGCGGCAACGTCGCCTGGGAGCGGCGGGTCGGAAATTATGGGATGGAGATCTACCTGCCCGCCAATGAAGCGGGCTCGGTTCAGAAATTCAAGGCGCCCCTTAATTGGAAGAACGAATTCATCGCCCTGATCCCGGACAAGGATGATGGCCGCTGGACCGCCTCCTTCCACGCCCGCCGCGCCGTGGCGCTGCACATCTACTCCCAGGGTGAATACGCCGGGGGTGACGAATTCGCCGACCACGGCTGGATTCTGGATGCCCGCACCCGGCGGCCCGTCTGGGAGATGAGCGCGTCTAAAGCCCAGTACGGCGGCGGCGCGAAAAAGAATCGCCGCCAGGTGGAGGCCATCCAGCTTCCGGCCGGGGATTACATCGCCACTTACGTGACCGATGGTAGCCACTCGCCTGCCGACTGGAATGCGGCGCCTCCCTGCGATCCCCTATGCTATGGCCTGATCATCGCCCTTCCCAAAGATGGCGACCAATCCCAGGTGGAGCTGGCCCCCGCCCCTGAAACGACCCCGGTTCTCGCAGAACTGGTACGGGTGGGGAACCACCTGAACGAACGCAGGGCCTTCACGCTGCAAACACCTGCCAGGGTGCGCATCTACGCCATTGGCGAGAAAGATGACAGTGAGCTGGTCGATACCGCCTGGATCGAGGATGGCCAAGGCAAAACCGTCTGGTCCATGTCCACCAGGAACACGCTGCACGCTGGGGGCGCGGAGAAAAACCGGGTTGCAGATGAAGTCCTGAATCTACCCAAGGGTACCTATACACTTCGAGTCCGCACCGATGGATCCCATTCCTATTCCAGGTGGAATGATTCGGCTCCCTGGGACGCAGAGCACTACGGCGCAACGGTCTACGCAGTGAAATAGGGTTTTCCGGCTGGGCTGGCCAGGGTGACCAAAGTCTCATTCCAAAAGCGACCGCCGCGCGACCGATCAGACTTGGGGTAGGGCGTTGGAATCCACATGCGTGTGGGCCTTCGCCGGAATCGGCTTTCGCAGCCCAGGTGGAGGTTTCATGGACACAGCGAGCGAGAAGATTTCCGGAGGGAGTTTCCTGCTGGCTCCCACCGGCAGCCAGCCCCAGTTCACCCCCGAGGAACTCAATGAGGACGCCCGCGCCATCGGCCAGGCCGCCAGGGACTTCGTGGAAGGCGAAGTCATTCCCAGGGACGCCGACATCGACAAGCTCGATCTCGAATTGTCCAAAGAGCTGCTCCGCAAAGCCGGTGAGCTTGGCCTGTTGAGCCTGGAGATTCCCGAGGCCTATGACGGCATGGATCTCGACAAGATATCCGGCCTGCTGGTACTGGAAGAATTGGGCCGCCAGGCTAGTTTTTCGGTAACGTACAGCGCCCATACCGGCATCGGCACGCTGCCCTTCGTCTATTTCGGGAACGAAGCCCAGAAAGCGAAATACCTGCCCAGGCTCGGCAGTGGCGAATGGGCGGCGGCCTATGCGCTCACGGAACCCGGCGCGGGCAGCGACGCCATGAATTCCAAGACCGTGGCCCGACTGGACGGAGATGACTGGGTATTGAATGGCGCCAAGATGTGGATCACCAATGCGGGCTTTGCCGATGTCTTTGTTGTCTTCGCCAAGGTGGACGGCCGCAAGTTCAGCGCCTTCATCGTGGAGAAGGGCGACCCCGGTTTCGCCATCGCCGCCGAGGAGCACAAGCTCGGCATCAAGGGCTCCAGCACTCGCGCCCTCGCCTTTGACAATTGCCGCATCCCCAAGGACCGGTTGCTGGGCGAAGTCGGCAAGGGCCATCGCATCGCCTTCGGCATCCTGGCCATCGGCAGGTTCAAGCTGGGCCTGGGCTGCAACGGCATCGCCAAGGAAGTGCTGAAATACACGCTGAAATACACCGCCGACCGCATGCAGTTCAGCAAGGCCATCAACAGCTTCGGCCTGATCCGGAAATTCCTGGCGGAAATGGGCATCCGCATCTTCGTGGCCGAGAGCATGAACTTCCGCACCATCGGCTACATCAACGAAGGCATGCACGCCATCCAATGGGGTCAGCCCGATGCGGCCAAGCAGAAATTGGACATCATGGACGAGTTCCAGATGGAAGCCTCCATGATGAAAGTGTGGGATAGCGAGGCCCTCGGCCACATCGCCGATGATGCGGTGCAGTGCTTCGGCGGTTATGGCTTCAGCGCGGAGTACCCGCCTGAAAAGATCTACCGGGACAACCGTATCAACCGCATTTTCGAGGGCACCAATGAGATCAACCGCCTGATCATCGCGGGCCAGCTCTTCAAGAAGGTCGGCAACGGCGCGCTGGTCCTGCGGAAGGACACGGCAGGCGTGCCGGCACTGGGCCCGGGGCCTCTCGCCAAAGCCGGCCAGGCCGTGGAACTGGCCAAGCGCCAGGCGCAATATGCCATCCAGGCCTGCCTGGAGATCACGGGCCAGAAGCTCATCGAGAACCAGGAAGCCGCCGCCCGTGCCGCTGACCTGGTGACCGAAATCTACACCATGGAATCTGCCGTGGTGCGGGCCGCCAAGATGATCGGAACTGGTCATCGTTGGGCCGGGTTCGCCAAGGAATGCGCTGAAGCGTATGTCAATGAGGGTTTTGGCAAGGTCCAAAACCTATCCCGGTTGCTGCTTGCGGAGGTCCTGGAAGGTAAGGTACTTGAAACGGCCATGACTGATCTGAGGGCTTTTGACCTCTATGTGCCCGTGGCCGGATCCAAGCTAAGGGATCGCATCGCGGCTCAGCTCATCGAGAAGGGCGGCTATCCCATCGAACATTTCTGAAGGGATCTTGAACGCGCGCAACACTGCCATGCTTTACTCCAAACCCTTTGGAGGTGATGTCATGCAGAGTCGTTCCGAACTTCCCCGTCGTGCATGCATGGGCTTGCTCATCGCCATGTCCGGGCTTTCACTGCAGGCCCAGTCGACAGCTCCAAAAGCCAACGCAGTCGGTGTCGCCAGTGATGCGGACGTCCTTGGCGCGGAACGCCTGTTTTCGGCCTGGATGGAGGGCCAACTCGCGTATCGGGGGCTTCCGGGTGTGGCCGTGGGGGTCGTCAAGGACCAGGAGCTGGTCTGGTCCAAGGGGTTCGGTTTCGCAGATGTGCAGGCTAAACTGCCGATGACGGCCGCTACCAAATTCCGCGTGGCGTCCAACAGCAAACTGTTCACCGCCATCGCGATCATGCAGCTGCGCGAAGAGGGCAAGATCGGCCTGGACGATCCGGTGGCGAAGCATCTGCCCTGGTTCAAGGCCAAGCCCGCCGGGGGTGACGATGGCCCTATCACCATCGAGCAGTTGCTGTCCCACAGCTCGGGCCTGCAGCGCGAGGCGGGAGACCACTGGACCTCGTTCCAGTTCCCGACCCACGAAGAGATCCGGCGCCTGTACGCAGATCGGCAGGCGGCGTTCGCCCCCTCTGTCCGGTGGAAGTATTCCAATCTGGCCTACGCCATCGCCGGCCTGGTGGTCGAGAAGGTGAGCGGACAGCGCTGGGCAGATTACGTGGAGCGCAACATCTTCATGCCCCTGGAAATGCACGACACCAGTGTCGACAAGGATGTTCCGGGACTCGCCGTTCCCTACGGCCGCCGCATGCCGGACGGTTCGCGCGAGGTGCTGCCATTCGTCGACGCCCGCGGCATGGGGGCGGCCACGGGGGTCACCTCCACCGTCGAGGACTTGGCGAAGTTCATTTCGGCGCAGTTCCGTCGCGGCCCACGGGGCCCGGGACAGATCGTCAGCAGCGGCTCATGGCGCGAACTGCTGCGTGTGCGCTCGGTGGAGGAAAACTGGACGACGGGGACCGGCCTGGGATTCGATGTGAAGCGCGTCAAGGACCGCACCTACATTGGGCATGCCGGCGGCTACCCGGGCAATACGACCCAGACCCTCATCCAGCTCGACGACAAGGTGGGCGTCATCGTCCTCACGAACACCAACGACTCGAACCCTGCCGACATCGCCAACCAGTTGATGGCCACGGTCGGCCAGGCGATCGCGAAGGCGGCCGCGGTCAAGCCTGCCGCCGTGGCCTGGGATCCGGCCTGGGAGCGGTTCGCGGGCCTGTACCGGGGACGAGGCGGAGACCAGCAGGTCGTGCTGCTCAACAAGAAGCTGGTCATCATCACGCCGAACGGACCCAACCTGGACCAATCCGTCACACTCGAGCCGCTCGGCGGTGGACGCTTCCTGTTCACGGCCACCACGGGCGGCGGCGTGGTGGGCGAGGTGGTTCGATTTGTCGAAGAACCCGGCCGCCCGATGCGGATGTACGCCGGGGATTCCTGGATCGACCGCGTTCCCGCGCCCTAGGCGAAGTTTTTCAAAATGGCGGACTGGACATCAGCAGAAACCAGCAGCCTTCAAAGGAAACCGGGCCAGCACGCGATAGCCCATCAACCCGCCCTGAGGCACGGATTCCACCAGGGCGAAATCGCGGATCCGCCAGCCCACCGGCGGCATCCCCTTCAAATCGACAGCAGCCCCCCGGGCGTTCTTCAACAAGGTAATGTGGGGCTTGTGTTCATGCTTATCGAACTTGAAACCATGGGTGGCCAAGCTCTGTTCCAATGCGTTGACCAATCGCGCAAGGCGCGGCGGCACCTGGTCAGGCGCAGCGTACACGATGTGGTTGCGTCTCCAGTAAAGCGCCCTCTCAAAACACAGCTCGAAACCCTCCGCGCTGACCACCTGCGCGGCATGTAGCAATGTTTCAAGCCTGGCCCGCTCGATCCCCCCGATGAAAACCAGCGTCAGATGCAAGGTCTCGCCACGCAGGGTGCGACCACCGCAGAGCTGGTTCAATGGCCCCTGCCATTCGGCCAACGCCCCGCTCTCGGTGGAAGTCGGCCAGATTGCGAAGAAAACCCGTGCGGTTGGTTCATCGGGTGGGTGGCTCATGTACCCAGCAATTTAGCCCATTGCGCATTTCTGAGCGAATGTCGATGTCTTGATCCATCCTGGGCGTGGCTATCATGCTCTAAGACCCTGCCCGGTGAATTCCATGCTGACGATCTCGGAATCGCGACTTTCCCCTCGGCACACCATCGCCCTCGTGATGGCGGGCGGGCGCGGCAAGCGGCTGATGGATCTCACGGACCACTATTCCAAGCCCGGCCTCGATTTCGGCGGCAAGTACCGCATCATCGACTTCACCTTGTCGAACTGCGTGAATTCGGGCTTCCGACGGATCATGGTGCTGACGCAGTACAACTCGCATCGCTTGCTGGAGCACCTCCAACTCGGATGGACCTTCCTGGCGGGCAACCTCAACGAGTATGTCCATGTGCTCCCCGCCCATCAGAGCATGGACAAGAATGCCTGGTACAGCGGCACCGCGGACGCCGTCTACCAGAACATGAGCAGCATCCAGTCGGCCAATCCCAAGACCGTGCTGATCCTCGCGGGCGACCATGTCTATCGCATGGACTACAAGATTTTCCTTCAGGACCATCTCAACCACGGGGCGGACATGACCATCGCCTGCCTGGAAGTGCCGCGGCTGGCGGCCCGGGGGTTTGGCATCGCCCAGGTGGACGAGGAGGACCGCATCATTTCCTTCGTTGAGAAGCCGGAGGATCCGCCACCGATCCCGGGCAAGCCCGACCGGGCTTTCGCCTCCATGGGCATCTACCTGTTCGATGCCAAATTCCTTTACAAGGCCCTCATGCGGGATGCTGAGGATCCGGATTCCGGCCACGATTTCGGCAAGGACATCATCCCCAAGCTGGTGCAGGACGCAAAGATCTTCGCCCACCGTTTCGAGCGCAGCTGCATCCCGAACGAAGGGCATCCGGAACCCTACTGGCGGGATGTGGGCGGTGTGGATTCCTATTGGGAGGCCAACATGGACCTCACCACGGTGCGCCCAGCCTTGAACCTGTATGACACGAGCTGGCCCATCACCACGCACCAGGAACAACTGCCGCCCGCGAAATTCGTCCACGCCGGCGAGATGCGCAATGGTGTGGCCCTCTCCAGCCTGGTGTCCGGCGGGTGCATCATCTCCGGCGCCCATGTGCATCATTCCCTGCTCTCCAGCCGCGTCTCCATCCACTCCCACGCCCGGCTCGACGGAGCCATGGTGCTGCCGGACTGCGATATCGGGCGCCATGCCCGGTTGCGCCGCTGCATCCTGGCCCGGGACTGTCGCATTCCTGAAGGCCTGGTGGTGGGCGAGGATCCCGAGGAGGACGCCCGCCGGTTCTGCCGCACCGAGGGGGGCGTCACCCTCGTCTCCCAGCCAATGCTGGAGCGGCTGGAACGGCAGACCCGGTTGGAGCGCTAGATTTTGGACATCCTGTTCGTCGCGTCCGAGCTGTTCCCCTATGTCAAGGTTGGCGGCCTGGGCGATGTCATGGCGGCCCTGCCACGGGCTTTGCGTGTGCAGGGAGCCGACGTCCGCCTATTGTTGCCGGCCTATCCAGGGCTTCGCGCCGCGGTCGAAATCCAGGGCGAAACCGCCGCCTTCCCTGATCTCATGGGGGGTGGGCCCGCCCGGATCCTGCGGGCCGATGCCCCCGGACTTCCACTGTACCTGCTCGACCAGCCAGCCTTTTTCGATTGGCCCGGCAGTCCCTACGGCCACCCGGAGGACCTCGCCCGCCGGTTTGCGGCCTTGGCCTGGGCGGCCGCGCACCTGGGCCGGGCCGGAGATGCCGAGGGGTGGCGGCCCCAGGTCCTCCATGGCCACGACTGGCCCACGGGGCTCATGCCCGCCTACGTGGCCTACGGTGACGCCCCACGGCCAGCCACGGTGATGACCATCCACAACATCGCCTACCAGGGGCGATTCCCGGCCTCGATGCGGGACGACCTTTGGCTTCCGCGCCGCGCCTTCGCTCCCGATGGCGTTGAATTCATGGGCGACATCGGCTTCCTCAAGGCCGGCTTGAAACTTGCCGACCGCCTCAGCACCGTGAGCCCCACCTATGCCCGTGAGATCCAGCAGGCCGGCGGACACGGACTGGAAAGCCTGCTGGCGCAACGGAATGGTTCTTTGCGAGGGATCCTCAACGGCGTGGACCATCTGATCTGGAACCCTGCAAAGGACCCGCACCTCGTCAGCCACTACGACCTGAAGCATCCGGCCCGCCGGGCGCCGAACCGTAATGATTTCCAACGCCGGATGGAACTGCAGGAGGATCCTGACGCGCTTATATTTGTGGCTGTGAGCCGCCTGGATCCGCTCAAGGGACTGGATCTGGTGCTGGACAACGTGGATCATCTGGTGGCCCGAGGCGCCCAATTGGCCGTGATCGGCACGGGTGATTTCCAGGAGGAGGAAGCCTTCCGCCAGGCGGCCCGGCGCCACCCCGGCCGCGTGGCCGTGTTCATCGGCTATGAAGAGGCCCTGGCCCACCAGGCCTTCGCCGCGGCGGACGTGCTGCTGGTGCCATCGCGCCAGGAGCCCTGCGGCCTCACCCAGCTCTACGCCCAGGCCTATGGCGCCATTCCACTGGTGCGACGCACCGGGGGCCTGGCGGACACCGTGGTGGGCGTGTCGTTGGAAACGCTGGCGGATGGCACCGCCACGGGCTTCCAGTTCGACGATGACAACGGATGGGCCCTGGGCGAAGCGATCAACAACACCCTGGCCCTGTTCCGCGATCCCGCCGTCTGGCGGCAGATCCAGCGGCGGGGCATGGCGGCGGAATTCGGCTGGGAAGGTCCTGCCAGGGACTATCTTGATCTCTATGCATCCATTCCACGGAAGGGCGCCTGACGAATGAAGCGAATCGGCACAGCCTGCAACGAGGCGCTGAGCGAAGCCGGGGAAGTGAGAATTAGAGAGAGGACGGAAGGCAATGCAGGCAGGGTCCGAGTTGAGGGGGAGGTCAGGCAGCTGGCGATAAAGTCTGCCATCTGGTTGATTGCTAGTTATTGGCGCAAAATCTTGTCCATCGATTTGCCCTTTGCGAGCTCGTCGATCAGCTTGTCGAGACATCTGATTTTTTGTGTGATGGGATCTTGAATAGCTTCAACGCGAACTCCACAAACGAGGCCCGTGATTTGAGACCGGATTCCGCAGTTGAACCCGATCGAAAGAGGTTGCACCGATTGGAGCGATTGATTTTCCTGTAGTTGCGAAACAAACGGGAGGATCAGATGGCGGACCAATCGGTGCAGCCCAAGTTTACCGCTTCGGGTGGGGGTGAGATCCAGCTCGGGATCACCCGGAAGCCGATCACTGCCTGGGGTGGGATCGCGGTGTTCGCGGCGTTCTGCGAGACGGTGGGGCTTCGTCCGGTTCTGGAGCGGACGCTGGATGTGCTGGGACGGA
>JANXQX010000298.1 GCA_025353305.1 Holophagaceae bacterium
CGAGCGGGCCTTCCGCAGCCTCAAAGCCGTGGACCTGCAGATCAGGCCGATTCATCACCGGCTCGAAGGCCGAGTCCGCGCCCACGTCTTTCTCTGCATGTTGGCCTATCACGTGGAGTGGCATCTGCGGCGGGCCTGGGAACCGATCCTCTGGGCCGAGAAAGCCCCCAAGGCCCACGGTGGAAAGAAGGCTACGGGCTTGAACGATGAGGGCATGAAGGTCCAGCGCTACCGCGACCTCCTACGCGAACTCGCCGCCTATACCCGCAACACCCTGCGGTTCAGCCAGGCCGAGAAGGCCACGCTGACCCTCTATCCGACCCCCAGCCCCCTCCAGCAGAAGGCCTTCGACCTTCTGGGCCTCAATCCTGCCCTGTAGTCAGAATCCAAGCACCCCTATTCCGCGCAGAACCAAGCAGGGTGTGGAATTTCTCGCTGGATGAATATGGAACTTCAGACCTGATTCAGCGAGGAACCGATTTTTCCAATAATAGGAGGAACCATGGAAGCTATTATTCTTGTCGGTGCCCATGAACCAATCTATTCTCGGTACTGGAGTAGCTCTTTCATGATTTTCGACTTTGTGATGTTCAACATACTCTTAAAAATTGAAGATGAAGCAAAATAAAACGATTGGTCACAACTCACTAGGCGAAAGAAGTGGCCAATCAGTGACGACATACGTTTCTTGAATAATATAATAAAAAGCCATGTGGCATTTTCCACTCGATTGTGTTTCCCGACATATTCCAAGGCCCATAGATAAAAAGCAGGAGTTTCCTTAGCTTGTCTTATACTCGCTGCACGTGATCCCTGCTCAGAATGTGTACGTGATTTTATAAGAATAGTTGGTAAATATTGGAAATTATAACCTTCCATCGCTATTCTGAGCCACATCTCGTTATCCTGGCTATTCCTTAATGACTCGTTGAAAACCCCAGCACATTCAAAGGCTTCCTTTGGAATCAGCAGGGAGCAACCGCCGACATAGGTTCCAACTACCAGCAATATCGAATTCCCGAGCAGGGATTCCTCTACGACTCCTGTACCGATGATGTGGGAAGCTTGATCGATAATATGGCAGTTGCAGAAAAGTACCGTCTTGTCGTCGTTCAACACTCTGAGGTGGGCCATCTGACGGGTGATCTTCTCGGGATAGTAAACATCATCATGACTCAACCATGAAAAGTATTGACCTTTCATTTCACGGATGCCGAGGTTCAGCGCTGTCGCTACTCCTCCGTTTTCCTTTTCGAAATATCGGATACGGTCTCCGAAGGACAATGCCACTTCACGAGTTTTCCCATCATCAGTCGAACCATCATTAACAACTATGATCTCGATTTCGGGATAGGTCTGGGCCAATGCGCTCTCTATGGCCTCACGCAAGTAGTTTGTGCCATTATAGACAGGTATGACAATCGAGACCATTGGATTGATCATGCTTGCGTCTTTGGCTAGATGGTCAGTTCTCATGTCTTGGTGTTTCTCATGATAATTCATAACGTAGAGAATAGGGAATCCAATCGCTTCGTTTTTACCCCCCTTGATCTTGGGGAACACCCGGACTTACTTCTGTGAGAGGTACCGTGGCAAAGTAAAATGGTCAGCCTTGATATCTTATAAAATCAACCTCCTACATCGAAGTGCGAGTCGTCAAGTCTGTCCCTCGAATAGCATCTTCACGGGTGTTATCCTCATTTTTAATCAGGTCGGAGAAGGTATAGATGGCAACCAAGAAAGTACTAGTAACCGGGGGCGCTGGCTTCATCGGGTCCAACCTAGTTCGCCATTTGGTTGATACAGGGCATGATGTTACCGTGCTTGACAACCTGATGTCAGGGTACATCAAGAATCTTGCATGCATTCCCGAGGTACGGTTCGTCCGGGGAGATGTCCGGAATCAGGCTTTAGTTCAAGCAGCCATGCAAGGCGCCGAAACGGTGTTTCACTTGGCGGCCTCGGTTGGCAACAAGCGATCCATCGATGAACCCATCACAGATGCTGAAATCAATGTGCTTGGGACATTACGGGTCCTCGAGGCTGCGCGGAAGACGGGGGTTCGTAAGGTGGTGACTTCATCCTCGGCCGGAATCTTTGGCGAGTTGAAAACTTTACCCATTCGTGAAGATCATCCGGTCGAACCTGATTCTCCATATGGGTGCACGAAATTGTGCGAAGAGAAACTCTGCCTAGCATATGCCAAGCTGTACGATATCGAAGCAGTTTGCCTCCGCTATTTCAATGTTTATGGGCCAAACCAGCGTTTCGATGCCTATGGAAATGTCATCCCTATCTTCGTGTTCCGTATGCTCCGTGGTGAACCCCTTACTATCTTTGGGGATGGCGAGCAGACCAGGGACTTTGTCCATGTGGATGACATTGTGCAAGCCAACCTGAAGGCTGCCGCCACTCATGGGGTTAGTGGGGCATTCAACATCGCCAGCGGTACCTGTGTGACGATCAACCAACTCATCGCCATCATCTCCAAGGACCGCCATCCGGTTCCGCTTATTGAGCATGGCCCCGAACGTCCAGGCGATGTTCGACACAGTCTGGCAGATCTCACCCAAGCCAACACTTATCTGGGTTATAAACCTTCAATAGACCTGAGTCGGGGTATTCAGAATTACATAGCCTGGGCTACACTGGAAGTTACCGGGTTGCTCTGAGGTATTCAATTTCAGTGGCGAATGAAAAAAAGAACGTTATGGGAAATGATACTTGCACAAACCACCTCTACAATTTTCAATCCAAGAATACTCACTGATAAAAAAATCAAAAAGCCTTCCAATCAAGCCCCTATAAGGATTTAAAGCATCTATATGTGCGGTCTGTTTGGCATTCTGAATTTGGGCCAAGATTGCGTCAATCTAGTTCAAGCGGGCAGAGCCTTGGACCTTATTCGCCATCGTGGGCCGGATGACGAGGGATGGCTGCTGTTCAATACCAGATCGGGTATTCACCAAGCATGCGCTGGCCCAGATACCCTTCCGGGCCTTGGTCTGCCTCCGCTGGCCCAGGCTGATGGCGCTGCATTCGATCTTTGCCTAGGGCATCGCCGCCTTTCCATCCTGGATGTGGGGGAGGCTGGTCACCAGCCCATGGCTAACGCTGACCGGACTCTCTGGGTGATCTTTAATGGAGAAATCTATAACTATGTGGAATTGCGATCAGAACTTCAGGCTAAGGGACATTTGTTTCACACCCGGACGGATACGGAAGTCCTTCTAGCTGCCTACCAAGAATGGGGGCCGTCGGCCGTGGAGAGGTTCATTGGTATGTTCGCCTTCTGCCTCGTGGATCTCATCCAGCGGCGGTTGGTATTCGCCCGTGATCACTTTGGCATTAAGCCGCTATACATTGCACACACCCCCAGTGCGATACTCTTCGCTTCCGAAGTTCGCGCACTTCTGGCCTATCCAGGCGTGGAGCGGCGGGTTCATCCTCAAGCCCTCTACAACTACCTTCGTTTTGGCATGGTGGATGGCGCAGAGCAGACTCTTTTTCGGGGGATTCAGGAATTTCCCGGAGGGAGCCTGGCCATCCTTCCTTTCGGGGAACGGAGCCTGCAAATGCAGAAGTATTGGGATATTGACCCTGGAACCGTTGGGAAACTTGGAACTCAAGAGGCTGTGAACCGGACCAGAACATTGCTCGATCAAAGCGTGCGCATGCACCTACGCAGTGATGTGCCCTTGGGTACATGTCTTTCTGGGGGGCTCGATTCCACAGCGATTCTAATGCTCATGAAGAATGCCCTTGGGGACGACATTCCCATTGAGACCTTTTCCTTTATTACTGATGACCCTGTGCTAAGTGAACAACGATTTGTGAATATTGCCTGCGAAGCCGCTCGAGTGAACGTTCACTCCGTCCAACCCACGCCTGGGGAGTTTGCCTCTGACCTACAGGAACTGGTCCGATGCCAAGAGTTCCCTTTCGCTGGTCCTACCGTTTATGCCCAACACAGAGTTTTCCGGCTCGCGAGAGAGAATGGCATGAAAGTCATGCTAGATGGCCAGGGGGCTGATGAACTATTTGGTGGGTATTATTCGTTTATCGGGGCAAAGATCACTTCCCTCTTGTCCAGCGGAGCCCCGCTGAGAGCTATGCCTGTGTTAAAGGGTGTTCCTGGAAACATGAGTTCTAATTTCCCCCGAATGCTTGCATTCAGCTTCGGGCGAATGCTGCCCGAGTCTCTACGACCATTCTTTCGCGCCCTCGTAGGGGAACCACTTTTCCCTCGGTGGTTGAATCGTGGATGGTTCCGTGATCACGGGGCTCAAGCTATCGAACGGCCAGCGGGCCAGGGGAGGAATGCATTAAAGGAGGAGATGGCTATCGCTGTTACGAAGGGGTCGCTTTCTGAATTGCTCCGCTACGAGGACCGGAACTCCATGTGGTTTTCCATCGAAAGCCGCGTCCCCTTTTGTAATCCCCGGCTGGCCGAGATGGCATTCTCCCTAGCACCCGACAATTTGATTTCTCCCCTTGGTGTCACTAAAGCAGTCTTGAAGACCGCCATGCGTGGACTGGTGCCGGATCAAATCATCGACCGGGAAAAGGTTGGGTTCGGAACTCCTGAGCGGGATTGGCTTTCTGCATTGCAGCCATTTGTCGATTCCACCCTGAAAGAGGGCGAAGCGATGGACTTGCCATACTTATCAAACTTTCGACAAGAGGTGCTTGCGGCCATCAACTCCCATGGCAGGTGGCCTCCACATGCCTGGAGAATAATTAACTTGATCATTTGGAACCGTGATTTTGGGGTTACCCATGATTGAGGTAACAAGAACTGTCCCTTTCCTAAAGCAGAGTTAAATGAAAATATTACACATGATGCTATCTAATTTTTATATAGATAATTACAGTTACCAAGAAAATCTTTTGCCCAAACAAAATGCAGCAGATGGTCATGATGTGAAGATAATTGCATCAACAGAAACTTACATCAACAATCAACAACTCGGGTATCTCACTCCTAGTAAATACCTGAATCAAGATGGAATCGAGGTGCAGAGAGTTCCTTATGCGACATGGCTACCCCACTTCGCCATGAGGAAGATACGGTCCTATTCTGGGGTTTACGCTCTTATGGAGGAGTTCGGTCCAGATGTGATCTTATTTCATGGAGCTGCAGCAATGGAACTCCTGACCGTGGCCCGTTACAAAAGGGAGCATCCAGGTGTGCGTTTCTTCGTTGATAGCCATTCGCACTGGAATAATAGCGGGACAAACTTCGTCTCGAAGTGGTTGCTCCACCGAATGTTATACCGAGGGATCCTTCAGAGAGTCATTCCATACGTTGATCGGGTATTCTATATCTCCTTGGAGGCTAAAGATTTTCTTGTTGAGAACTATGGGATTCCAGAATCCGATATGGAATTTTTTCCACTTGGAGGCATTGTCCTCGACACAGAGGAAAGAAAACAGAGAAGGGATTCAAGAAGGCTCGACTTGGGCCTCAAGGATGACAATATCTTATTCATCCATACGGGTAAAATGGATGGGTTGAAACGTACCGAGGACATCCTGACAGCGTTTTCGAGAATACAAGATGATAAATTTCGACTTGTGCTGATTGGTTCAATGCCAGACGAGATCAAAGTTAGGATTGACCCATTAATCCAAGCTGACAAGAGAATCTCTTTCCTTGGCTGGAAGAACGCCGAAGAGCTTCTAGGATACCTATGTGCCTGCGATATGTATGTGCAGCCAGGGGGGCAATCAGCAACGATGCAGAACGCGATCTGCGCATATTGCCCTGTAATGCTTTATCCGCATCGGAGCCATATCCCATACCTGGACGGCAATGGTTATTTCGCAGAAAGCATTGAAGACATGGCTCAATACTTCTTGAAAATCTCTCGCAATCCAGATGTGTTAAAAATTATGAGCTGGAATTCGGAGAGGTTGGCAAAAGGAATTCTAGATTACCGAAAGCTCGCCGCCCGTCTCTACCAATAGTCATCAGTCCACTTCAACCGAATTCGGAGACTGAACTCAATGTGGAATAGAATACGAAGGCTGTTCCAGAATAGGGGAAGTGTTTGATGCTTGGGCGAGGGATAAAATCGCTTCTCAATGAAATTCGTAATTTTCTTATCTTTCAGCTTCGTTACCCATGGGTGCAAGTAGGGAAAGGCACGCATTGCCAATGGTCAACTCGTTTTTGGTCTCCACACCACCACATCATTTTGGGGGACTCTGTTGGGATTGGACATGGGTGTCTCTTTCAGGCCGATACGGAAGTTGGTAAGAAAGTCCTGATCGCCTGTAACGTAGCCTTTCTAAATAGTGATGATCACCGATTTGACCAAGTCGGCAAGGCGATGTGGGATTCTGGGCGTGGTGACAAATTCAAGATAATTCTTGAAGATGATGTCTGGATCGGGCATGGCGTCATCCTCCTATCGCCTGTGCGGGTTGGGCGGGGGGCGATTGTGGCAGCCGGGAGTATAGTTGTTAAAGATGTATTACCCTATGCGATAGTAGGAGGTAACCCAGCCAAGGTCCTTAAAATGAGATTTACTCCAGAACAAATTAAAAAGCATGAACAAACTCTTTACCCGGATGGTGTGGATAGCTTACATCCGATCAACAATTCATTAAATACTCTATATTCTCAATAATTGATTTAACTTAATACGGTTAGCTTATAATTCAAACGAAGACTGATTGGAATGTATTGGATTGGAAATATGGTACAGGAAGTTGTGAATAGTATTGCAATCACAGGTGCCGAGGGCTTTCTTGGCTGGCATTTTCGTTGCCATCTCAAACACGCCTATGGGCTAGATTCAAGGCCAGTATACCAATCGGACTTTGTATCTAGCGAATTCCTGGCGCAGGCGATTGGTTCGCCATTGGTTGTTTTTCACTTGGCTGGAATGAATCGTGGCCGCGATTCCGAGGTCTACGAAACTAATATTGAATTGGCTCGGAAGCTCATGGTTGCGCTTGATCTTCGAGGTATCGCCCCTACCATTCTGTTCGCCAATTCCATCCATAGCCTTGGTGATAGCGCTTTTGGGGGATCAAAACGAGAAGCATCCCGGCTCCTGGCAGCGTGGGCCCGGGAGCGGGGTGCTCGCTATGTGGATGTGGTCCTCCCCCATCTATTTGGAGAAGGTGGAATGCCTTTCTACAACAGCGCCTTCGCAACTTTCTGCCACCAGTTGACCAAGGGGGGGGAACCTGAAGTCAATGCGGACGGCCAGGTAGAACTCATCCACGCTCAGCGTGTGGCGGCGAGGTTCCAGGAACTGGCCTTGGATGGCGTGTCCTCGGGTACGGTGAGGGTGACCGGGGCGCCCATGGGAGTTTCGGAAGC
>JANXQX010000323.1 GCA_025353305.1 Holophagaceae bacterium
GGTCGGCGATGGCCACCCCTGCTATCTCGTGGGCGAGATTGGGATCAACCACAACGGTGATCTCGAGATTGCAAAGCAGCTGATCGAACTCGCCGCCGAGGCCGGTTTCGACGCCGTGAAATTCCAGAAGCGCACCCTCGAAGTCGTGTACACGAAGGATGAGCTTGACAAGCCGCGCGAGAGCCCGTGGGGAATGACCAACCGAGAGCAGAAGCAGCGACTCGAGTTAAACGCCATCCAGTACAAGCAGATCGACAGCTACTGCAAAGAGGCCGAGATCGAGTGGTTTGCGTCCTGCTGGGACGAGGCATCGGTCGACTTCATGGAGAAGTTCAACCCTCCCTGTTACAAGATTGCGTCGGCGTCGCTGACGGACGACCTGCTTCTGCAGCACCATCGCAAGATGGGCCGCCCGCTCATCCTCTCCACGGGTGGCAGCACGATGGAGCAGATCGACCACGCAGTGCAGGTGCTCGGCAAGGATCAACTGATCCTTCTTCATACGTGCAGCGTCTACCCCTCCCACTACGATGAGATCAACCTTCGGATGATGCCCAAGCTCCGGGAACGATTTGGCGTGCCCACCGGCTACTCCGGTCACGAAACCGGCCTGCCATCCTCGGTGGCTGCGGTTGCGCTCGGCGCATGCTGGGTCGAACGTCACATCACCCTCGATCGCACCATGTACGGCTCAGATCAGGCTGCCTCTCTGGGACCGAGCGGCGTGCAGCGCCTCGTACGCGATATACGCCTCGTCGAAGATTCGATGGGCAGCGACGTGAAGAAGCTCAGTGAGCGTGAGATTGCTGTGATGAAGAAGCTCCGCCGCGTGGGGGCCTGAGCGGTGATGACCATTGAAGCGATCGCACTGGACGTGGATGGCGTTTTTACGGACGGTGGGTTTTGGCTGGGTACTGATGGCAATGAGTTGAAGCGATTCTCTTTTCGGGATGTGATGGCCGTTTCTCTGGGACGGAAGGCTGGCCTGCGGTTTGCCTTGATCTCTGGAGAAGACGGGCCACTTCTGGACAGTTTGGCCCGCAAACTAGGAATCCATGAGGTTCATGGAAAATGTCGGGAAAAAGGTGACGCGCTTCGCGCTTTTGCGGAAAAGGAAAACCTTTCCCTCCAATCCATCTGTTTCATGGGGGATGACATCAATGATCTCTCTGCCATGGAGATCGCAGGCCTTTCGGCATGCCCTTCCGATGCCCATTCAAAAGTGAAGGCCAAGGCCAACTGGGTAATGCAATGTGGAGGAGGGCAGGGCGTTGTGAGGGAACTTATTGATCGGCTGCTCGAGGTTGAGGTGGAACACCATTGAAACTATCTGATTTCGTTTGCGAATTCCTTGTGGCAAATGGTGTCCGCCATATCTTCTTGCTTCCTGGCGGCGGAGCCATGCATCTGAATGACTCGGTGGGCCGCTGTGAAGGCATCGACTATGTTTGCTGCCTTCATGAGCAGGCTTGCGCCATCGCCGCAGAAGCCTACTCACGGGTCACCGGAGGCCTTGGTGTGGCGATGGTTACTACGGGGCCAGGAGGAACGAATGCGATCACCGGGCTAGCTGGAGCTTGGCTTGAATCCACGCCTTGCCTTTTCTTTTCCGGCCAAGTTAAGCGGGCTGACATGAAGCGCGACCTGGGAGTCCGCCAGTTGGGACCCCAGGAATTGGATATCGTCACTATCGTGCAATCCATTACTAAATACGCCGTTACTGTGACGGATCCTGCATCCATTCGGTACCACCTCGAGAAGGCTGTCTCTGTAGCAACCTCTGGACGAAAAGGACCGGTATGGATCGATATTCCGTTAGATGTGCAGGCTGCCCAAATCGAGCCCTTGGAACTTGGCGGCTACGAAGCGAAGCCAGACATCCTTGAGCAAGGAATTGTTCACACTCTCGCTGGGCAAGCCCTCAAAATGCTTAATGCTTCGGAGCGTCCGGTTCTACTAGTGGGGAATGGCGTCCGCCTCTCTGGAGCTTCAATAAATCTCATGTATCTTGTCGAGCGCCTTGGTATTCCAGTTCTCGCCACGTGGATGGGTGCTGACCTCCTGTACGATGCGCACCATCTCTTTTTTGGGAAACCTGGAACCATTGCCTCACGTGGGTCGAATTTCACAGTTCAGAATGCGGATTTCCTCTTGTGCATTGGCGCTAGACTCGATGCGGCAGTGACGGGTTTTGACCAGTCCAGGTTCGCTCGGGGTGCTCGCAAAGTGGTGGTGGATATAGATCCTAGCGAGTTGGGCAAGCTCCGCATGAATGTGGACTTGCTTGTCAACATGGATGCCGGCGAATTTATCTCGGGGCTCTTAGCCCAAGTGGGAGAGATTTCCCAGAGGGACAGAACCCCTTGGTTGGATCGTTGTAAGGAATGGAAGGAACGCTATCCGGTGGTGCTTCCGGAATGGCGTAACACAGCTGCATTCGTGAACTCCTTCGTCCTTTCAGAAGTAATTGCAGAGGAATCCACTGAGAGGGATCTATTTGTACCTGGCAGTTCCGGAGCCGCCATCGATACATTCTGGATTGCATTCAAGATGAAACGGGGACAACGGGTATTCAGCACCGGAGGGTTGGGCGCGATGGGGTTCGGGATTCCTGCTGCTCTGGGAGCCTGTCTGGCAGGAGGAAGTCAACGCACCATTTCTGTGGATGGGGATGGTGGGTTCCAGATGAACATTCAAGAACTAGCTACGGTAGCTCGCCTTGGCCTGCCCATCAAGTATTTTGTGCTCAACAATCAGGGGTACGGCTCCATACGATCCATGCAACGGAACCACTTCAATGGACATCTTGTGGCTTGCGATGATTCAAGTGGGCTAGGGCTACCTGACACACTGCGCTTGGCGGAAGCATACGGAATCCGAACCCTCCGGATCACAAACCAGGAGGGACTGAGGGATCGGGTTAGAGAGGTGCTAGACCACCCTGGGCCGATGGTTTGCGAGGTTATGATGGATCCGGACCAAGTGGTCGCGCCTAGAGTCTCAACCGTGGTTCGCCCTGATGGTTCCATGGTCAGTAGACCGCTGGAGGACCTCTGGCCATTCCTGGATCGCGATGAATTCGCGGCCAATATGCTTATCCCCGTTCTGGAAGACTGAGGGTTGTGATATGCGGATCGGCGTCATGCAGGGGCGAATGGTGGAGCCAACGGAGAGCCGGATCCAATCCTTCCCAAGGGAGAATTGGGCCGAGGAATTCGGGCGCGCTGCGCAAGCCGGTCTGGAATGTATTGAATGGATCTACGATTCGTTTGGGGCGGACGTAAATCCCATTGCCACGGATGAGGGCCTTGAATCGATGCGCGCCCTCGCTGAATCCACAGGCGTGGGTATTTTCTCTGCCTGTGCGGATTGGTTCATGGACTTTCCGTTGGTGCGGACGAGCCCCAAGGAACTCGAACATCGAATCAAGGTTCTGAAATGGCTGCTCCGTCAAAGTCAAGCATTGGGTGTTAGCCGAGTGGTGCTCCCCTTTGTTGATATCTCTCAGATGAATTCTGAAGAGGAAATGGACCAGGCCGTCAATGCTTTGGAGCAGGTCATTCCTATGGCTGAAGAAACGGGTGTGGAGATCCACCTGGAGACCTCGCTTTCCCCAACTAGCTTTTCCGAACTCCTGGCAAGACTTCCTTCTCCTTTGATTAAGGTCAATTACGATTCTGGCAACAGTGCCTCCCTTGGATACAATCCCGCAGAAGAGTTCTCCGCCTATGGATCCCGAATCGGGTCCGTCCATATCAAGGATCGCATTCTTGGTGGTGGCACGGTGCCACTGGGGCAGGGAAACACAAACTTTGAAGCCCTTTTCAGGGCTCTGCGATCTGTGGGGTATAGCGGAGATTTCATCCTTCAGGTGGCCAGAGGTGAGGCCGGTGATGAGGTTGAGTGGGGAAAACTCAACCGAAGATTTGTATTGAACAGGTTGTCCTAGATGGAGGGGTGTACCTGATGAAAGTTCTGGTTGTGGGCCTGGGCGGGATTGGCCAACGCCACGTACGAAACCTTCGAGCCCTATTGGGGCCATATTCGGAACTATCGGCCTTTCGCGTTCGCGGGCTGAACCACACGTTGACCGACCAACTGGAAATAGAGCCAGAGACTGAGGTAGCCGCCAAGTTCGGGATCCGGGTATTCCAGAGTCTTGAAGATGCCCTCGCTTTGTGTCCGGAGGCTGCCTTTGTCTGCAATCCCACAAGTCTTCATATCCCCGTGGCCATTCGGCTTGCTCAAGCGGGTTGCCATTTGTTCATCGAGAAACCCTTGTCTCACTCCCTGGAAGGGGTAAAGGAACTGCTGGCCATCGTGAAAACCAAGGGGTTGGTCTCAATGGTCGGCTACCAACTCCGTTTTCATCCACTCCTGACGAAACTCCACGAATGGGTCCAGGATCACCGTGTGGGGCGGATTATAGCTGTGCGCGCGGAAGTGGGTGAGTACCTACCGGGGTGGCACCGTTATGAGGATTATCGGCAGATGTACGCTTCCCGTTCGGAATTGGGTGGAGGGGTGGTCCTCTCCCAGATTCATGAAATCGACTACCTGGGTTGGCTGTTCGGATGGCCTAACAGGGTTTTCGCTGTGGGTGGGCATCTGAGCAGCCTTGAGGTGAATGTGGAAGATACCGCCAGCCTGCTGATGGAGACGCGTGTGGACGGCCAGACCATTCCGATCCATCTCCATCTGGACTATCTGCAAAGACCCCCGAGTCGAACCTGCCAGGTCATCGGGGATGCCGGCAAGGCAGTGATGGATTTACGCGCCTCAACGGCGACACTCTATGACGACCATGGTGGCGTGGCTGAGATAGTGTCCTTCCCGGATTTCCCTCGGAATCAACTGTTTCTGGATGAGGCCTCGCACTTCCTCAATTGCATCACCAAGAAGGAACCGGCCCTCATCTCCTTCGATGAAGGGCTGCGCAGCATGAGGGTGGCATTGGCTGCGAAAGAATCCATGAGCAGTGGCCAACCCATGACCCTCGAAGAGGAACCTGCATGAACGATCAACTGTCGGCGATCTTCGGTCTGGATGGGCGAGTGGCGATTATTACAGGGGGGTTGGGCCTCATGGGGCGGCGACATTCCGAGATCGTCGCTGATGCAGGAGGAATTCCGGTAGTTCTTGACCTCCCTGGGACAACCCTATCGGAGGAGGAGCAGGAGCGCATCCGAGAGTCCAAAGGATGCATCCTCCGCGTGGATATCACCCAGGAATCAGAATTGGAGGACGCCCTTGAGGAAGTCCTTTCACGGTATGGCCGAGTGGACATTCTCATTAACAACGCAGCCAACAACCCGAAGATGGAAGCCGGATCGGGGACGGAATGGTCAAGGTTGGAGACCTTCCCTCTAACCCAATGGGATCAGGATCTGGCAGTGGGGCTAAAAGGAGCATTTCTTTGCAGCCGAGTATTTGGTGGGGAGATGGCCCGAAGGAATCGAGGAGTTATCGTCAATGTCGCTTCAGATCTCGCCTTGATCGGCCCAGATCAAAGAATCTATCGGGCAGAGGGCCTACCGGAGGATCGGCAGCCTGTCAAACCAGTCACCTACTCGGTGGTGAAGGCAGGGCTAATTGGGCTGACCCGGTATCTGGCGACCTATTGGGCGGCCCAAGGGGTGAGGGTGAACGCGATTTCGCCGGGTGGGATTTTCACGAATCAACCTGAGGCTTTCGTGCAGCGCCTTGCCAACCTCATTCCCATGGGGCGGATGGCGCATCCGGACGAATATTTGGGGGCCATCCTATTCCTTTGTTCTGACGCATCGTCCTATATGACTGGCGCAAATCTGATTGTAGACGGGGGGCGCACGTGCTGGTGAGCCGAGCGAATGCATTCAGTGGATCGGCGGTGATTCATGTCTGAAGACATCCTGATTTCGCAGCTTGAGGAACTTCTTTCCGAAGGTGTTGGCGCAGCCACCTTGAGAGAACGAACAGCTTTCGACGAGGTTGTGCCCTCTGGAACTCCGCTTGTTCTTTTCGGTGCCGGGAACCTAGGAAGAATGGCCATGCGTGGGCTCAAGCGTCTTGGGATTCCACCTATCGCCTTCGCGGACAACAATCCAAAACTTTGGGGCACCGAAATCGAAGGTATCCCCTTGCTCGCTCCGGCTGATGCGGCAGCACGCTTCTCTTCCGCAGCCTTCATCGTAACCATCTGGACGGGCGAGGGCTGTGACACGATGGGTCAGCGCCGCGCCCAACTCCTGAGCCTGGGGTGTTTTCGGGTTGTACCTTTTGGACTCCTTTTTTGGAAACATCCAGACATCTTTTTACCGCATTACGCCATGGATCTTCCTCATCGAGTGCTGGAGGACGCGGATACGGTCCGCGCCGTTTTCGGTCTCTGGGAGGACGAGAGGTCTAGGCAGGAGTATGTCGCGCAGGTACGATGGCGCCTCCATCACGATTTCGACTGTCTTCCAAAGCCGGTGAAGACAGAGATCTACTTCCCCACTGACATCTTCCTGACCCGAGATGATGAAATTTTTGTGGACTGTGGCGCCTTTGACGGGGATACGATCAGCCGATTTCTCCATCATAGAAATGGCCAATTTCAGCGCATCGTAGCCTTTGAGCCCGATCCGAAAAATTTCAAAAAGTTAGAGCACTACGTGACAGGTCTTCCTGACCATCAGGCCAAGCGGATCGATCTGTATCGGCAGGCAGTAGGTGCGCGCCGGGAGATTGTTCATTTCGATGCCATGGGGAACGAGGCTTCCTTCGTTGGCAGCGGATCCATGGAGGTGGAATCCGTTTCCCTTGATGAAGTCTGCCAGGGCATGGCTGCAACCTATCTCAAGATGGACACGGAAGGCTCCGAACCCGCGGCTCTGCGCGGAGCCCGGAGAATCCTGGAACAGGATGCGCCTGCCTTGGCCATTTGTTCCTATCATCGGCAGGACCATCTCTGGCGCGTTCCTGAACTCATCCGGGCCGCCTCGAATCGATATTGTTTCTTTCTTCGCCCTCAACTCCTTGACGTGTGGGATCTCGTTTGTTATGCGGTTCCACACGCACGCCTCGTGAACTGACCGTGGAATCCGTGCTACGTCCCTGCCCCGTGTGCCGCAGCGAGAGTCGTACGATTCTCTTTCATCAAACTTTTTCAGCATTTTCAGGGAAGAACCTGCTGAGTGGGTACAAGGTTGTTACATGCAATGTTTGTGGGTGCGGGTTTGCAGATGGGATTCCGAGCCAAGCCGACTTCGACTCCTATTACCGTGACCTTTCAAAATATGAATACCAGCACCGGGATGGAGTTGAATCCTCCCAGGATCTGGATAGATTCCGGGCTATCTCCGGGACTCTCGTGCCTTTCATCCCTTTTGCAGAAGCTCGGATCTTGGAGGTGGGTTGCGCGACTGGGAGGCTGCTCGGGCTGCTCAAAGAGGCAGGATTCACCAACGTGAGTGGGCTTGATCCCTCACCCTCGTGTCGCGAGGCTGCTCGAAGAGTTTACGATGTGCCGGTCCGGACGGGTTCACTCCATGATCTTTTGGAGGATGTTTCCCCAGTCGACATGATGATTCTGATTGGAGTGCTGGAACATCTCTACGATCTTCGGCCGGCGCTGCAAAGCACACACAGAAAGTTATCTCGGGGTGGGCGGATCTATGTTGAAGTGCCTGATGTCAAGGGCTTCAAGCAATACCTTGACGCGCCCTTTCAACAATTTTCAACAGAGCATGTCATTTATTTCTCTCCCGTTTCGCTTGTGGAGGCGCTTGCGGTGGAGGGATTCCGCCCCCTTCTGTTGAAACAGGAATCTCGTCCGCACAGCAGATCTTCAACCATGCCAGTACTGTGGGGGATATTCGAGAAAACCGAGCCAGAGTCTGAGATTTGGGGCCATGACTCTGACACTCGCACTGCCCTGGAATCCTACATCGAGGCTTCCACACGTGTGGAATGCGACATGGTTCAAAGAATCGATGCTTTGGCGGAGGCGAGGCAACCCCTTTTGGTATGGGGGGTAGGCACGCTGACTCGAAGACTCCTTGCCAATACCCGACTAGGAGAGGCGAATATTGTAGCCTTCATCGATTCGAATCCGAACATTCAGGGACAATCGTTCCAAGGTATACCCGTAATCTCTCCTGGTGAGATTACGGGGAAGGACGAGGCCATCCTGATTGCTTCCTGGGTATTCGCCGAGGAGATCGAACATCAACTCAGGAATGAACTGCGATGCAGGAACACCGTCATCCGCTTGCTACAAACCCACCCAGCCAAGGAAATGAGCGGCATCACCCATTTGGATGCTTCTCCTGGGAGGGATCAAAGTTGATCCGTTCACGAATGATGATGAAGGGTCCGCGCCGTACCTGGGAGTGGATGGCACCGATGTATTCGCCCAACATTCCCAGGAAGAAGAGCTGAATTCCTGCAAAAAAGAGCACCAGGACAATGGTCGTGGTCGCGCCTGGGGCCTGGAATTGCCAATCGAAGATTTTGATTAAAGCATAGGCGAAGGAGGCCGTGATGCTCAATCCGGAAAAAAACAACCCGATCAAAGTAGCTAGGCGGATGGGAACGATGCTATGACTGATGATGGCGTTGATCGCCAGATCCAGGTAGGCGGCGAAATTATAGGAACTTTTCCCAGCCTTTCTCCCCACCCGCCGGTAGGGTAGGGTGACACTGTGAAAGCCAATGGTGGCTAGAAACCCTCGAACGTACGGGTCAAAATCATCCAGATTGGATAACTCGCGAACGACCTTTTTGTCGAGGATCCCAAAACCGTTGTAATTCTCCAACAGTGGTTCAGAACTCAATTTGCTTACCAGCCAATAGTAAAGTCGGCGCACTCCTCGCATGAGAACGCCATCAGAAGAGTTCTG
>JANXQX010000331.1 GCA_025353305.1 Holophagaceae bacterium
CGAGGCCAAGATCCAGGCGGTCATCGAGCACGTGAGCCATCGCCTGACCACCTTCACCATCGCCCATCGTCTGAGCACCATCAAGGAGGCCGACGAGATCTGGGTCATGGACCAGGGCCGCATCATCGAGCGCGGCACCCATGGTAGCCTGATGGATCTCGACGGCCACTACGCCAAGCTCGTGCGGTTGCAGTTCGAGGAAGAAGAAGCCGCGTGAAACAGGTGACTCGAAGGCGTTCACGGATGAACGGATGTTTGAAGGCAAAGCGCGGCAAGGCCTCGTGTATCGCGAAACGTTACCGAGAAGTGGAAGCCGCGGCGTGATGGAAAAGCACCACGCGGAGGAGGGTTCCAGCCTCTGCGAGGGGAACGAGCAGGGGCGCGCACAGGCGCGATAGGCTGGAGCGGAAGAGCTGAGGGCAGGCGGAAACAGGACCTGCGCTGCCCCGAATCTTCAGACGAACACCTCCTCTTTGGCGGACTTCAGGATGGCCAGGACCGCGGGATGCACGAGCTTCCGTTCCGTGGAGATCGCAAAGACGCGCTCCACGAGGCCATCAGCTCTGCCGAGGCGCTTCACCTTGTAGGTTGCTTCCAGGTCCGCGGCGATGGCGGAGTGGGCTGCGAAGAATCCCTCGCCTTGGGCGCCAAACGTCTTCAACAGCGCGCTGTCGTCGAAGTCGCCAGCCACGACTGGATGGATCCCCTTCTCCTGGAACCATCGCTCTAGCGCCAGACGCATGCGGGTGCCCTCCGAGGGAAGCAGGATCGGCGCGCCATCCAGGCAGGCGGGGAAGGCCCGGCGGTGCCTTCGGAGAAGGGATGGGGCCCCGAAGAACTCCAGGCCGCATTCCCCGAGCAGGTGATTGAATGTCTTTGGTCCGCCCCGCGCCGGAAGGGGGGCATCGGAGAGCACGAGGTCCACCTCGTGGGAGAAGAGTGCCCCCAGTAAATGGGGAAGGCCGCTTTCCCGGCAGCTTAGGCGGAGGGATTCCGGCAGATTGAGGGCCGGGCGCAGGAGCCGGTGGACCATGAGTTTGGGGAGGACGTCGGAAACCCCGACCACCAGCCGCAAGGGACGGCCCGTGGGGCGGCCTTTCAGCTCGTTCTGGAACTCACGTCCGAGGGTGAAGATCTCGTCGGCGTAGCGGAAGGCGACACGCCCGGCCTCCGTGAGCGCCAGCTTGCGGCCTGAACGCCGGAAGAGCTTCTCCCCGAGGTTCTCTTCCAGCATCCGAATCTGGGTGCTCAGGGCGGGCTGGGAGATCCGGAGGTTCTCCGCCGCCGCGGTCACTGTCCCCTCCCGCGCGACGGTCCAGAAGTAGAAGAGGTGATGGTAGTTCAGCCATTCCATGGATCGAATTATATTCAAAAAACAAATGGTTTCATTACATTTTATAAATTGGATGGAATTGTCCAAGCGCCCCATGCTTCTTCATGCGCCCTTGAGCGCGATGGAGATGAAGAGATGAGGATCGAGATCAGGAGCGCCGGATTCAGCACCACCGAGGCCCTCCGGGAACATGTTTGGAGACGGTTGAGGACCGCCCTCTCCCACAGGGCGGATGGTGTCCAACGGGTCGTCGTGCGTATGAGCGACGAGAACGGGCCCGTGGGAGGCATCGACAAACGCTGCCGCATCGAGGCCGCCTTGCTCGGACTTCCCCTCCAGGTGGTCGAGGCCGTGGCCGGCGATCTCCACTCAGCCATAGATTCCGCCACGAAACGGCTGGGCCGGGCCGTGGACCGCTCCTTCGACTGCGCCATGAACTGAGGAGGATCCCGTGAACCGATTGAAGACCTTTCTGCTGCTCGGCCTCGCCACCTCCCTGCTGGTCGCCCTCGGCGCACGGATGGGAACCGGCTGGCTCGGCGTGGCCATCCTGGCGGCCTTCGCCCTGAATCTTGGCGCTTACTTCTGGAGCCACAAACTCGTGCTCCGCCTCCAGGCCGCCCAGGAGCTGTCCGAGAAGGAGTTCTCCTGGCTCCATCAAGATGTAGCGGAGCTGGCCACTCGGGCGGGCATCCCCAAGCCCAAGGTTTACCTGATCCCCGACGATGCGCCCAATGCCTTCGCCACGGGCCGGAACCCCGCGCATGGCGTGGTGGCCTTCACCGAGGGGATCCTGAAGACCATGCCCCGCCGCGAGCTGAAGGGCGTCATCGCCCACGAATTGAGCCACATCCTCCATCGGGACATCCTGGTCGCCACCGTGGCCGCTGGCCTGGCGGGCGCGGTGAGCCTGCTGGCGAACGTGATCCAGTGGGGCGCGCTCTTCGGAGGCGGCAGCCAGGACGAAGAGGGTGGAACGAACCTTTTTTCAGGACTGATCTTCGCCCTGCTCGCCCCCTTTGGCGCGTCCCTCATTCAGTTCGCCATCTCCCGCTCCAGGGAATTCATGGCCGACGAGGGCGCCGCGCGCCTGACTCGCGACCCAGAAGGCTTGGCACTCGCTCTGTTACGCCTGGACCGGGAGCAGGATCCCGAAGTCCAAGGGCCCACCGCGCAACCCGCGACGGCCAGCCTCATGATCGCGAGCCCCTTCCGGGGCGGCGGCCTCCTGAACTGGTTCAGCACCCATCCCCCCATCGAAGCACGGGTGGCCCGGCTTCGGGCCATGGTTGGTTTCGACCTCCGCGCGGCCTGAGAAAGGACCCCTGAATGGAATCTATCGGAACGATATGGATGTGGGCGGGCTTCCTCGCCTTCGTGCTGGGAATGCTGGCCCTGGACCTCGGTGTCTTCCACCGGGAGGCCCACAAGGTCACGGTGAAGGAGGCCGCTGCCTGGAGTGTGGTCTGGGTGGTTTTGGCGCTGACCTTTAATGCCCTCATCTGGAAGGGCTTCGGCGCCGAGCGGGGCATGGAGTTCCTGAGCGGCTATTTCATCGAGAAAGCCCTCAGCGTGGACAACATCTTCGTGTTCGTCCTGATTTTCGGTGCCTTCTCTGTGCCCGACGCTTACCAGCACCGGGTGCTCTTCTGGGGCATCCTGGGCGCCCTGGTGATGCGGGCGGCCTTCGTGGGGCTGGGCGCCGCGCTGCTGGCGAGCTTCCATTGGGTGATCTACCTGTTTGGGGCTTTCCTGCTAGTCACGGGGATCAAGATGCTGGTGCTCCGCAACCAAGCGTTCGATCCGCGCGCCAACCCGCTGTTCAAGCTCTTCCGGAAACTGGTCCCCGCCGTGGAGACGTACCACGGCCCGGCCTTCACCGTTGTCAAGGACGGCCGGCGCTACGCCACGCCGCTGCTGCTGGTGCTGGTGGCGGTGGAGTTCACGGACCTGGTCTTTGCTGTGGACAGCGTGCCCGCCATCTTCGCGGTGACGAAGGATCCCTTCATCGTTTTCACCTCCAACATCTTCGCCATCCTGGGGTTGCGCTCCCTCTACTTCCTGCTGGCGGGGGTGGTGGACAAGTTCCACCTGCTCAAGGTGGGCCTGAGTCTGGTCCTGATCTTCGTGGCCCTCAAGATGCTCGCCATGGAGTTCATCAAGATCCCCGTGGCCTGGAGCCTCGCGGTGATCGCTCTCCTGGTCGGCGGATCCATACTGGCCTCGCGTCTCCTTCCTAAGCGCCCCTCCCCCCAGGACCCCGGTCTCGCTGAAGGGGCCGCGCCATGATGGCGTCCGTGGCTCTTCCAGTCTCCCGCGACTCCTACGGCTCGCTCCTGCTGATGCTCGCGGCTCCTGCGCTGCTTCCTGGGATCGGCATGGTGGCGGCTCCCCTCGCCGGGCTCGCCGGAATCGCGATAGGGGTCCAGCTCGCCATGGGCAGGCGCGTGCCCTGGATGCCGGACGGGGTCCGCACCAGGATCGTCTCCTCGGCTCTGGGTCCCAGGCTGTCCCTCTGGATCCAGGCGCGCTGCCAGCCGCTGCTTAGTTTGCCTTCGCCCCGGTTCCCCATGCTCTTCGCGGGCCTGACGGTGGCCTGGAGCAGCTTGATCCTGCTGCTTCCCCTCGCCTTCGTCCCATTCAGCAACACGATCCCAGCCCTCTCCCTGGGCTTGATGGGCGCGGGTCTCATGGTCCGAAAGAGCCTCTTCAGCTGGCTTGGGATGGCCTTGTCGGGGGGCTACACCGCACTTTTGATCATCCTCGGGGAGACTCTCATCCTTGTCACCCAGGGAATCCTCGCACGATTCACCTGAACCCACTGGGCCGACGAGGCCCGCTCACAAAGGAGCACTCAATGCCGATCAAGCCAACCACCCAGGAAGAAGCCTTCTTCGTCAAACAGGAAATCGAGAGGAAGAGAAAAGTGGCCCAGGAGAACATGGTCCGGATCCAGGCGCAGGAACAAGAGGAGCGGATGAAGCCGATGTGCTGCCCGAAATGCGGCACGGAACTCTCCGAGATCACCTACCGCGAGCAGCGGGTGGACCGCTGTGAGGCCTGCGGCGGCGTCTGGCTGGACGCCGGGGAAATGGAGGCCCTGGCGATGAAGGAGGGCGGGTTCCTCTGGGGCCTGCGGAAGGTATTCCATGGCTGAACCGAGAACACCATTTGCAAGATGAAACAAAACGTAACCATAATTTCATTTCGTACTACTAAACGAAAAAGTAGTTGCGTTTGGTTTAAGTTCACGTTAGCCTTCCTGAATGCTCCACCGCACCCATTGGGAAAGCCGCATTGAATCCGCTTGGCGCGAAAAGCCTGTGGTGTGGCTCGCGGGGGTGCGTCGTTCGGGCAAGACGACACTCTGCCAGGGATTGAAAAACATCGCCTACTTTGATTGCGAACGTCCGCGCGTGCGGCGGATGTTCGACGATCCAGAATCCTTCCTGGAAGAGCATAAGGGCCAGCGCGTGGTGCTGGACGAGATCCACCGCCTGGAGAATCCATCCGAGGTGCTGAAGCTGGCGGCAGACCATTTCCGGGAAGTCCGCATCCTCGCAACGGGGTCCAGCACGCTGGGCGCTTCGAAAAAATTCGCCGATACCCTGCTCGGGCGCAAGCGGACCATCTGGCTTCCGCCCATGATCCAAGCGGATCTGGCCGACTTCCATTCGACCGATCTGAAGCGGCGGCTCCGGCGCGGGGGACTGCCCCCCTTTTTCCTGGCGAAAGAGCAACCCGACGCTGATTTCCAGGAGTGGTTCGACGGTTACTGGGCTAAGGATTTACAGGAACTATTCCGGCTGGAGCGACGCCATGCCTTTCAAAAGCTCACCGAACTGCTCTTCATCCAGAGTGGCGGGCTCTTCGAGGCCGCGAGCTTTGCCGCGCCCTGCGGCATCTCGCGACCCACCGTGCAGACCTATCTCGATGTCTTGGAAGCCACCTTCTTGGTTCACGTGCTCCGGCCTTTCCATTCCTCACGGAACCGCGAGATCGTCGCGGCCCCGAAGGTCTACGGCTTCGATACGGGTTTCATCGCCCATCATCGCGGCCTGGATCATTTCAGGCCCGAAGACTACGGATCACTTTGGGAACACTACATCCTCAATGAGCTTCTGGCACATGGCCTGGAAGTGCGCCACTGGCGCGACAAGGCCAAGCACGAGGTGGATTTCGTGTTGGCCGCCAATCCAACGGCGCCCGTCGCCATCGAAGCAAAATGGAAAGCCACCGCATTCGAGCCATCCAACCTGATGGCCTTCCGTGGTCTTTATCCTGAGGGTCTGAATTTCGTGGTAGCCCAGGATGTGGACCGCGTCTACACGAAACGCTTTCAGGACGTCGCCGTGCGTTTCGTGAATCTCAACGGTCTCATCAAGGGGCTGGCGTTGACATGAACCTTCCCCCCCTCTATCCCCTCACCGACCCGCGCCGAGATGCCTCGCTCTCTGCGCAGGTGAAGGAGTTCGGCCATGCAGGATTTCCTCTTGTTCAATTACGGGCCAAGCCGATGGATGCGAAGGCGCAATACGAAGAACTTCTCATCTCATTGCAACAGGCCTTCGATAACGGCGGTTGGCCGCTGATCTGCGTGAATGACCGCGCGGATTTGGCGGTGCTTGCCGCGCGTGAGGGCCTTGCGCCTTGGGGCCTGCATCTCGGCCAGATGGACTTGCCGCCATTCGAAGCGCGTCGCCTACCTGGTCTGGAAGGGGTCCATATCGGCACTTCCACCCACGATGATTCGGAGTGGTCTACGGTGGATGCGGCCTGCGACCACGCGGGGATCGGCCCCTTCAGAGCCACGGCTTCGAAGTCGGACCATGAGGCTCCCATCGGTGTCGATGGACTCCGCCGGGGCTGCGCGGCGCTGCGGTCGCGGGGCATCTCCCCCATCGCCATCGGTGGGATAGTCCAGGGCGACTTTGACGATGTTTTCGCCGCAGGCGCCGAATGCGTGGCGGCCATCAACGAACTGGACCGGACCAACCCTGTGGATCTGGCCTGGGCCGCCCAATGCGCGCGATGGCGGGCGAAATCCCCATTCCGGCTCGGCCAAGGCATCGCCTTGGCGGGCAGCAGCGGCTCGGGGAAATCGACAATCGCAGCCGCGCTGGGGCCATGTCTTGGTCTGCGGGTGATGGATCTGGATGCGCTGATAGAAGAGAAAGCGGACCGTTCCATCACGGATATTTTCAATGCCCAAGGCGAGGAGG
The DNA here is from genome assembly GCA_025353305.1 of Holophagaceae bacterium. The sequence goes on from JANXQX010000331.1 coordinate 6,556, forward strand.
AATTCCGCCGCCTCGAAGTCGAGACCCTGCGCTCGAGCCTGGACCAACCATCGGTGGTGGCTCTGGGCGGCGGAGCCTGGGCGGTCCCTGAGATCCGTGATGTCCTGGACGTTTCGGGTTTTGCCGTGCTCTGGATAGCAGAGACGCCGCAGGTCTGCTGGTCGCGCATCGCGGCTGATCCCGCCCGACCCCTGGCAAAAGACCGCGCTGAATTTCTGCGCCGACATCGAATGCGCATGCATGACTGGTGCGAGCTTCCGATGATCCTGCCGCTGGGG
>JANXQX010000341.1 GCA_025353305.1 Holophagaceae bacterium
AACCGGCTTGCCCCAATCAAGGGCTGCTCATGGGTCTGCTGCTTCTCCTTTGGCCTCATCTGTACACCGGATTTCGAGGGGGCGTCCCTACCAATCTGGTGTTTCGAATAGCGGATTTGTTTCATCAAATAATTGTAAATACTTAGGTTGTGATTTTATCGGGACCGACCAAATCTACATCTGTGACTTGTTCAGGGCCGACTAATTAGCATTATCCTCCTACTTATGTCACTTATGTCACTTATGTCACCGTTCATACTGAGTATCAGCCAAATTCTGTTCTACTCTCCATTGTTCCCATTGGTTCTTTAAACTTTGCCTCCATAGCGACTCAGATTCTGAAAGTCCATGCTCCTCTTCAAATTCAAATTCAAAAATGAGCCATTTATCATATTCTAATCTTGAAATTGTATCTAATTGAGTTTTGCTATAAGTTCGTAACTCGGTAATAGTGGAATGATTTTTTATTGAGTTTAATATCGATTTAAATTGTTCACCATTATTATAACGGAAGAGTTCTAGAGAATCTTGTTTACAACTAATTTGTGCCCTGCAATAGTCAGCAAATATTTCATCAGTATCAAATGCACATAATTTTAATTTTGATAAATCGATAGTTTCATGTAGAATTTGAGAAATTAATTTATGATTTTCAAGATGAATTTTTATAAAATTCATCACTCTTTTTGCAAAATAAAAATAAATATTTGGATAAGTTATATAAATTATATCAACAGCGCTTTGGGCCTTCATGAAATAATTCAAGGGACGTTTCTCGTCTCTTTCGTTAAAATCAATAATGGCAAGTCTACAATAGGCAAATACAATTTCAAATTTTTGATGTGAAAGTTTATCGTAGTTACGCACGGATGTAATAGATCCACCACCGTAGGCCCGACTACTAATGATGCTTTGCCAAAATTGTATTTCAGCCTCATGTGATATATTATTGGCTGCAGAATTATTTGTGAATTTATCTAAGAAATAGCAATAGGCTTCAAGTGTTTGGCCATCAAGTTGAAGTTCAAAATTTCGAATTTCGTAAAACCAATTCAAATCAATTGTTTTGTTCATTTGTTCAATACATTTTGATATATGCATATTAATAATTAAATCATCTGCTGTGATATATAAATTAGATAAAATCGTATTATTATTGTCTTGAAGGGATTTCCAGTATACTATTGCTTCACCATAATGCTCTAAATATGTTGCCAGTCTGGCTTTAAGCCTTATAGAATATGGATCCAGTGCAAGTGTTCTTCGTAATGTATTAAAATCTGCATTGACATCGTGATCTCCTATTATTTTATTTAGTGTTTCATTATTACCCTTATCTGAAACCCATAAATTTTCTTCAAATTGACAACCACTTGGGTCCATCTCTTTTTGCCAGTGGGCCCTAATTTCATTCAAATCAGATGTATTTTCGATAATTTGATGTATTTTATCCAGAATTATTTTTTGTCCAGAAACTGAAACTCTCGTGTCTTCACCTAAGACTTGTAGATTGCATAATGTCATTTCTTGGTTCGAAAGAAAGTCTTTATTGGCCTTGCGCAACATGAAAACTAGAAAAATTAAAAATGCAAATAAACATATTGCGATTATGCCCCAATAACCTTCAAATTTCTTAACCCAAGCTGGCCCTAGAAATCCCGAACCTAGGCCTAGTATAAATAAAATGAGACTTAATAATGGATTGGCATTGATTTCCATTTCGCTGGATAGATCTTTCCATTTTGGAAATTTTACGTCCTTACACTTTGACAATAGGATCATATTTTCCTCGCTATATGAGTTGGCGAAGCACATCGCCACTAAGATTTTGCTGGCTCAAGAGTTCCTGGACGATGCGTCCATGCGCCTCCATCTTCTGTTCAAGCAGGATCTTGGCCTTCTCCTGGGCGGCCAAGAGCATCCCCTTCACTCGGTGAGAGACATCTACATCCATGGAGAGGCTGCCTTGGGCTAGGACCATCGGCCCGACCTCCTCGTCGAACCCCCATGCCGAAACAGCCAGGGTCGCGAGCCGAGTCGCCCTTTCCAGATCGTTTCCAGCCCCGGTCGTGACTCCCTTGTCACCCCTGAGGCGACGCTCGGCCTCGCGACCGGCGAGTAGCATGACCAACTCATCCTCGATTTCACGAAGGGAAAGCGAATGCTGGTTTTCCGACCGGTGGCTCGCCACGAACCCAAGGATTCCGCGCTCATTAGGTGTAATCGTAATTAGGTCAATGGGCCGGTTTGGGAAGAGTGTGAGCTGGGCCACGGCATGGCCCGCCTCGTGGTGGGCGGTCAATTCCAGTTCGTCTGGGCTGATGTCCAGATTCGCATCGGCGCCATACAGCACTAGGTGCTTGGCCTCCCTGAAATCCTCCAGGCTCACCCGTTCGCGTCTAGCCTTGGCGGCTAGGTAGATCGCCTCCCGCACCAACCGATCCAGGTAGGCTGGCGTCTTCCCTACTGTGGCGCCGGCGAGATCAGCAAAATCGACACCCTCCGCACAGGGCACCATCCTGAGCCGACGACGGAAGTATTCCATCCGCTCCTTGCAGGAGGGGAGATCCAGCGTGATGACTTCATCAAAGCGACCAGGACGGCGCATCGCCGGATCAATCCTGTCGGGGTAGTTGGTCGCTGCCAATACAAACGCCTGCTGGCCACCCTTTGTGAACCCATCCATGGAGGACAGCAGTTGAGCCACGACTCTACTGTTCTGTCCCTGGTCATCGGAGATCCTGGATCGGTCCGGAGCGATGGAATCCAGCTCATCGATGAAGATGAGCGCCGGAGCGTACTCCCTGGCCTTTTGGAATAGGTCACGAATGCGCGCTTCAGTTTCACCCCAGTACTTACCAGAGAGTTCGCCGGCGTCCACAGCGATGAAGGGGAGATGCGCTTCGCCGGCGAAGGCCCTGGCCAGCATGGTTTTTCCGCAGCCTGGTGGGCCCGCCAGCAGGTATCCAGCGGGGATTTCTACCCCGAATTGACGCAGCGATCTTGGATTGTGGATCCATGCCAGCACCTGGGCCAGACGTCCTTTGGCGCGCTCCAATCCGATCACATCCGCGAACCTCTCCTTTGGGGGCGGTTCGAAATCGGGTCCCGAGCTGATGTCGTTCGCGGTCACCACAACACTCTCGGTGACGCTGTCAAGCTCGACGAAGGCCGTCCGGGCAGGTAAGTCGAACCGGAATCGGGGTTGGAAGTGCACCTGGACATGGCCTCGTTCCTGGTTGCGGAAAAGCACCTCCAGGCTGTGGTTTCGGGCAAGATCCAGGATCTTGGCGAGGAATGACTCATCCAGGAAAGGGTGGGCGCTGTTCCTGAAGCAGGGTATGAATTCCCTGGCGCCCCCCTTTCTCATGATGCGTTCGGCGATGGATGCGAAAGCGGTCCGACGGTCCGGGTTTTCACTGAAGACATAGACCGGCAGATTGGGCTCTTTGGTGCGGAGGTGTTCCAGGATCCCGAGGGCCACATCCACCTGTGAGCTGGAGGGGCCCTTGTGGATATTCAGATCCAGCAGCACGAAGGCTGGCTTCCCACGATCCAGGGCCGCCTCAAGCCCTTCGATCCCTGTGCATCTGTGCAGGATGGTCCCGGACTCCCCCAGGGAGGGTTCCAACAGGTGGAACATCCGCAGGTCCTCGTCAATGAGGAGCGCAGTCTGGGTTGAGTTCTGCAGCTTTGCATCCAGGAAAAGCCTTGCCTGGGACGAGAGCCGGACTTCGAGCGCAAACCCGTTCTTGCCGAGCGTGCCGAGGTCGTCCCGCAGTTCTGCATGTACACCACGGATGAGGTCCATGGCCCAGGCCCGACTGCGGGAGGCGGCCCTGCGCGCATCGAGCCTGGGCAGCAGGGATAACAGGAAGAGCAACTGGGCATCCAAACTTGCGTCGATCGCGGGAAGGATCGAAGGGGGTTCCTCCGTGGAATGGGTATAGTCCGTGAGCCCAAACTCCACCAGCTCCAGCAGATGCCGGGCCTCCAACTTGGCAAAGATGACCGCTCCCCCCTTGGAGATCCGGGAAACGAATTCCGGAGAGAGAACCGGCGAGGCGTCCTCGTCCTTGATCTGCGTTCGTGCCTTGGCGGACACGAGCAAATCGAAGGCCTCCGCCGATACCGCCGCGGTGTCTCCCAAGAGATTGACTTTGTCCAGGTAGTCCCTGCCCAGGTTGGTCGTGAAAATGATCCAGGCGCCCCTGAAGTCGACCGATTTCTTCAGTCCCTTGTCGTACACAGTTCCTGAATCAAGCATGGGCAGAAAGGATTGGATAAGGGTCGGCAGGGCCTTCTCGACCTCGTCGAAGAGGAGCACACAATTTGGATGGCCATCCACGAAGCCTGTCAGTTCACCGGCGTCGGGCCCCCCATAGAGCAGTGGCAAATCAGAGAAGCTAGTGAAAAGGCTCATGTCAAAGCGTTTGAAGGCGCATGGGGTTTCATCGAGGTCGGTGAGCGCCGTGGCAAACGCTTCAGCCAACAAAGTCTTGCCTACGCCTTGGGGGCCCATGAAGGTGAAGATGCCCCGTGGTCCGCTGGCCTGGTCCACGGCGCAGGCCTGGAAGAAGGCATTCCCCAGCATCTCAACGGCCCGGTCCTGCCCTAGTACTTCCTTGCGCAGCATTTCCTGGAGGATTGACCTTTGGTCCGCGGCATGATCCAGCCTCTGAAGCATCGGCGAAGCTGCGAGCCTATCCCTCGTTGACGGTACTGGATTGGCGGCCCGAAGATCTGCAGCAATGACAGTGTTACTGCCAAGGATGGCCCGCAGGATCGCACTGGGTGAGAGCGCTGGGTCTGCCCGGTAAGCTGTGTCAATAACCAAATGGAGGTCGCTATCGACCGGCAGGTTCTCGGGTACTGAGACATGGTCTGGTAGTTTCTCGGCCTCTCCAGCAATCCTTCGGATGGCATCCGTCCAACTGATGTCTTCAGGGGGTCGGCCGAAGGCTTCCCGGATCGCCCGATTCACCCCAGGATGACTGTTGCGCAACCTGAAGAAGCCACAGACCATGTGGAAGACGCCCAATCGGCGGTTCTTCATGATGAGGGCGCAGCAGCGTCCAAAGTGGGTGATCAGCCTGAATTCTTCGTTGCTGGGCATCATTGAGTCCTGAGAGAAGTCTTATCGACCCTGAAATTTGACCAGACGGATACTTACTAGGCGTATCGGCACGGCCAGCCGTACGGATGACTTCTAGATGACCTGGTCATTTTCGGGGACCGAGGCATGCCTACTGTCTATCTCCCAGCCACTGTGGGGCGATTTTCCGCGTTGCCCCTTCCGCCGTCCGACTGCGAGTACAGGTCGGGCGGGAACCCAGGACGAATCGCACAATTTTGACGATTTCCTAGAACTGAACCGAGTAGGAGGCCTTCACAAAGAGCCCCTTCTGAGCGAGGTGGTCATAGCCAAGTGCCCCATCTTGAAAACCAGAATTCCGGAGGTTGTCCATCAGGTCACGAGACTGGCTGTAGCCTACAAATACTCCAGCGAACGGGTTCGGTTGCCAGCGAAGCAGGAGCTCCCATGCTCTTGTGGTGTCTATGGACCTTGAGGATGGGTCAGACAGGTCAAGCAGTCGGTCTTTCCGAACTATCTGATATTCAGTTCGGAGAAACCAGTCATCGAAGGGTAGTGCCCACTCCACCTTGCCGTAGATACGGCTGGCATCCAGTGTGACAAAACCGGTGCTGGGGTCCATCAGGATGATCGAGACCGGTTGGATCTTATAGGCCACGGGTCCCACTCGTCCTGTAAGACCGCCTAGCCACATCTTCTGGTACGCAGATATTCCCTGATAATAGTCGACCACTCTGCCAGTGCTTGAGGCCACAAGAAACCGCTGCCCTGGAATCGAGCCAACTGACAGAATGATCAAGGTGTCTGGCGTATCGTGGGCCTCGCCCAGATACCACTCCCTTGAGGCAAGCTGTCTGCTCAAGGAGAGGTTGATGGTCTGCTTGAAGAATGCGGAAACCGTGAACGTCGTTGCATGGGAGAACGGCGATCCATCCCAGTTGTTATTGTTCACAACCTCCGCTCCAAGTTTCAGGTGAGTCCAAAAGGAACGGTTGGACCTGAGGCGGTAGCTGACGTCCATCTTCTCGGAGTTGAACCCCGTGATGCTCTGGAAACCCATGTCCATCCTCGCGTCAGGACTGGTGCGGGCTGCAGAGTAGGCGGCATTGACATGCTCGTCATCGTAGTTGATCCCATACCCAATAGCGGTCCCATGGGTGGATGAAATCGGGAGAGTTGCTGTGCCCAGCGCGCCAATCAGTGGAAGGCGGTAGTCCGACAATGCGCCATCCCCGTAGATCGTCCAAATGCCCTGGTAATGCTGGACAGTGTGCAGGCCATAGGTGGTGCTGTGCCAGTCCGCACCATCAGGCGCGTCCAGGACCGCACGGTTGGTCACCATCAGGCCAGATCGACCGTCGAGCCCGATTGGCAGCTTGTCGCCATAGGTGAAGGCCCCGGCGAAGTCATTGGTCCGCAAACCGTTGGTGGCAGCACCATCGGTGGCCATCGAATCACCACCGCCGTTATCTCTGACGGCCAGAACCCCCCAGGACAGGTCGCCGCTGGTTGAAGACGCCTTCAGCCCGAGCAGGGGCCTAAGAATCGATCGCGTGTCCAATTGCTGGACCACACGTTTGTCCATCAATGTTTCCATGCCCTCCTGAAAGAATGGCCTCTTCTCTGGAAGTTGGGTCTTGTAGCGTGTGTTCACGGCCAACGGGTTAACGTCAGACTCCACCGACGAGAAGTCTGGCTTCACGGTCAAGTCGGCGCGGGTTCCATTCTCCGACCGCCACCGAAGGTCCATTCCAAGGTTCCGGCCTGCCTGCCGACCATCAACGACGTCATACGACCTTTCTGCTGTCGCAGAAACAATCGCCATCAGCGTTCCGCTCCCGTGGGGACTGGTGCAGCCGTTGACGAAGCCTGAATTCCGAAGCAGGGCCTCGGGCTTGTCGTCCTGCAACGGCCAGGTGACGGTATAGAATCGCTCTCGTGGCCAATTACGGAGGACGCGAAACCGCCACGAGCCACGTACTTCGCCGAGACTTCGGTAGGGAATATGCATTTTGACGATGTAGCCATGGTCGGTCCTTGCGGTCTTGGACGCCCAGAGCAGGTCGTAGCTGCTATCCAAGCCGCTGGTCTCGATCACGCGGGCATCCTGCTGGACCCCACTGGCGTTGACGCGAAACTCGTAGCCGTAGTGTTCACGCCCTGTTGGGTCGACGATCACAGAAATGTAGTCTTCTGCCTTTGGGATCGTGTCCCGCATCCGTAAACCAGCGACGATGCGGTCTGGCTTGGAGTCAAAAGCTTCGACCGCCACGTACAGGCCATCTTTGCCCCATCCAGCATAGACAACAGTCTCCATACCCGAGGGCAGCTCGCCCTTGCTGCTGGGTTGGAACGGGGAGAAGGTGATCGGCAGTCGATACCCTTCCCAATCGATGAGATTGGGAGACGAATCAAGCCTTGGAGGATTCTCAAACGTTTTTAGAAAGAGGCTTGGACGCTCGGGCATTCTCAAAGGCGCCAACCCTTTTTGAGGGGGCTGGCCAGCCATAGGCAAGGCCAGAAGGAGGGCAATGAGGAGGGCAACCCGCCTTGAGGTTTCATGCACAAGCAGAGCCAAAGGATCTCCAAGAAGTGACACGCCACAAAAACACTCGCCGGGCAAATCACCGTGTGGGGACCCCTCCCACTCCATTCGTTCATAGAATGACCTGCTTATCGGCCTTTCTCCGCCAAAACCAGGAGCCTTTGAGGCATGGGCGGAGTGAGGACGGCGGCGCGTAGCAGGCGGTTCAGGATGACCTCCAGGTCGAAGCGGCGGTTGAAGCGCCACTGGAACTCGGCGAGGTAGCGGGGGAGGTGCCTGGCGCTGATCCAGCGGCAGACGCCGAGAATGTTGCCTTTCAGGTTGCCGAGGATCGTGTTGACCCATTTGAAGGCTGGGTGCCGGGAGTTGCGCCAACCACCTTCCATCACGATGGGC
>JANXQX010000004.1 GCA_025353305.1 Holophagaceae bacterium
CAAAACCTCGGCGCTGCTGGATGGCCTGCGCGGTGAAAAGGGCGTCGACAAGAAAGCAGTCGTGGATCTCATTCAACGCGTTTCACAACTGTTGTCTGATCTGCCTGCGATCCAGGAAATGGATCTGAACCCCGTCATGGCATTCGAGGACTGTGTTTTTGCGGTGGACGGACGGATAAGAATTTGAAAAGCAAGCCAAGCAATCCAAATCATCAAACAAGGAACACTCATGTTGACCAAAGCGTTCATCCCCTATGGTGGCTACTTCAGCACTCCCTTTACGCGCTGGCAGGGAAGTTTGGCCAATGAACACTCCATTCAACTGGGAGCCAAAACCTCCAAGCGCTTTTTCGAATCGAAGGGCTGGAATCCTTTAGAGATCCAATACGTCCTGGTCGGCAGCACCGTCTATCAGAAACAGTGGTTCTACAGCGGTCCCTGGGCTGCGGCGTTAATGGGCGCCACAGAGGCGCCGGGCGTCCTCATTAATCAGGCCTGCTCCACCTCCGCCTTCTCCATCTATCAGGCGGGCATGGGTCTTGAGACGGGGCTGTTCGACAACAGCTGGTGCCTCCTGGCGGATCGCTGCTCCAACGGTCCCCACGCCACCTGGCCCAATCCCAACGGTCCTGGCGGCCAGGCCATTGCCGAGGACTGGGTCATGGACAACTTCGGCTTGGACCCATGGGCGGGCGGCGCCATGATCCAGACCGCGGAAAACGTGGCAAAGGAATATGGGCTGACCAGAAGCGAATGCGATGCCCTGACCCTCCGGCGGCAGGAGCAGTACCAGCAGGCCCTGGCCAAGGACCGCGAATTCCAGAGGCGCTACATGTTCCCGGTCGAAATCCAGGTTTCCAAAAAGAAGATCATCACGGTCGAAGCTGACGAAGGAGTCTTTCCGAGTACGGCAGAAGGGCTCGCGGCGCTCAAGCCGGTCCTCCCAGAAGGCGTGCATACCTATGGAACCCAGACCTATCCAGCGGATGGCAATTGCGGCATCGCCGTGACCACGCGTGAGAGGGCCCGTGAACTGAGCGCCGACCCGAACTTGGAAATCCAAGTGATGTCCTTTGGGTTCGCCCGGGCCAAGAAGGGCTTCATGGGCGCTGCGGTGGCCCCCTCGGCCCAGATGGCCCTCGGCCAGGCAGGTTTGAAGCCCCAGGATCTGGGCGCCATCAAGACCCACAATCCCTTTGCATCAAATGATCTGGCCATGGCCAAAGTGCTCGGATTGGATGCGAATGCCATGAACAACTACGGATCTTCTTTGATCTTCGGCCATCCCCAGGCGCCCACCGGTGCCCGCCTCATCATCGAAGGCATCGAAGAACTCGCCATGAAGGGCGGCGGCTATCTGCTTTTTTCGGGTTGCGCCGCGGGCGATACGGCGGCCTCCATCGTTCTCAAGGTCGGGTGAATCCGTGGACTATCAATTCATCACGATGGAAGAGATGGGCCGGGTCCTGAAACTGAGCCTCCACCGGCCTTCCACCAATGCCCTGAACCGCGCCTTCGCGGAAGAGCTCTTCAATGCTTTCGGCGAAGTGGATCAGATGGAGGATGTGACGGTGGTGGTCATCACCAGCGCCTTGGAAAGGGCCTTCATCGCCGGAGCGGACATCAAGGAGATGGCCGCCATGGATCTGGTCGAATCAGAGGCTTTTTCAAAACTCCTGCAAGAGGCCTATTCCATCCTGCCCCGCATGAAGAAAGTTGTGATCGCGGCGATCAACGGCCACGCGATGGGTGGAGGCTGTGAGCTGACCCTGGCCTGTGATTACCGTTTCATGACGAGAGGAAAGGCTTTCATCGGCCTGCCCGAGGCTGGCCTGGGCATCGTCCCGGGGGCCGGAGGAACCCAGCGTCTGCCGCGTCTTGTGGGCCTTTCCAATGCCCTCGACATCCTTCTGCGCGGAAGAACTTTGGGGCCCGAGGAGGCCTTGGCGATCGGCCTGGTGGACCGGCTCTTCGATGCGGAGACCTTCACTTCTGAAGTCATGGGGTTCGCCGCCACGCTTGCGTCCGGCGCGGGCAAAGCCCTGGGTTTCATCAAGGCCTCGGTCCACGAAGGCCTCGAACTGCCCATGGACAAAGCCCTGGATGTTGAACGCAGATACGGCCTGGAAAACCTGCAGACCCGCGACGCCAAAGAGGGCCTGAAGGCCTTCGCGGAAAAACGGAAACCCAACTTCACGAATAAATGAATCAATCACAACATCTTCTGGAGGATGCAATGAACATCGAAGAGATCAAGACCATAGGCGTAGCGGGCACCGGCAGCATGGGCGTGGGAATCATGCAGGTCGCCGCCCAGGCGGGCTTCCAGGTCAAGGCGGTGGATGTAAGCCAGGCTGCCTGGGATAGGGCCCTCAAGGCGATCACCAAGAGCCTGGAACGGATGCTCTCCAAGGAGAAGATCACCGAGGAGCAGATGAAGGAGGCGCTTGGGCGGATCAGCTTCTCAACCGACCTCGAGTCCCTGAAAGAAGTGCCCTTCATCTTTGAGGCGATCTTCGAAAACCTTGGCGCCAAGAAGGAGTTCTACGAGAAGCTGGATGCCATTTCCCGGGAAGACGTCATCTACGCCAGCAATACTTCGTCCCTCTCCATCACCGAAATGGCGGCTCTGGTGAAGCATCCGGGCCAGTTCATCGGGATGCATTTCTTCAATCCGGTCCCGATGATGAAGCTGGTGGAAGTCATTCCGGCCTTGCAGACCGAAAAGGCCACCGTCGACCTGGCCTTGGAGATGGCGAAAAGCCTCGGCAAGACGTCCATCACCTGCAAGGACACCCCGGGCTTCGTCCTGAACCGCCTGCTCGTTCCCTACATGCTCGATGCGGTCAGGCTTCTAGAGCAGGGCGTGGCTTCCAGGGACGACATCGACACGGCCATGAAATTGGGGGCCGGCATGCCCATGGGCCCCTTCGAGCTGATGGATTTCACGGGTGTCGAAATCTCCCAGTTCGTGGGGGACATCTTTTTCGAGGCCACCAAGGAACCCCGCTTCGCGCCTCCAGGGCTGCTTCGGAACATGGTGAAGGCGGGTTATCTGGGCCGGAAGACCGGCCGGGGATTCTACGAGTATCCCGCGAAATAATTTCGCGCTTTCACGCACCACGGAAAAGGGATGGGTCATGGATACTACGACCTTCGAGCCTAAAAAATTCGCAGTCATCGGCGCCGGCCCAGTGGGCTGTATCGTGGCGGCCTTCCTGGCCAAGGGAGGCTATGAGGTCACCCTTTGCGATATCGACATCAAGCTCCTCGAACCGGCGCTGAATCCGGGGATCATCATCGAAGGAACCGACACGCTCCAGGCCAAAGTCACACGGATCACCACCCGGATCGAAGATTTGCATAACGATCCTCCCGATGTGATCGTGGTGGCCGTCAAGGCCATCGCCCTTCCCGCGGTGGCTTCCGCGCTTCGGGGTTTTTGCGATTCCAAAGGCAAGAGCGGCGGACCCTACGTCATCAGCTGGCAGAACGGCATCGACACGGAATTCCTGCTTGCCCAGCAACTGGGGAACCGTCCAGTCATGCGGGGCGTGGTCAACCTGGGCTGCGTTCCCATCGAGCCGGGCCGCGTCCGCATCGGCTTCCACATCCGCCCCCACCACATCCAGGAACTCGATCCCCGTTCGCGCGATGCCGCCATCGCCATCTGCAGGGTATTCACGGAATGCGGCATGGACACATTCCATTCCGAAGAGATCCGCGATCTGGTCTGGCGCAAGGCCATCCTGAACGGCTGCATGAACCCGATCTGCGCCGTGACCGGAAAAACGATGGCCGAGCTCATCGAGGATCCGATCCTCTTCCATCTGGTGGGCGCCCTCATCAAGGAAGGCGTGGCCGTGGCCCGCGCCAATGAGTATGCCCTGGGTTCGGGCTTCTACCCGTACTGCATCGATTACATCAAGAGCGCCGGCCATCACAAGCCCTCGATGCTTCAGGACATCGAAGCCGGCCGGCGCACCGAAGTGGACTTCATCAACGGCAAGATCGCCGAGTACGGCGCCCAGGCCGAGGTTCCCACGCCTTACAACACCATGATCCGGGGACTGGTCAAGGCGATGGAATCGAAGGGGAAAGGGAACGGATTGGAAAAGGTGGAAATAGACATCAGGACCAGGGTTGCAGCCCTGACGGCCCGGATGTTCGACACTCCCCAGTACCCATCCCAGGGTGCGGTGCTGTTCGTGGACCTGGAGCGCCGGAAATCCTTTTCCAAGTTCCTTCCACGGGATGTATTTCGGACCTTTCTCTCCAATCGGGGGGGGAATATGTATCTCCTCTACAATCTTCTGCTGGAGGGCAGGGAAGCCCTGGATCCTCAGATCCCCTTGGTCTTCGGCAGCGGGGTTCTAACGGTGGCGGCACCATCGACTGCCCGGGGCCACGTCGCGAGCGTGTCTCCCGACAATCACGCCATTCTTGACAGCAATTGCGTTGATGCCTTCCCGGCCTTCCTTAAGATGCAGGGCTACGATCATCTGGTTCTCTACGGCCAGGCTTCCGCGTGGACGCTTCTCGAGTTGTCGGCGGAAGGGACCCGGTTTCATGACGCGGCGCTTTACTTGGGAATGGACAACACCGATTTCACCCAGGTCATCGAAAAGGATTTTTCCTGCACCGAACGCAAGGACATGGCCATGGCCCGCATCACCCGTGCGGGGGAAAACCAGGTCCTTTGCTCGGCGATCATGGGTGGGGCCGATGCCATGTACGCCAGGGGCGGCACCGGGGCCAAGATGGGCGGGCTGAAACTCAAGGCGGTCATGATTCTAGGGCGCCAGGCCGCACCCGTTCTGTCGCCAGCCGTCCAATGGAGCAACCATTCAACCCATTGGAATGACAATCTCGACGCTGAACACCTGGCCGGTTACCGGGCTGGATTGGAGGGGTGCCGACACTGCCCCATCCGGTGCAACAACCTGGAGCCCAAAGAAGAGCGAGCGCCTTACGACCAGCGCCATGACCCCGAGTACACACCGCCCGAAGGATTGGGGCCGATGGTCGGAATCCATGACCGTGACCGGATTGCACGCCTCGACTCACTGCTCAACAATCTGGGATTGGATCCCGCAAGCACCGGCGGTGCCATCGCCTGGGCCATGGAACTCTATCAGCAAGGCATCATCGCCCGGGCGGATACCGGGGGCCTCGAACTCAATCAGGGAAATTTTGAAGCCGTGGAGAAGCTGCTGTTCATGACCGCCAAACGCGAAGGCTTTGGCGATGTCATCGCGGACTCGACCCAGGCGGTTGAACGCGGAAAGTACCCAGAAAAGGCACTTCAATTCCGGATGGCTGTGGATGGACAATTCCAATCCGACCCCCATGACGAGAGCATCCTGGAAGGATTCGCCCTGGGCTTTGCCAAGGCGTCCAGGGAAGGCGAAGAAACGCTCGCCGTTGGGGACGCGGTGGGCATGTGCCGATTCGCCACAAGGCAGACCAATTCCTCGGCCGCGGCTGGACTGGATGACTTTGCGCATCAAATGAAAGAACTGACCCAGGAAGACTTCTCGATTAAGCAGCTCGAGGAAGTCGGCCTGAATATTTCAGGAATGGAGCGGCTCATCAATTCCCGCCTGGGCCTGGCTGAGAGGGACGCAGCACTGCTGGACCAGTGGATCGATGAAGAGATCCCGGAAGGCCCCTTCGCCGGAGAGAAAATAGACAAGACCAAATTCGAGGCGCTGAAGGATGGCTACGGTTCCTTCCTTGGCCAGAATGGGACTGGTTTCCCATCCTTGGAACGTCACCGCGGCCTCGCGGCCGTGACCACGGGATTTGCCGTCAAAGTCACGATTCCCGAAGGATTTCCCGGTGTCTCCGAGGGGGCCATCATCCTGGATCAGCCCGTTGAAAATGTCGCCGAGCTCCGGCTGGCGCTGAAAAAGCGCTTTCCCCTCGCCAGCAAGCAATTCTCCGATAACTCCTTGATCATGGCGGTGGGCGGAACCGTAGTCATGGCGAACGAGAAGGCCTTTCCGATCCATAACGGCGACGAGATCGCCGTGCTGCGCATGGTTCCGGGGGTGTGATTCCAACTGGCATTCACAACAAAGAAAAAGATCACCGCCAAGACGCCAAGGACGCCAAGTCAAAACAAGTTATTCAATTTTACAACGTGGGAATGCATGCAAGCGCACGTCATTTTCATGGCCACACCCAAAACAGATTCGTGTAAATAAAAACCACATGAGCATTTCTTGGCGCTCTTGGTGTCTTGGCGGTGAAGTGTTTTTCAATCAGTCTAAGGAAACAGCAAATGTTTGATGCTTTCATCTGCGATGCAGTGCGCACGCCCATCGGTGCTTATGGCGGGGGCCTGTCGGGAATCCGGACCGACGATCTGGCGGCCCACCCCATCCAGGCTTTGATGAAGCGCAACCCCTCGGTCGATTGGGCACAGGTGGACGATGTGATGCTCGGCTGCGCCAATCAGGCG
>JANXQX010000045.1 GCA_025353305.1 Holophagaceae bacterium
TAAGGCAGCTTCTTTTTCAGAAGGTCTTCAATTTCATTGAGGCGGGCCAGCACCAGGTCGGTCTCTGCGGCATTCCGCATAGCCGCCCGGTGGGCGGTCTCGGCGTGGGCCTTGGCGCGCTTTGATTCCAGATGCTGTCCCACCATGATGAGGGGCATGAAGAGGAGCTGGACCAGTTTGGTGGCCCCCAGCAAGATCAGGAAGGCCGGAAACGGATCGAACCGAAGGGGTTTCGGGCCGGCGCTGTTCCAAAGCATCCAGCCGAGGATCAAAATGCCGGCCGATACGAAAAAGCGGACGTCCCCCGTGATGCCGGTGAAAGCTAGGGCAATGCGGTCCAACCGGGTGAGATGCTGGCGGTGCTGGTGCTCCGGGTGCTCAATGGGATATTGCTCCCTGATGGCCTGGAGACGTGCGTGGTGTTCGGACATAGGCCCTCCTCAGCGATCTAGCCGCCACTCAGCGGGGTTGGAGGCGGATCTCTTTACGCGCCGACACGGACTCGCCGTCATCGGTTTGGGTCTCTTCGGTGCTCCGGTCCACCGCGAGGAGCCGATCCTGCACGGCTGCGTAATGCGTGCGCATTTTTGAGCCGCCTGAATAATTTCCAAAGATCCGTCCGCGGCGCCCCGAGTAGGTCGAGACGGATTCGCTGGCGATGGGCAGACCCTCTGCATTCACCCATATTTTCAGCGACGCGTCACTGCGGATGAGCCTGGACCGCACGGAGGACGGCAGCCGCTGGGCGAAGGTGAACGTCAACAGGCGAGCGGGCTTGCCTTCATAGGCCACGGAGGATTCCGAAACGAACTTGCTGTCCTCCAGAAGCCCTTCCAGGATTCCGGATTGGTTCACCAGATGGCTCAGGCGGCCTGGATCAAGGTCTTTCATGGCTTCCCGGAGAGGCGTCGCGGACTTGGAATCATGGTCATGGGCTCGCGCTTCTTCGTTCACGCGGCGGGCATCCTTGGCATCCCAGATCATTTTCAGCGACTGGAGGTCTTCAATGACATCCACGGTGACTTGGGCGTTGCTGATTGCTGGCGCTCCATGGCGGCTGGCCTCCCGATTGGTCTGGTAGCGCAGCTGGACTTGGATCGGCGACCGTCCGGGAAAGCGGGAGAGCGAGGATTTCAGATCGGACAGGGCGTCCGCGTGCAGCGACAAGGCCGATGCGAGGAGGAGCGTGATTGAAGCGAGGCGCATGGCGTTCTCCAGATGAAGGCGGTGGAATCAGTGTTGGGACGGGCCAAGGGCGTTGGGCCCCCGCTCGCCGGTCATGAGGCGCATAACATCCAGGACCGGAAGCACGAAGACTTTGCCGTCCCCGGCCTTGCCTGTGTGGAGCACCTCGAAGAGCGTTTTCAGAAGGTCCTCGACCTCATCTTCATGGCACACCAATTCGATCCTGAGCTTGGCCGTGAGTTCCACGCCAAGGTGGTCCTGATGCTGGGGATGCCCGGCGTCATGCTCCTGGCCAAAGCCTTCGCATCGTGAAACGGAAAGGCCCTGGACATGATGGTCCCCGAGGGCGTCGATGAGCGCATCGAGGCGGCCGGCGCGGATGAAGGCTAGGAGGAGCCGCATGTCAGTACTCCGCTTTCTCGCGCTCGAACAGCGCGTAGAGGAGGGGCAGGACGAAGAGTGTCAACAGGGTGGCCGTGATGAGGCCTCCGACGATGACCACCGCGAAGGGTCGCGACGTCTCGGCGCCCACTTCATGGGAAAGGGCCGCGGGCAGCAGGCCCAGGCCCGCCATCGTGGCGGTCATCACCACCGGCCGCATGCGGGAGAAAGCGCCCTCCCGGATGGCCTTGGCCTGCTCCAGTCCCGCCATCTGGAGGTCGCGGATGCGTCCCACCATCAGGACGCCATTTTGCACCGCCACGCCGAAAAGCGCGATGAACCCCACCAGCGAAGCTACGGAGAGTGAGAGGCCCGCGAGGGGGAGCGCGACCAATCCGCCGACCGCCGCGAAAGGAACATTCAGCAGGATGAGCAGTGCGATCCGGGGTGAATCGAAGGCCAGGAAGAGCAGGAAAAATATCAGCAGCAGCGTGAAAGGCACCACCAGCATGAGCCGTTTCACCGCTCGTTGCTGGTTCTCGAAGGACCCGGTCCACTCGAGGCGATAGCCCGGCGGGAGCTGCACCGCCGCAAGCACTTTCTGCTGGGCTTCCGCGACTAAAGAACCGAGATCCCGATTGTCGACGGAGAGTTTCACCGCGATGCGGCGAGCGTTCTCCTCCCGGAAGACCCTCGCGAAACCCGGGGCCACCTGGACGGAGGCCAGAGAACCCAGGGTGAACTTTTCGCCCGCCGGTCCGAGCACTGGAATGCCGCGGATCGCCTCGAGATCGGAGACCGAACGGGGCGCCATTTTCACCACCAGATCGAAGGTGCGTTCGCCTTCCAAGACTTTCGTCGCGACGGATCCGCCCAAGGCTGTCTCGATGACCGCCTGGACATCCGCGACCGAGAGGCCCGCCCTCCCGATGGCGGCGCGATCCACTTTCACCTGGACCTGGGGCTGTCCGGCGAGCCGCTCGGCCGCCACGTCCGCGGCTCCGGGAACCGTCTTCACGATCTTGGCGATGCGGTCCGCCAGCGACTGGAGCTGCGCCGGATCAGGGCCGGACAGCTTGACGCTGAGTTCGCTCTTGATGCCCGATACCGCTTCATTCACGTTGTCCTCGATGACCTGGCTGACGGAGATCTCGATGCCCGGGATCGCCGCAAGCTTTTTCCGGATGGCATCGGAAAGGCCTTCCCGGTCCTTGGCGGTGGTCCACGCGCTTCGAGGTTTCAGGTCCACCGAGAATTCGGCTGTCTCGAAACCGTTCACGTCGGTGCCGTCATCGGGCCGGCCGAGTTGGCTCACCACCGACTTGACCTCGGGGAAACTACCGAGCATTTGACGGGCCTGTGAAACCACCCGGCCGGCCTCGGTCGGCGAGATCGCGCCCGGCATCGTGATGCGGACCCAGAGCGCGCCCTCATCGAGTTTCGGAAGGAATTCCGAGCCCAGCAGGCCTCCCACGATGGTCGCGGCCGCGAGCGCTCCGACGGAAATCGCCATGAAGCGCTTTCGGTGGGCCAGGACGAAATCCAAAGCCGGACGGTAAAGCGCGTCCAGTTTCCGCACGACCCAGGATTCGTGCTGGCTGTGCCCCTTCTTCAACGCGAAACTTGCAAGGGTAGGGACCACCAGGATGGCCAGCAGGGTTCCCGCCAAAAGTGCGAAGGTCAAAGTGCTGGCCATGGGCTTGAAGATCTTCCCTTCCACGCGCTGCATGGTGTAGAGGGGGATGAAGGCCGCGAGCAGGATGGCTTTTGAAAAGAGGATGGGCCTGCCCATTTCCGAGACCGATTGGGTGATGGCCGCGGTGATGCTCCGAAGCCTCGCTCCGCGCTCTTCGATGATCCTAAGCAGGTTTTCGATGATCACCACGGCGGAGTCCACGATGATTCCGAAATCAACGGCGCCCATGGAGATCAGGTTCGCGGGGATGCCCCTCAGATCCAGGAAGAGGAACGCGCCGAGCAGCGCGAGGGGCACCACGGCCGCGACGATGAGGGCCGAACGCCAATTGCCGAGGCCCAGGAACAGGATGAGCACCGCCAGCACCAGGAGGATCCCTTCGGCCATGTTCTTGCGGACGGTATGCAGGGTGCGGTCGATGAGTTCCGTGCGGTCGTAGTGGGGGAGGATCTTCACGCCTGGCGGGAGTTCGCGCGCATTCAGATCGGCCACCTTGGCGCGCACCAGGTCCAGCACGGCGAGGGCGTTTTCGCCCTTCCGCAACAGGACGATTCCCTGCACCACATCGTCCTGGTCTCCGGATCCCGGCAGGTATTTCCCGACCCGGCCCAGGCGGATGGCGGCGCCCAGTTTGACTTCTCCCACATCGCGGATGAGCACCGGCGTCCCCGTCCGGCTCGCGATCGCGATGTGGGCGATGTCCTCGGGATTCTGGACCAGCCCGAGCCCGCGCACCACGTACATCTCGCTGCCATGTTCGATATAAGCGCCTCCGGCGTTCTTGTTGCCGTTGGCGAGAGCGTCCAGCACCTGCCGCAGCGAAAGCCCGTAGGACTTCAGTTTCAGCGGGTCCACCTGCACCTGGTACTGCTTGGTGGGGCCGCCGAATCCGACCACGTCCACCACGCCGGGCACCGTGCGCAGCTTGCGCTCCACCACCCAATCCTCCAGGGCCTTCAACTCCAGCAGTGAGAATCCAGGGGGCGCCTTCAGAGTGTAGCGGTAGATCTCGCCCACCGGCGTGGAGTCAGGGCTCAGGCTAGGCTGGGCCCCCGCTGGCATATCCACCGCCTGGAGCCGCTCGAAGGCCTGGCTGCGCACGTAGGCGCCATCCGCGTCGTCTTCGAAGACGATGGTCACCACCGAGAGCCCGAAGAGCGAGATGGAGCGCATGGAAGCCCGTTTGGGAATCCCGTTCATTTGGTTCTCGACGGGGATGGTGATGAGCTGCTCGACCTCCTCCGCCGCATGGCCCGGGAAGAGCGTGATGATCTGGACTTGCACGTTGGTCACATCCGGATACGCCTCCACCGGCAGCCGCAGGAAGGCCAAGGCGCCTGCGAAAGCGAACACAGCCAGGGCCGCCAGGACCACCAGGCGGTTTCTCAGGGCGTACAGCGTCAGGGCCCGCAGCATCTAGTTCTTCCCGGCGAGGAGCTGCTGGAGGAGGAGGCTGCCCTCCGTCACCACGGACTGCCCCTCCTTCAACCCTTCGATCACTTCGCTGCGCCCGTTTTGTTCGGGGCCCAGGCGCACGGCCTGGCGGCGGTAGGCGCCATTGGCTTCGGCCACGAACACATAGGAGGCGTTCCCCTCGCTGACCGCCGCGCCTGACGGAATGAAAATCGTGCTGCCGGCGTCGCTGTCGCCCAGCTCGGCTTCCACATACATCTCCGCCTTCAGCCGGTGGCCGGGATTGGCGATGCTGCCGCGCGCCTTCAGCGTCCGGGTGATGGAATCCAGCGTGTCGCCGACGATGTCGAGGGTGCCGGGGAAGGCCTCCCCGGGCCAGGCCGAGCTGTGGACCTTGAGCTTCATTCCGCGGTGCAGCAGCGGCAGGGTTTGTTCGGTCGCATCCAACAGGACCCATAGGCGGCTGGGATCCGAAATCACCCACAGCGCGGACTGCGCGTCGGGGCGCACCTCCTGCCCGGGATTGATCGCGCGATCGACCACGACTCCCGAGAGGGGGCTGCGGAGGCCGAAACGCTGGTCCACGCCTTTCCCTCCGCCATAAAGAGAGAGCCGTGTCTGGGTCCGCAGCTGTTCCGCCTGGGCCCGGTCCAAGTCGCCCTCCGCCGATTCAAAATCTTTTTTCGGCGCGGCGCCGTGCTCGAGCAGAGCCTGGACGCGCGCGAGGTTGCGTTCTGCGGCGCGCAGATCCGTGGCCGCGCGGACAGCGTCGCTCTGGGCCTGGCCCAGATCGGGTGATTCGATGTCAGCGAGGATCTGACCCTTGGCGACGCTTTGGCCCACGTTCGCGCAGAGCTTGGTCACGCGCCCCAGAACGGGCGAGAACACGCGTACGGTGGCTTCCTCATTCCAGACCAGCCGGCCCGTCAGGCGCAGCCCCTGGCGCGGACCCCGCACCACGGGCAGCACGGTCAGAGAAGTCCCGCCAGACGGAAACGCCACGCGGTCCCCCTGAACGACCGGTGCGGCAGCCGCGGCTTCCCGCAGCTGGCGACCGCAGCCGAGAATCCCAAGACAAACGAGAAAAATGAAAGTGCGTGGTTGAGCCATGGTCAGTCCCGGAAAAGAGATTGGTTCAGCGCGGCGGCGAGATCCGCTGTGGCCGACAGGGCATCCGCGTGGGCCTGGGCCGCGGCGAGGGCCACTTCGTTGGCGCTTCGCTCCGCCTCCAGGAGTTCAAGCAGCGAGGCGGCGCCTTGGCGATAAGCGAAAGTCACGCTTTCACGGACGGCCAAGGCTTTCGGGAGGATGACATCCCGATAGCTGATGAGCCGCTCCTCGGCTGAGCGATAGCTCGCCCGCGCCAGGGCTTGCTCGGAGGCCACCCGGGCCTCGATCCGGGCCAGGTCTCTCGCGGCTTGGTCCCGGGCCAGGCCCGACGCGGCGATGGCGCCGCGATTACGGTTCCAAAGCGGGAGATTGAAGCCAACTCCGAGGCCGATGCTGTTCCGCTGATCCGGGGGCTGGTGGTCGTAGGAGACCGAGAAGGTCAGGTCCGGCACGCGCTGGGCTTTTTGGAACCCGAGATCAGCCTCGGCCTTCTTCAACGCGGCTTCCCCGGCTTGGATATCGGGGCGGGATCTGACTGCGATTTCCTCGGGACTCCGGATGGAATCATGTAGATCCTTCAATGCTTCAGCGGGAATCCACTGGCCAGCGGGCTCCTTCTCGCCGAGCAGCGTATCCAGGGCGATGCGGGCGTTGAGGGCCGCCAGATCGGCTCCCCGGGCATCGGCCTCGAAGCGCGCGGCTGCGCCCTCCACCTGCTTCAATTCCGACGCTGAAATGTCTCCAGCCTCGAACCGCCTCGCCGCGATGTCAGCGGTTGTCTTGAGGGAAGCCGAGGCCTTGGCCAGCGAAGCCGCATTCGCGTAGGTCATGGCGACCGCGACGTAACCTTTCACCACGGCGTTGTCGAGCAACCGTCGCGCATCCTCGAAGCGGGCGCGCGATGTCTCCATCCCACGGAGCGCGGATTCCTGCCTCAGCCCCCTCTTGTTTCCCAGTTCGATGAGTTGGCTCACCGCCAAATTCGTGTCGTGGCCGCGGTCCCAGAACCCGTTGCCGAGATAAGTGCCATTGGGCGTGTGGTCCGTGTTGATCTTGCTGATCAAAAGGTTGACCGATGGATTGGGAAATTCTTTCGCAACGATGCGCTGGGCTTCGGCTTGATCGAGATCGCTCTTCGCCGCGAGGAGGTCCCAATTGCGCGAGAAAGCAAACTGCCTGGCCTCCTTGAGGGTCATCATCCGGGGTGCCGGATCCTCGGCGAAACCAGGGTTGAGGGCCAACAGGATGCAGGGCATCCAAGTAAAAGAGACATAGCGACGCACGGGGCCTGGACCTCAAGGATCGGGGTTGGATGAGCAGGCATCGCACGGAACGCGTCACCTGGTTGAGATCAAGCCTAAGGCTCTTCCGGAGTGCTCCGCACGCTCCAGCCCAGATCTTTATGGAATTTTTATCCATGCTGCCAGAGGGAGACCGTGGGATAACGGGGTTGTGCCAATGCCCATCCAGCCAGCCTTAGCTTCAGCCACTCTCCGCCGCCGCATCGTTGCCTACCTGGGTAGCTGCCTGATTGTCACCCTTTGCACAGGCCTCGCCTGGTGGCTTGGCCATGGGGAAAACCTGCCCGCCACCTTGATGATTTTTCTCGTGGGCGTGGTGGCGGTGGCGTGGCGCTTCGGCCACGGAGCTTCTCTTCTCGCCTGCATCCTCAGCCTGCTCTCCTTCGATTATTTTTTCGAGACCCCTGCGTTCACGCTGGAGGTCGCGAACTGGCCCAACCTGCTCATCTTTTGCGCGATGCTGCTCATCGCGCAGCTGGTCGCAGAGCTGGTGGACCGACTGCAGGACCAGGTGCGCACCGTGCAGGCCCAGGCCGCCGAGACCGATGCGCTATATCGCCTCAGCCTGGGGCTCTCCCAGGCCACCTTGCCGGAAGAGGTGGATGCCGTGAGCCGGAAGCAGCTGCGTTCCACCTTCGGGGAAGAAGTGGCTGGGGGAGCGAGCAACCTGCGCCAGGCCTTCGATGTGCAGATCGCGCAGGCGCGAGACCGGGTGGAACTTGCCGAGCGCGCCCGTTCCGCGCTCGTGGAGGCTGAACGGGAGCGTACGCGCAGCGCGTTGTTGAGCGCCGTTTCCCACGACCTGCGGACACCGCTCGCGGCCATCCAGGGCGCCGCCAGCAGCCTGCTCCTGAAGGACGAGGCCAGGCCCAGCGGGGCGGAGGAGGATCTTCTCGCGATGATCGTCGACGAATCGGAGCGCCTCACTCGCCTGGTCACCAACCTCGTCGACATGACGCGCCTGGAAAGCGGAAGCACGTCCCTCCGCAAGGAGTGGCAGGCCCTGGAGGAGCTCATTGGCGCGGTCCTCACCCGGCTGGAGGCGCGGTCAGGGCCGCTGCCCGTGGCGGTCAAGCTTCCGGATGACCTGCCCCTCGTGCGCATCGACGGCGTCCTCATGGAACAGCTTCTGATCAACCTCGTTGAAAATGCGCTCCGACACGCGCCAGGAGCTCCGGTGGAGATTTCTGCCCGCCACGAGAATGGCCGCCTGCTGCTGGATGTGTCCGACCGGGGACCAGGGGTTCCGCGGGATCAGCAGGACCGCGTCTTCGACAAATTCGTGCGGATGCCGGGCGGAGGCGATGGTGGCGTAGGCCTTGGCTTGGCCATCTGCCGGGCGATCGCCCAGGCCCATGGCGGGTCCATCGAAGCTCTGCCCCGGGAAGGCGGTGGCGCGTCCTTCAGAGTGGTGCTCCCGGTGGAAACCGAAGCCCCTTTGGCGCCGGCCGAGGAGGAAGCCCTGTGAGCCAGCCGCTGCTGCTCATCATCGAAGATGAGGCCGCGCTCAAGCGGTTTCTGAAACCCACGCTGCAAAAACAGGGGTATCAGGTGTTGTTGGCCTCGACGGGACAGGAGGGGCTGGATCTGGCGCGCAGCCATAATCCAGACCTGGTGCTGCTTGATCTCGGGCTCCCGGACCGCGATGGGCTCAAGGTCCTCCAGGAACTGCGTTCGTGGAGCCGCAAACCCGTCATCATCCTTTCCGCGCGCAGCCAGGAGCTCGACAAAGTGATTGCGCTGAACCTGGGCGCGGACGATTACGTCACCAAGCCGTTCGGCGCCGCCGAATTGTTGGCCCGGATTGGTGTGGGCCTCCGGAACGCGGCAAGGACCGAGCAGGCCAGCGAGATTTATGAATCCAAAGGCCTGAAAGTCGACCTCAACACTCGCCAGGTCACGCGGAATGGAGAACTCGTGCGCCTGACGCCGCTGGAGTACCGCCTGCTCACCGCGTTGATCCGCCGGGCTGGACGCGTGGCGACCCACACCCAATTGCTCACTGAGGTCTGGGGGCCGGGGCAGGCGGAGCAGATCCATTACCTG
>JANXQX010000048.1 GCA_025353305.1 Holophagaceae bacterium
CTTCTCCTGGAGATGGACCCGCTGACCAAGATCAACTATGAAGGCAAATACGGCATGATACTGACCGAGATCACCAAGCCGCAGCGCGAGATCCTCGCGCTCCTCAAAATCGAGCCGCCCACGTCGGCCTAGCTACAAAAGGCCCGGGATTTCAGGGTGCATGGCGATCCTTGGGTGGGTGTGTTGGAGGGTCTGGGGTCGTTCCTGCTCTTATTTGTCGCTGACGACAATCTGGTCTTTGCAGTTGCCTCGGCCCTGTTGGGCATTTCCGTAGCGAGGTTCGGGGCCGTGACGGAGGCTGTTTACACCCGTGCCCTCCCCGCTGGAGCAGAGGCTGTCCTGCAATGCCTTTTCCTTTTTGTCAGGGATGTAGCGCACGGTCGGGTCCTTGTTCGAGAGCCATGCCTGGCGGTCCACATACCGCATGACGCAGGCCGTGTCCCCACTGCAGGGGCTCTGCTTACCGAAAATCAGCAGTTTGTAGCCTTGGAGGCGTTCGTCCCACTTGGAGCCCGAGGGCATCGCCTGCCCGTGCTTGAGTTCGGTCCTGTCGGCTTCTCGGACGGCTCGGATCGAGCGTGGCTTCCCGGCGACCTTGAGCTTGCTTTGGTCCGCATCCGAGTCCCCATTCAGATCGTCCTCATAGAGTTGCCATGCTCCGGGCTGGTCCTGTTTCCAGTACCAGAACCGGGGACCGCCGGAGTCGCCATGATGGTACACCCCGACCCCGTGGCACAGTTCATGGGCGATCAGGGCCTCGCGTGCTGCCAGATCATCCGGAGTGAGGCCCGCTTCTGGAGCTGGTACTTTCACAAACCGGCAGGTTCGCGGTGGTCCAGGGTCGGAGTCGGCCTGGACTCCGACTGCCTCGAATGAGCCATTGCCTCTAATGATCCACAAAGCGTGTTGGTCCACGATATGGGGGGCCTGGGAATGGTTGCGGTTCAGCACCCGTGTCTCCCCCATTTCCGCAAGGGTCACGCGGTGTACCACCAGTCCCGTGATCCGCTCGAAGAGATCGATGCCCTTGGATTCCTGCTCCGTCTGGTCGCAGATGAAGAGGTCCTTCTTCGTCGGGTGGCCAGTGACGTACTTCCCCTTCACCGAGAATCCTCGGTACTCCTCGTACAGCGTGAGCCCGTCCCCTGGGTTTCCCTTGCCTGGCGGCTCCGTCTCTCCGTCCCAATCGGCAGGCTTGCCGAGCATTCCCTTCTGCTTGAGCCAAGCCATGGCGATATGGTCGTTGTGGGTGTAGTAGGGGAGAGGGATCGCCTGAACTTCCATGCCCTGGAAATTGACCTTGAGCTGCTTCTGGTCTTCGTCCACCGCTTCGACTTTGAGCCGAGCCCAGGCACCATAGGAGAAGGTGGAAACCGTCAGCGAGGCCCTGTCCACGCTCTTCCGAGTCCGCGCCTCGGTGGCAGCCAACACCTCCAGGTTCTTGTTTTCGTCCTGAAGGATCCGGAGCCGTAATCGGGGTTCCCCTTGGGGGGCCAGTTCATGCAAACGCCGGGTTCCGTCGAAGCCCCCTCAAGCAAGAAAGTAACCTTGGCTTTCTTGCTAAAGGGCTGGTCGGGCTGACCTTTTTTATGGACCTTCAATTCGGCCCGAATGCTGTTGCCGGCCATGTCCCAGTCCGCGAGATTCCCTGCAGGGATCCAATCCTCGTAACCCTCAATGGTGACAGTGACCTCACCCTCATCTTCTGGAACCGTGGCGGTCGTCAGTCTGGCTGTGATCGTGCCGCCGATGCCCTCACCCTGGAATTGAAAGTTTCCGACCTTGACCTTGGAGATGCGCTCCCAGTGGCGTAGGTCATCCGCGGTCAGCTAGAAGGCCAGGAAGTCTCTCTTGGCCGGGCTCCAGTTGGCGTAAGGATGTTCGGCGGAGATCCCCATCTCTTCCGCAGATCCCGACTGCCATGAGAAGGAAAGCCGGGCACCCGTCTCCGTGCGCAGCAGTTGGGCATCCGCATTCCAGGCGTAGTCCTCCCGGTCGGTGGAGGCATGCCCATCATCGATGTTCGTGGTGACGCCGTCCTGCGTTTGCCTGCTCCAGGAATGTTTGCTCTCGCCCACATTCCCTGAACCGCTGCCGCTGGCCTCCTTGCAGTCGAACTGAAGGAGGTCCCCCTTCTTCAAGCCCAGAAAACTCCCGCGGAGTTTGTAGAGTTCTTCGGCCGATCCCGTCTCTCGAAGCCCGAGCCTTTGCTTCAGTTCCTTGGAAAGGTTCAGCCCAGGGTCCGCCCCGCGGGAGCCGTCCCAGGTGGGTAGGAGCGCATACCGGGCCTGGGTTTTGCCGGACCAGGACGAATTTCCCCCGCTGCCCTTTTCTTCGAAGGTGATGGTAAAGAACACCTTTCGTTTTGAGTTCTGCTGACCGTAGCTCTGGCTGAGATCGGGGACGGAGTCCTGGGTGGGCTTGGGAGCGGGCTCGAAAAACCTCTTGATCGACGGGTCCGGCTGCCTGGAGCCCGGCGTGTCCTGCAAACTGGCACGGTCACCCAAGCCCTGGGCGGCAGGCTCCCCGGGCTCGGGCATCGGCAGGGCCACGATGGCTTGGGGCTCTGGCAGGGACCAAGGATCCGGGTATACGGAGGCCTCGCTGCCTTGGGCAACCTTGGAGGGCAGACTCCAGGCCGCGAACAGCAAGATGCCAATGACTTTCGGGACCATCCCCCGCGTCCTTCGATGAGGAAGTCTCCAGGACAGGAACATGCCCCCTCCGGCAAGCCAAGACTTAAAAAATGGGAATAATTATTTTGAAGATACTGCCATCCGCACAATCAAGTCCCGGTTTTTCTCACCGCAAGCAGCCTAGTGGAGAGCGGGCAGGAATGGCAACCCGTAGGCAAACCGGAGCACGTCCTAGAGCACAACTTGCAAAAGGGCGAGTCCAAAGCTGTGCCGCACGGAATCTATGGTGTCGCGGCAAATGTAGGCTGGGTAAGCGTCGGCAATGACGTCGACTCACCTGGATTCGCCGTCCATGCGCTGCGCACCTAGCGGCAGCAGATGGAACAACCCATGTACCCCGAGGCCACTCGTCTGCTGGTGACGGGTGACTGCGGAGGCAACAATGGGGATCGCGCCCGGGCCTGGAAAATGAACTTGCAAAACTTGGCAGACGCGACAGCCCTGACGCTTTTCGTGTGTCATTTCCCCCCGGGCACAAGCACGTGGAACAAGCTCGAGCCGCGCCTGTTCCGCCACATTACTAAGTACTGGCGGGGACGCCCACGGGTGAGCCTGGAGACTGTCGTTAGGCTCATTGGGGCGGATCAACTCGCGCAAGCGGCTCAAGATCGGGGCGAAGCTCGATCCCGGCAAATAAAGTCCGACAACCCCAAACACTTCAATCGATATCCACCTGAACCCGTCGTTGAGATGAATCTCAGCCCATTTTTGGAAACCCACTCCGAAAAAAATCAAAATGGGGCTTGTGGAATCCCTCTACACGGGTAGTATTCCCTCACTCACTACTCATCACCGGACACTAGTGTCCGGTTCAACAGGGCTGAAGTTTTCGAGAAGCCAGTGGTGGTAGCAGACTAGAAGCAATATTCCTTGGTGGTAATTTGAACATGGGATGCGTTGCTTTGGGTAGTTTTCTGGGGATGACGCCCTGGGAGGCTCCCCGTGAATTCTGGCAAAACGTTGTTTGCGCAGTTGATGGAGTGCGTGCCCTGGACGAGCTTTGGACGGATTGTTTCCCGCTATGGTGGCAACGTGGGAGTTCGCAGCTTGCCATGCAGCGAACAGTTCCGAGCCATGGCTTTTGCCCAATTGACGTGGCGGGAGAGTCTTCGGGATATCGAGGTCTGCTTGTCGGCGAACCTGCCGCGGCTTCATGGAATGGGATTCCGGCAACCAGTGAAGCGTTCGACGTTGGCCGAAGCCAACGAGCGTCGGGATTGGCGAATATGGGCCGATTTGGCCGAACTCCTCATCAAACACGCACGAAAGCTCTACTGGAACGAGAGCCTCGGCATCGACCTCGACAGTACGGTCTATGCGCTGGATTCGACCACCATCGATCTATGCCTCTCGCTGTTCGACTGGGCGCCATTCCGGAGCACCAAGGCCGCCATCAAGCTGCACACATTGCTGGATCTGAAGGGATCCATTCCGACCTTCATCCACATCAGCGACGGGAAGATGCACGATGTGCGGGTGCTGGACATGCTGCCCATCGAGGCAGGCGCGTTTTACGTGATGGATCGGGGCTATCTCGACTTCAAACGTCTGCACGAACTGGGCCAAAAAGGCGCGTTCTTTGTGACCCGCGCCAAGCGCGGGATGGACGCTCGCCGCATTCGTTCGATGCCATCCGATCGATCCCAAGGGGTGATATGCGATCAACGCGTGGCCCTCAATGGCCACACCTCATCGGGGCACTACCCGGAACACTTGAGGCGCGTCCGATACAGGGATGTCGAGACAGCCAAAACACTGGTGTTTCTCACCAACAACATGGCGCTGCCTGCACTGACGATCTGCGCTCTTTACAAGAAACGCTGGCAGGTGGAGCTGTTCTTCAAATGGATCAAGCAGCACTTGCGCATCAAGCGTTTCATGGGGATCAGCGAGAACGCCGTCAAGACCCAGATATGGTGTGCCGTCACAACTTATGTGCTGATCGCCATCCTCAAGAAGGAGTTCCAGATCGAGGCCTCCCTCTACACACTGGTACAGATTTTCTCCGTGTCCATTTTCGAGAAAATCAAGCTGGGGCGCGACTTTGCGCGAGAAGAATCCAAAATCATCAATGCAGGCTTCTCTAAACCATTGTCATTGTTCGACATCTAACCGGACACTAGTG
>JANXQX010000059.1 GCA_025353305.1 Holophagaceae bacterium
CGCAGGTAGAAGGGCCGGTCCACCCACCAGGCCCAGGGCTCGCTCTCGGGATGGGCCGCACCGCTCCAAACCAGCGTCCGCCGCAGGGGTGTGAAGGGGATCTGCGAACCCGCCATCCCGCCCAGTTCACCCGCCCAGGCCCCCGCGGCGATGACGAGCGTCCGCGCGTGCAGGGGGCCACGATCCGTTTCCAATTTGAAACCCGTGCCTGTTGGCCGCAAGCCGAGCACAGCACAGCCGAAGCGCAGCTCCGCGCCACCGGCCCGGGCCCCCTCGGCGCAGACGCGCAACAGGCCCGCGATGTCGATGACGCCGTCGCCAGGAATGGCCAGGTGTTCGGCGGCCTTCAGGGCGGGCAGCGGGATGCCGTCGCCTCGGCGGACTGCCACGCCATGCCGGCCCGCTTCCGCCTCGAAGGTGTCCAGCGGGCCGTGGTCCATGCTCACCAAAAGGCCGCCGCTGGCTGTAAGCAGTCCGGCCTCGGCCAGCCGCCGCCGCCCCGCCACGGCCAGCACCGTGTGCTCGTCCCGCCCCGTGAGGGCCCGCGCCACGGCGGCGTTGTGGCCGCTGGCATAGGTGCCGGGCTGATCCTCGCGGTCCAGCAGGACGATGCCCGGCTGGCCGGCCCCGGCGAGGTGGCAGGCAAGGCTGAGTCCCGCGATGCCGCCCCCGAGGATCGCCACTGCTGCCGTTTCAATCGTGTCCATGCAACCATCCTTGTGATGGAGATCAATATCATTTCGATGGAGTTGGTTCTGTCATCTTACATTTCAATATGAGATAAGATATTTTAATACAATTACTTATATAGTGGCTCGATTTCTGCTCAATACCACCCCAACTGGGGGTGAATATTCCATTTCTGAATTCCCTTCGACAAAGTCGAGGCCCCCCATGGAGGCCTTTCCATTGGTTCATTTCGGATTGCGACGCCTGCGCCGCTTGCTGACCCTACTCATTTCTCAAACGACCGATCATTTGAACACCAACCTATACCAACAACACAAAAGGAATGGAAAATGAAAATCCAACCCATCAAGAATCTGGCAAGTCGTTCAGGCCTCGCCTTCGCCATGGCAATGGCCCTCTGGACACCTGGCATGGCTCAATCTACGGATCACTCCAAGATGGATCACTCCCAAATGGATCACTCCAAGATGAAGAGCGATCACATGAAGGAAATGATGGCCGAAATGAAGGCCCAGGACGCCGAACTCACCGCCCAGGTCGCACGGATGAACAGCGCGTCGAAGGAAGCCAAGGTGGATCTGTTGGCCGAGATCGTCACCAAGATGGTGGAACAACGAACTGCCATGAATGCCCGAATGGAGCAGATGCATGGCGAGATGATGAAGCACATGCAGATGGGCATGGATTCCAAGCCGCATCCTTCGAAGATGAAGGGCATGGATAAGAAAATGGATGCGATGCCGAAGGAGCAAAAATAATAATAAAACCGCACTGGACTCCGAGGCAGAAGTGGGTCGGGGTCTAGTGCTTCATGCCATGAAAAGGTAGCCATGATGGACCAATCCACCGGACACATGAATGGATGGCTGGGCGGCGGGATGTGGCTTTGGACGGTGATTGGCGTGCTGATCATCGTCCTCCTGATCGTCGCAATCAATCGGTTTCCCCGAAAGTAAGCTTTGATGAACGCCTGAAATTTCCATCAGGCCACCAAGGAAAGGAACAAGACCATGAGCGAGACTAAAACTGTAATCAAGGACCCCATCTGTGGAATGACCGTGGATTCGGCCACCGCCCTTCACGCCAAGCGCGATGGGAAGACCTCCTACTTCTGCAGCGAGGGCTGCAAGCAGAAGTTCCTCACTACACCCGCCGGTGCCAAGCCGGCCGAAACGTCAGGATCCTGCTGTGGCTAACCACCGTGGGATGACGGTGGAGACCTACCCCGTCACCTCCATGCAAAAGGAAATCGGACCCATATGAGTGACATAGATCTCACCACGCCTGCGGCTGGGAAGTCCCCGACGGCGGGCCTGCCTGCAGGGGGACTGCCGATCTACACCTGCCCCATGCATCCCGAGGTGCGGCAGGACCATCCCGGCGCCTGCCCCAAGTGCGGCATGGCGTTGGAACTGGAGACACCCACTGCCAACACTGATCAGACAGAAACTGCTGAACTCCGCGACATGACTCTGCGCTTCTGGATCGGCACCGCCCTGACGGTGCCGGTATTCGCCCTGGCGATGGCTCATGCAATCCCGGCCCTGGCCAGTTTATCTTGGCTGAGCGGCCACACCTCGCGCTGGCTGCAATTCGCCCTCACCACGCCCGTGGTCCTTTGGGCGGGCTGGCCGTTTTTCACCCGCGGCTGGAACTCAGTCGTGACCCGCCATTTGAACATGTTCACCCTGATCGCCATGGGTGTGGGCGCAGCCTTCCTCTTCAGCGCCGTGGCCATGCTGGCGCCCCACCTGTTCCCCCACAACATGCAGCACGAGGGCATGGTCGCCATCTACTTTGAGGCCGCGGCGGTGATCGTGGTTCTGGTGCTGCTCGGCCAGGTGCTCGAACTCCGCGCCCGCAGCCGTACGGGTAGCGCCATTAAGGCCCTCCTTAACCTCGCCCCACCCACCGCGCGGCAAGTTGCCCAGGGCGGTGACAATGTGGTTCCGCTCGACCAGGTAAAGGTCGGGGACTGGCTGAGGGTGGTCCCGGGCGACAAGGTACCCGTCGATGGCACGGTTGTCGAAGGTCATTCCAGTGTGGAAGAATCCATGCTCACCGGCGAACCGCTTCCGGTGGAAAAGGTTGTCGGTGACAAGGTGTCGGGCGGTACCGTCAATGGCCCCGGCAGTTTCGTCATGCGCGCCGAGCGGATCGGCACTGATACTCTGCTGGGACAGATCGTGAAAATGGTGGCTGAGGCCCAGCGCAGCCGCGCGCCCATCCAGGGGCTTGCCGACAAGTTTGCGGGCATCTTTGTGCCAGTGGTGCTGGCGGTTTCCGTGCTCACCTTCCTCGTCTGGCTAGGGCTGGGGCCAGAGCCGAAGCTTGCCCACGCCATCGTCAATGCCGTCGCCGTCCTCATCATCGCCTGCCCCTGCGCGCTCGGTCTGGCGACGCCCATGTCCATC
Organism: Holophagaceae bacterium; assembly: GCA_025353305.1. The sequence continues at coordinate 3,105 of JANXQX010000059.1, forward strand.
ATGGTGGGCGTCGGGCGGGGCGCCCAGGAAGGCGTGCTCGTGAAGAACGCCGAAGCACTCGAACGGTTGGAGAAAGTCACCACACTTATCGTGGACAAAACGGGCACCCTCACGGAGGGGAAACCCAAGCTCGTGGAGATCCTGCCCAGTGAAGGATTCGATTCAAAGGAATTCCTGCATCTGGTCGCTTCCCTTGAGCAAAGCAGCGAACATCCGCTCGCCGCTGCGATCGTGCAGGGTGCGAAGGAGCAGAGCATCGGCCTAGAGGAGGTCAAGGACTTCCGATCCGTGACTGGAGGTGGTGTCATCGGCACCGTCGCCGGTCGATCCGTGATGATCGGCAAGCCGGACTTTCTGCGAAACGAAAAGATCACAGGGTTGGAACCGTTGGAGGCCTCGGCGGCGCAGCTCCAGGAAGAGGGCAAGACCGCCATGTTTGTGGCCATTGATGGCAAACCTGCCGGAGTGCTTGCAGTGGCTGACCCGATCAAGGCCACCACCGCCGAGGCCATCAAAGACCTCCATGCGCTCGGAATCAAGGTGGTCATGCTCACAGGCGACAACCTCCGCACAGCCGATGCCGTGGCCAAGCAGCTGGGTCTGGATGCGGTGGAAGCGGAAGTTGAGCCCGCCGGGAAGGTGGCCCATGTGAAGAAACTGCGGGTCGAAGGGAAGCATGTGGCTATGGCTGGGGACGGCATCAACGACGCGCCCGCACTCAGCGAGGCCGAGGTCGGCATTGCCATGGGCACTGGCACTGACGTGGCGATGCAAAGCGCGGGCATCACCCTCGTGAAAGGGGATCTACGCGGCATTGCCAAGGCCATCCGCCTCAGCCGCGCCACCATGGGGAACATCCGCCAGAATCTCTTCTTCGCCTTCATCTACAACGGACTTGGGATTCCGGTGGCGGCGGGCGTGCTCTATCCATTCTTCGGGTTGCTGCTCAGTCCGATCATTGCCGGGGCCGCCATGAGCCTGAGTTCCATTTCGGTCATCGGGAACGCTCTGCGGTTGAGGAAAGCGCAGCTGTGATGAATGTCTCAGCCCATGTTGGAACACCCGTTCTTGCAATACCTATTAGGGACGATTCGAAGGCATGATCGTCTGTTGGAAGCGATTTCCACCTTGCTATCATTTGATTGTTAACCTAACGTGTGTTTTGCGGGGTGTCTCGAAGTGCGCCGAATTCTCCATTACATCGCGATTGCGATCCTGACCTTGGTGGGGCCGGTGGAAGTGGCGCGTACGATGGCAGGACCTGCCAGCGTGGCCTGCCTGTGCGGTTGCGGGGTGCCCACCGACGCGGCTTGCGATTGCCCGTCCACCCCCATGGGCCCTCAGACTTCAGCCCAATCCGGCTCCCAGGGGCCGGGTGGCTCCGGCTGCTCCACGACCACCACGCCATGTTCGTCCAGAATTTCACCCGCGTCCGCAGGTCTGGTGGAAGCGAGCCAGGACGAGAAGAACGAAAATCCCGAAAAGCGCCCCGAGCCCGAGCCATGGCCCGCAACCATCGCCAGCGGAACGCCTGACCTCCTGAAGGGCGTCCTGAATTCCAGTGCGGTTTGCCGCTTCGGTGAGACATCTGAACCACAGCAGGGTCGGCCACTGGACCGCCTTGCGAAATTGGCGGTATTCCGGATTTGAGCGTGTAGGTCTGCCCAGTCAAAAGCAGATCGGAACTGTTCCCACTCTCAAAGATCGGAGATCTTCCATGCGCCATTTTGTGCGCTTGGCGTTGGGCCTCATCCCGGTTATCGGGCTGGCCCAATCTCAGGCACCTTCTCCTGCTCCCGCTCCAGCCCCTGTCGGTCAGACGGCAGCCGCCGAAGACCCCGTTCTGGGTTCCCTGATTCAGGAAGCCCTGGATCGCAATCCGGACATTGCCAAGACAAGGGCCTTGGTGGAGGCCGAAAAGGAGCGCATTCCCCAGGCCAAAGCCCTGCCCGATCCCACCCTCACGCTGGGCATCCAGAACGACGGATTCAAGGGGATCCAGGTCGGGAAGATGGAGACCAGCTACTACCAGGTGATGCTCACGCAGCCGCTCCCCTGGCCAGGGAAACGCGGCCTTCGGGGAGAGATCACCAGCCTGGGCATCGAAACATCCCAGTCGGCGGCGGACCGTGCTCGCCTGAGCCTGATCGCGGATGTGAAGCGGGCCTATTTCGGTCTTCTCCTGGTTCGTGGACAAGTGGAGTTGCTGGATCAGCAGGCCCTGTTCTGGCAAAAGGCCAGCGACATCACCAAGGTGCGATATGAAGTCGGCCAGGGCTCCCAGGCCGACCTCCTCCGCGCCCAGCTCGAGCAGAACCGCATTCGGCAGACCCGCATCTCGCTCCGAGCAGAGGAACAGGTGCTGCTGGCGACGCTCAATCGATTGCGCGGCATATCATCTGAATCGCCGGTTCCGACCACGGCCCGGCTTCAGGATCTTCTCCCGCAGGCAAGCCCGGCCTCGGTCTGGACCGAGCGTGCCGAGAAGGAGAGTCCCGAACTCCAGGCCGCCCGCATCGGCATCCGCCAGGCGGAACGGAGTCTGGACCTGGCCAAGCGGGACCGCTACCCCGACTTCGCCGTCAGTGCCGCGCTCATGCCCCGAGGCGCCCTGGAGCCGATGTGGTCGGTTGGATTCTCCATCGGCCTTCCTCTTTGGTCCAGGCAGAAGCAGCAGCGGGCGGTCTCCGAGCAGGAGTTCCGCCGCCGGGCCCAGGGGTCGGATGCGGAAAGCATCCGCCTTCTTCTTGGTCAGCGCATCCAGGAGCGGGCTGCCCAGCTGGCGGCCGCCCTGGATACCTTGCAGTTGTATCGCGAAGGGCTCCTGGTCCAGAGCGAATCCAGCTTCCAGGCCAATCTGGCGCAGTACGAAACCGGCCGGACCCCCTTCATCAGTGTCCTGGAGGCGCTCAACGGCTGGAACTCGGATCGCGGAGGCTTCCTCCAGGCCCTGGCCCAGGCGCAGGCGGTCCAGATCGCCCAGGAGGAATTCAATCTGTCGGGGACTCCCGGTATCACGGCGCAGGGCCTGAGTTCAGGTGCCATGGGCACGGGCGGGAGCACCAGCGGTTCCGCCATGCCTTCCACTCCCGCCAAATCCGGAGCGGCCTCTGCCAGTGGTGGCGAAGGCAGTTCTACCGCGAAACCCATGTGAACCGGAGCTGACCATGATTGACGAACTGATTGAAACGACCCCCTCCCGCCCCTCACGCATCCGCACCCTCGGCCTGGTGGCCCTGGGATTGATCGCCGGGGTCGGCGGCACGATGCTCTTGGGCCCCGGCGCCAAGGACAGACATCCGCACGAAGCCGCCAGCGCCTCGGCCCCCAAGAAGCAGATGTACCAGTGCCCCATGCACCCACAGATCATCATGGACCACCCAGGAAACTGCCCCATCTGCGGCATGGCTTTGGTACCCATGGAGAGCGACGTCCCCAAGGACAAGGGAAAGCTCGTCTTCTACCGTTCCCCCATGAACCCGAGCCTCACCTCCCAGGTCCCCATGAAGGATGAGATGGGCATGGACTATGTGCCAGTTTTTGAAGGCGAGCTCAAGGGCGAGGCCACGGGCGTCGAAGATCATGCGGCGGTGAAGATCGATCACGAACGCCAGCAGCTCATCGGCCTCAAGACGGAGAAAGTGGCAGAGGGGATGGTGAGCGGAGAACTCCGCGCTCTGGGTCGCGTGGCTGTGGATGAAACCCGCGTCCGCAAGGTGAACGTGAAGGTGGAGGGCTTTGTCGAGAAGCTCTTCGTGGACTTCGTCGGCAAGCCCGTGGCCAAGGGTCAGCCTCTGTTCAGCCTCTACAGTCCTGAGTTCGTCAGTGCTCAGCGGGAATACCTGCTGGCCCTGTCGATGCAGAAGGCCCTCTCCGGCGGCTCGCTGCAGGGCAGCGGCGGGGAATTGCTGGACTCCGCCCGGCGCCGGCTCGGCCTGTGGGATGTGCCCAAGGAGACCATCGACCATCTCGAAAAGACCGGCGAGGTCCAGAAGGCCCTCCTCCTGCGCAGCCCCATCTCGGGCGTGGTGACCGTGAAGAACGTCATGGAGGGCGCTCGCATCACGCCGGCGGACATCCTCTTCGAGATCACGGATCTCAGCCATGTCTGGGTGCTGGTGGATGTCTACGAAGCCGAACTGGGCCGCGTCAAGGTGGGCATGCCCGTCGAGTTGACGATCCAGTCGGCCGCTGGAACAACGTTCAAAGGCCGGGTCGCCTTCGTGGATCCGATCATGGATCCCAAGACCCGCACCGCCAAGGCCCGCGTGGAATTTGCGAATCCCAAAGGCGAGCTGAAGCCAGAGATGTTCGGCGACGTGGTGCTCAAGGGCCAGGGACGCAAGGGCATCCTCGTTCCCCTTGATGCCGTGTTGGACGCCGGCACCACCAAGGTGGCCTTCGTGGCGTTGGGGGACGGCAAGTTCGAGCCCCGCGAAATCACCACCGGCGCCACGGTGGGAGAAAAAGTGGAGATCCGATCCGGCCTCAAGGCAGGTGAAGACGTCGTCGTCCGCGCCAACTTCCTGGTCGATTCCGAATCCCGCCTGAAGGCGGCATTGGCCCACTTGAGCCAAAAGGGCACCAGCACCGAGGGCCAGCAGGCCCCTTCTCAGCCGGCGCCGTCCGGCCACCAGCATTGAGGGGGGCGGCATGAGCGCACATGTAGGCTACGACCCCGAACACCCGACCTTCCTCCAGCGGATCATCCGCTTTTCGGCGGAGAACCGCTGGCTGGTGATGGCCGCCTCAGTGGTGCTGATCACCATGTCCTTCTGGACCATGCGAAACATCCCACTGGATGCCCTGCCGGATCTCAGCGATACCCAGGTGATCGTCTACACCAAGTGGGACCGGAGCCCGGACATCCTCGAGGACCAGGTCACGTACCCCATCGTCACCGCCCTGCTCGGGGCCCCGAAGGTGAAGGCCGTACGGGCCCTTTCCGATTTCGGCTTTTCCTATGTCTATGTGATCTACGAGGACGGCACGGACATCTACTGGGCTCGGTCCCGCACGCTGGAATACCTCAGCAAGATCACCTCCAGCCTGCCCCCGGGCGTGACGCCCGTCATCGGACCTGACGCCACCTCCGTGGGCTGGGTCTACCAGTACGCCCTGGTGGATCACAGCGGGAAACACAGCACGGATGAATTGCGGTCATTGCAGGACTGGTTTCTGCGCTATGGCATCCAGTCCACGCCCGGCGTGGCGGAAGTGGCCACAGTGGGCGGGCAGGCCAAGCAGTTCCAGGTGCAGCTCAATCCCAACAAGATGGCGGCCTACAAGATCCCCATCGAAGCCGTCATCGGCGCCGTGAAATCTGCCAACTCCGAAGTGGGTGGGCGTCTGGTGGAGTACAGCGGCCGCGAGTACATGGTCCGGGGTCGCGGCTACGTGAAGTCCACGCAGGATCTGGAGCAGGCGGTGCTCAAAGCGGAGAACGGCACGCCCGTGCGCCTGGGCGATGTGGCCACCGTGACCTTGGGGCCCGAGATGCGCCGGGGCATCGCGGACCTGGACGGCCATGGGGACGTGGTGGGCGGCATCGTGGTCATGCGGCAGGGTGAGAATGCCCTGAATGTCATCGAGGCCGTGAAGGCGAAGATCAAGGATCTGAAGCAGGGACTTCCCGAGGGCGTGGACGTGATCACGGTCTATGACCGCTCAACACTGATCCACAACGCCATCAAGACCGTGAAGCACAAACTGATCGAGGAGATGATCGTCGTCTCGATCATCATCCTGATCTTCCTCTGGCATGTGCCCTCCGCCATCGTCCCCATCATCACGATCCCCGTGAGCGTGGCCCTGGCCTTCATCCCGCTGTACGGCATCGGCCAGAACGCCAACCTGATGAGCCTCGCCGGCATCGCCATCTCCATCGGTGTGCTGGTGGATGGCGCCATCGTCGAGGTGGAGAACGCCTACAAGAAGATCGAGAAGTGGATCGAGGCCGGAAAACCCGGGAGCTTCTACGACGTCCGGCTCGAAGCATTGATGGAGGTGGGCCCAAGCGTCTTCTTCTCCCTGCTGGTGGTGGCGGTGAGCTTCCTGCCCATCTTCACCCTGATGGATCAGGAGGGACGGCTCTTTAAACCTCTGGCCTTTTCCAAGAACTTCGCCATGGGCATTGCCGCGCTGCTGGCGCTGACCTTGGATCCGGCCATGCGCATGCTCTTTGCGCGGGTGGAGCCCTTCACCTTCAAGCCGAAGTGGCTGGCGTGGACCGCCACCCAGATCGCCGTCGGGAAGTACTACGCGGAGGAGAAGCATCCCATCAGCGTTTTCCTCCACCGCATCTACGAACGGCCCTGCCGCTTCGTGGTGAAGCACGCCAAGGCGACCATCGGCGTCGCCGTGCTGCTGGTGCTGGCCACCATCCCCGCCTTCGTCTCCCTGGGCAGCGAGTTCATGCCGCCCCTGAACGAGGGAACGCTGCTCTACATGCCCTCCACGCTACCCGGCCTCAGCCAGACCGAGGCCCAACGCATCCTCCAGGTGCAGGACCGGCTGATCCGCACCGTGCCCGAAGTGGAACGCGTCTTCGGCAAGGCGGGACGGGCCGATACCTCCACGGATCCGGCCCCCTTCTCCATGATGGAGACGGTGATCATCCTGAAATCCGAGGATCAGTGGCGCGAAAAACCCCGCTGGTTCAGCTCCTGGGCGCCGGACTTCCTGAAGGGCATCCTGCGGCCCATCTGGCGGGACCGGATGACCCAGGAGGAGATCGTCGCCGAATTGGACCGTGTGGTGAAGCTCCCGGCCATTCCCAATGCCTGGACCATGCCCATCAAGGCCCGGCTCGATATGCTCAGCACGGGCATCCGCACCCCCGTGGGCCTCAAGATCAACGGCGCGGACCTGGAGACCATCCAGAAGGTCGCCGTCGATGCGGAGCGGGTCCTCCAGGGTGTGCCCGGCACCCGCAGCGCCTTCGCGGAGCGCACGGCCCAGGGCTACTTCCTGGATTTCGTGCTGAAGCGGGAGCAACTCGCCCGCTATGGGCTCAGCGTCGAGCAGGCCAACACGCTGGTGATGACTGCCGTCGGCGGCGACAACCAGAGCACGGTCTACGATGGCCGGGCCCGCTACCCCGTGAACGTGCGCTACGCCCGCGACTACCGAGAAAGCCCCGATGCCCTGAAGCGGGTCCTCATCCCCACGCCGAGCGGCGCCTTGATCCCCATGGAGGAGATCGCGGACCTGAAGTGGGCTACTGGCCCCGCCATGATCCGCGACGAGAACGGCCAGATGAACGGCTACGTGCTGGTGGATTTCGACACGTCGAAGATCGACGTGGGCACCTATGTTCAGCACGCCAAGGCCGCCGTCGAGAAAGAGCTCAAACTTCCCGCGGGGTACAGCCTCACCTGGTCTGGCCAG
>JANXQX010000066.1 GCA_025353305.1 Holophagaceae bacterium
GTGAAGATGAACGCGCTGTGGTTGTCCTCCACTTTGTATCCCACGCAGGGCACGAGATGGTTCACTCGGATAGGGGTGATGGAAAGGCCTTCGACCTTGTAGACCGTTTCGGGTTCCACTTCCGTATAACGGATTGTCGGATTGTCGGCGGTCGGGATCACGCTGAAGTCCGGCCATAATTCATCATTGAAAAGGTGGCGGCGCAGCGCGTCAAGAGTCTCGGGCAGGGCGTGGATTTCCACGGGGCCCGTGGTATGGCCGAAGACGTTTTTCGTGAAGAAGGGCAGAGTGCAGATGTGGTCCAGGTGGGAATGGCTGATGAAGATATGGCGTATGTGGATCTGCTCCGCCACCGAGAGGGCCTGGGTAATGGAGCCGGCATCGATGGCCACGGTGCCGTTGATGAGGAGCCCCGTCAGACGCTCCCCCTCGGCTTCACCGCCGGAACACCCCATGATGCGAAGCTGCATGAACCCTCAGGAATCCCGAATGATACCCACAAGGCGAGCTGGAAAAAAAGGGAGATGAGCGGGAATCAAAATCGAATACCCGCGTAAAGCCCCACCTGGCTTTGTGGCGCCAGGGCTTTCCGGACGGAATCGGGAGTGCTAGTCCTATCTTCCTTGCTCAGCGGGATCGCCACTTCCAGGCGGATAAAAGGGCTGACCGCAGGCAGGGGAATGGAAAATCCGATACCCGCGCGGACCCAGGGCCGGTTCAATGTCGACTCATCTTTGCCCAAGGGGGCAACCAGGTCCCAAGATAGGGTTTCCCGGCGCATCTCCACACCAGCGTTGAGGTTCAGCAGAAGCTTCCAATCCACCTGCGCTCCAATGGCCGCGTAGCTGACACCGTACTTGCCTAGTTTGGCGCCATTGAAAGTGAGATCCTGTTCGGCCTTGGGCTGGTAGGTGCCAGTGAAGGAGAATTCCACGACCTTGAGATCCACTACGCTAAAGCTGCCGCGGATGCCGACAGCGGCGGTATCCACTTCCTTGTACTCCTGATTCCCGATGGTCTGGGCCTTGCCAAACTGTTTGGTGTAGAGCAACCCAAATTCCCCGGCTTGGGCGGGAAGAACGCATCCTGCGAAGATAGCGATCAAGGCTAGTTGGCGCTGGTTCATGATTTTCTCCGAGAAGATGTCCATTCATACTGGAAGCCATGCCAAGCCTTCGTCAAGGCGCTGCTAAGCTTCTCGTCATATGCGCTCCCATCTCCGTTACCTATTGTTGGATGGCTTCGACCCGGAAACGGGAGAGTTGGCGCTGCGGGTTTCAGCCCATGGTGGCGATGCGCTGGGGCCGCAGTTGCTGCGCCTCAAGCTGCACCTGGGGCGCCATGGCGATGCGTTGCAGCCCTTGCGGCGGGAACTGACAAACCTTCTGCAGATGCCCCTGCCGCAGCTTTGGGATCGTGGTCTCAAGCTCTTCATCCGAGCCATCGAGGACGAACTGAACCAGCCGGAAGGCCGCGATGCGCACCGTTATATGTGGGTGCAGACGCAAATCCTGCACCCATCCGATGAGCGGCGCAGCACCTTGAACCATCCCGTCCAGCGGCAGGTGGAAATCCTTTGGGATTGGGCCCAGCGCCTGGATCTGGAAGGCGATGGCGCCCGCGCCATGGAACTGGTGGAGCGCCTGCTGCTGCTTTCGCCGAAACATCGCAGTGCGCTGGAATGGCTCTCAACCTTGCTCCGCAATCAAGGCATGGTCGATGAGATGCTCGATGTGACCGAGCGCTGGCTGTCTATGGAACCCCACAACCCAGACGCGCTCCTGCGTAGGGGAGAAGCCCTTGTCCATCTGGAGCGGCCGCGGGACGCAATGGACGCTTTCCAGGCCATCCTGAAAGGCAACCCCCTTCATGCCGCGGCACACCTGGGTGCCGCCCAGGCAGCCAGCGTGTTAGGGGGAGATCCCTTTCCCCATCTTGATGCGGCCATGGAACTGGACAGGACCGCCACCATGTCCGTGCTGCAGGAGACCTTCGACTACCGGGTCAGCAGCCGACTCCTGGATGAGCGTGGTTACGCAGTGGATGACCTGCCGGCGCTCCTGGGTGTCTCCTCTGCGGAAGTGCGAACTTTCGTGCAGGAGCGCCAGCTTCCCTTGAGCGGCGAAGCGGTGCGCGAGGTAGAACTCACCCGCTGGGTAGGCATCCAGAACCGCTACCAATTGCTACCCGCCGGCCTACATTGGTCCGCCCCCACACCACGAAGCGTGCCGGGGTGAAGGGGATCTGGAAAAGAGAGCCCGACTTCCTTGGGACTATTTGATCCCCGGCGGCGCGATCCCGTCCCTGCTCCACCATTGATGGCCGCGTGATCGATGTAGGCCAGGCAATTGAGTAGTGCCAGTAATTTATACATGCTTTTCTGGTCCTGATTCTGTCCACAGAGCCAGTGATTGATGTTCAGAAGTCAATTGGGTTTTGTCTGGGAGAAGGCGAGTGACCCCGCTGGGGCACCGAAGGGGAGAAAAAAATTAGAGATCATGTTTTTTCACTAGTGTCCGGTTGAGGACAGTGTAAGAGTTTATAGGATTCCTGATTTCAAGTATTTCCAATCTATATTCCTTGGTGGCGATTTGAACGAAGCGAACGGAATCGCGAGTGCTTTGCTGGGGTTGAACCTCAGGGAGCGGCGCCATGAATTCCGGAAAAACGATGTTCACGCAGTTGATGGACCTCATGCCGTGGACGGGCTTCGGGCGCATTGTTGCGCGATATGGGGGCGATGCGAGGGTCCGGAGTTTTCCGTGCGCCGAGCAGTTCCGGGCCATGGCCTTCGCACAGTTGACATGGCGCGAGAGCCTTCGCGACATCGAGGCCTGCCTGGCGGCGAACCCCTCGCGGCTGTATGCGATGGGATTTCGCCAGCCTGTGCGGCGTTCGACCTTGGCCGATGCCAACGAGAATCGCGACTGGCGCATCTGGGCCGAGGTGGCGGAGTCGCTCATCCGACGCGCGCGGAAGCTCTACTGCGGCGAGGATCTCGGTCTCGACCTCAACGGCACCGTCTATGCACTCGAATCCACAACCATCGACCTGTGTCTCTCGCTGTTTGAATGGGCACCGTTCCGAAGGGCCAAGGCCGCCATCAAGCTTCACACATTGCTGGATCTCAGGGGATCGATCCCCGCCTTCATCCACATCAGCGACGGAAAGATGCACGATGTGCGGGCCCTGGATTTGTTGTCCATCGAGCCCGGCGCATTCTACGTGATGGATCGTGGCTATCTGGATTTCGAGCGGTTGTACGACATCCATCAGCAAGGCGCATTCTATGTCACCCGTTCCAAACGAAACATGGATGCTCGCCGCATCTGTTCGATGCCCGCAGAACGAGAGCATGGAGTCATCTGCGACCAGCGAGTGGCCCTCAATGGCCACTACGCCTCCAGGCACTATCCCGAGTTGATGCGGCGCATCCGCTACAAGGATCCCGAGACCGGCAAGACACTGGTGTTTCTCACGAACAACACCGCGCTGCCAGCCCTGACAATCGCCGCCCTCTACAAGCAGCGCTGGCGCGTCGAGCTCTTTTTCAAATGGATCAAACAACACTTGCGCATCAAGCGGTTCATGGGCACGAGCGAGAATGCAGTGAAGACACAGATCTGGTGCGCCGTGGCCACCTACGTGCTGATTGCCATCGTGAAGAAGGAATTCCAACTCGACGCCTCGCTCTACCAATTGCTACAGATTCTGTCGGTGTCCGTTTTCGAGAAAATCGAGTTCCGGTGCGCCTTTGCCAAGGAGGAAATCCGGATCCGTGAAGATGCCTTCTCTAACCCATTGCCATTGTTCGACTTTTAACCGGACACTAGTAGTAAATTATATCAATTTTGTGTGGTTAGTAGCCCCCCGTTTTGGGTTTTCGGAAACCCCCTGATGAATAATGATCCGGGAGATGGAGGTATGGGTATTATGCAAATCACTCCTAAGGATGGGACTATAACAGAACCTGTTCGTTGGGATTACCTTTGGAATTGGCAGAAAAATGTGAACTACGGTAGGGACTTATATACTGGTGAAAAACTTAGCAGTGCTGTTGGATATCCCAAAAGTTTGCTTACTCAACCTGGCTTTATAAATGCTGTAGCTTCTACTAATGCATGGCGTAATTCACAAGGCCTACCTTCGCCAAATGTTCGAATGAACGTGCCTGAATTTACCGCAGTTCAAGCGCTGCAAGATGCAGTTCGAGGGTTTAATGGCTTCGCATCCCCAAGCCCTTTTTATCAATGGCAGTTTGGGCGTTCGCTTCACGAGTTTCGTTTGAAAACATTCGTAGACAGCACTACTGGAGATTTGGTGCTGAATCTCCAAAATGAGAAAGACGATCCACAACATCCTGGTGGCCGGCTTGCGGATGTGATCTGGGAACGGGTTCCAGTTAGTGCACGCCCACCAAAAGAAAAAGGGGGGGACCCCCATTACGTCCAGCATGTTTATAACTTTTATACGCAACTTGGTGGAATAGACCCCTTTGGAGAAGGAGTAGATCAATGAGGAACTTGATATTTATATATGCTAAATGCTTGATTCAGATATGTTTGCTTGGAACATTGGTGAATGTTTCGCTGATGGCGCAAGCGGGGCACAAAGAGGCAATTTATCAGAAGGTAAATGTCCAGGAATACATTTTTGAGGGATCTACCGTTTCCAAGGATGGCCGTGAGCCTGCCGTTTGCGATACTCAATGGATTGCTGCCTCGGATAAAAAGCGGCAGCAGATGATTCCGTTCAACTATGTATTTCGGATTAAGAAAGCAAATGAAAAAGGCAGCATAGAGGTTGTTCGAGAGATTTGGTCTAATGAGGTGCAGCCTGATTTCCTGGCCCCCCTTTGGTTTGCTGGATTTGACAAAGACAGAGAACTAATTTGTCTTTGGAACTATGGCGGGTCGGATCGTTTCAACGGAAAAATGTTCGATCTGTATTACTGGAGTTTGAAATATTCTACACGTTTAGAACGTAGCGCTTTCGTTAGTACTTTTCACGATCCTGATTCTGAAATTCAGCTAATAGGTTGCAACTATCAGCCCCCGAGATCCATCCTTTCACCCTCAGGGAAGTATCTCGCGGTACTTATTTGGGGAGATGAAAACTATGATCCTGCAGAACTCCCAATCCAGAATCATATTTTAGTAATTAAACTACTCGGAGAAAGCGTTTCATTGGAAGAACTAGAGAAGGCGGAAGCCCGATCTCAATTTACCGGGAAGCAGGGCAAAATTATAAGGTTTCAGTGGTTGCCTGGAGATGTCATTAAATGTGTTTTCTCCGAAGCACCAACAGCGCAGGAGGTGCGAATCGCTCGTGGCTACGAGCCTGTTAGCCCTGTGAACAAGAAAAAGGAGAAGACCCCGTTTGAAATTAAGAGCCTTGTAGCTGTGGATCCCCTGTTCAAACGGTTTCGCCCAGAATCGAACCCAGTACCTCAGAGACACCGAACCCCGTTACGCCTATCGGTCAACCCTTGGGGCTCAAGGCAGCACCCCCACCAACGCTGGGAAATTTGTCAGCGCCATCAGTATTCCGAAGGGAAACAGGGTGGCACTGACCACCAACATCGCTCCCCAAGCGGATGTGGATGACTACGCCCCGACCAATTATCACGGACGCTACTACATAGTGAAAGTCCGGCGACTTCCCGCGAATTGGAAGGGTGTGAAAATGACTGTCCGGGCGTCGGTGGCGGGCCAGCAGAAGATCCTGTCCCCAGCAGGGGATTACTCGCTGGATGCCACACCGACTCCCCTCCCCAATCCCATCGTGGATGTCGATGTTCACCCGGGCCAAGCCTACGCCAACACTTTCAACAACGTGGGAGGGGCGACCCAGCCCGAGTTCTTCGAAATCGACACCCATGATGAAACGGTGCAGGTGGGTGGAAAGTCGGTCAAAACGGGCTATCAGTTTTCCTACTACAAGGTATTGGTCTCCTTCCATGGTGGGCAAGCCTCGCCCTTCGTTTGGGATGAGTCGAACTATGAGGAACCGCCTGGGTACTTCTGCGATTACAGCTTCAAGATTTCAGCCTGGCGGTTGGGAGAACCCTCGAGTTCGCCCTTTAACCCCGATACCTCAGATTCCCAGCGCCCCTTCGATCAACCAAGCCTTGTCCAGGCCCGCCAAATGGCTTTGTGGCCCATGCCGCGCCAGGTTTGGGAATCGCTAAGACGGCGAGGTACGCGAGTGCCCATGGGTGGAGATTATTGGGTGAGCCTGCCTACCTATTTGTTGCTCAACGTCGAGGCCGCGATGGATTCTGCGAATCGTAAACCTTGGCTCCAGGCTCTGCTCGATACCCAGGCATCCACGTCAGGGCTCATCAACGATGTGACGTATGAGCATGGCGGAGGCCACACAGGCGAGCATTTCTCGGGTAACGAAATCGATATGCCACCCCCTGGAATGGCATTCAAGCTGGCGAATGGATCAACGGACTGGGACGCCAATGGCAGGTTCATGTACAACATCCTTAACGACCCAGATGTCCGCCATTTTATCTACCAGGACACGCCGGATGCCCGTGATGGCTTCTTTGCAAATCTGCCAACGAATTGGCAAAACCAAATCAAACAGCTCTTTGGTGGCGGCGACGGATGGAAGAACAAGTGGCTGTCTCACGCAAGCCACACGGACCACATCCATGTGAGCTTCAAAATCCCCCAGGTCTATGATCTCGGCTTGTAATTATAGGAGAAATAAAATGATCATAATGATTGCTGCCTTGGCTAATGTTCAAACAACCCAATCTCTAGACAGGATTCCAAAGGAATTCGAATTTAGAAGGCAATTGGAAACAGGAAAACATTTTAGACCATGGATCGAACGCATCAAGAAAGGTGATCCTTGGGCTTTTACCGAACTGGTCCTTGAGTGTGATCGAATCAGCGTCCATTTAAATGGGGTTGGAGTTGATCTGGAAGGAATCGCAATGAGGGACTTTGAAAAGCTTAAAATGCTAGATCCAGGGCGTGCATGTTTTTACATGGCCAAGTTGACGCGGACTTCTGGTGCTCCCGGGAAACGAGATGCACCCTACATCGCCTTACTGGAGGAATCGTCCAAGCATGGATACGCCTGGGCGGATTTCGAACTGTACAGGGAATGCCGCCAAGGAGGGGCCTATTCCAGGCTTAAAATTCCAATCACAGAGAATAAGGACCTGCAAAATAATCACCGCTTGGATTTAGAGAAGCAGTTCAAACAAAAAGCCTTTGAGCGGTTTCTGCCCTTGGCCAAGAATGGCGATGTGGACGCTCAAATGACAGCCCATGCATTGTATGAGCCCAGGTTCGACCATCTTTTGGACAAAGCCCAGGCGAGATCCTTGTTGGAGGACTCGGCGCGCAGAGGTTCCCCCCGGGCACAAATGCTAACGGAAGACCTCCGCCTGAGTGATTCCAATCAAGAGACGGTTTATCACCCACTGCAGGAAGGATCTCCTTCCTTTCGAGTTCTCGAAAAGCTTGGGGGGCAATTTGACCCCGATGCCATTCAACAGTTAGTTGATTTTTATGTGGGAAAGAAGGAATGGCAGAAGGCAAAAATATGGGCCACCAAGGGCAAAGAGGCCCTGGGTGGAACCAACCGCTGGTTGGAGCGAGCCTGGGAAGATGAGCACCCGGAGGACATTGAGCAGCCGAAAAAAGGAGAGTAATCCCCGTGCCATCTGCTGGGGTTCGGGAGAAGCCCCCTCCGCTTTTCGGCAGTTCAGAATAAGGGGCTGCGGCCCCTTTTTCCGTTCTTTCTCCCTGCCGTGTGTCCCGGTCGTGAGCCCCCCGTTATCACGGGGGCTCATGGCCGGGCTCAAGCGGGATGCTTGAATTTCTGCGGTCTTTGAAAGCTCGGGTGGGTCGAATCATTCTACGGACGCCTCACATTCCGGGAGCGTGCCAGGTGCATTTCCTGGCGCGATGGCGGAGAGATGGGCCGATTCGGTGCGCTCATTAGCTCCTTCCTTTACTCATTTCTGGTCAGTGGTTGATGGCCTGAAGGGAAACAAGGGCGCACCTCGTTCGTCCGCCAGTTTCCCGTTTAGACGATCAATGGATGCATTTCAGAGGTGGTTTTGGTGACCAAGGACCGGCCCCGATAGGGGGTGGGCGTAGGGTGCTTCTTATCTTTTCCCTAAAGTGACCTCCATCCCCGACCGAAGAGGCATCAACGGGGATAGAGCCCCAGGGAGCCGGGAATGGCGAAGGTTGAGCAGAAGACCAATGAGAACCGACTGGCCAAGAAGATTCAGACCAGCCTCGCGGGGAAAGCCTCGGCCCAGGTGACGGTGAAGGCGACCCTGACGGGTCCGGCTGCCGAAGTGTGGGTGTCAGACATGGTGGACCCCTGCACCGGCACCACCAAGACTCCATACGCCTACAATGCGGCGGCCTATCCCTATTCAGCTTGCCTCAAGGCTGATGCCAAGATCTATTCCGTCGGCGGCACGGTAAGCATCGCCCCCATGACCATTCCGCGCTCCTACCACACCATGACAAAGCTCGCTGACGGGCGCGTCCTGATCGCGGGTGGCTACCAGAGCGTGAGTTTCAACGCGACGCCGATGCAGGCTGATCCCGTATCGGGGATCTATGAGCCGAACACGCAATTCACCGCCACTTCATCGGCGGAGATCTTTGATCCGGCCACCGGCCTCTTTACCCCCACGGGAAGCATGAACGACGCACGCGCCCTCCACGCCGCGATCCTGCTGCCCACGGGGAAAGTGCTGATTGTGGGCGGAACACGCCCGGTAGGCCTGAACGCCTTTACCTACCCCACCACGACCGAACTGTATGACCCGGATACCGGGACGTTCTCCGTCATGGATCACCTCGGGTACGGAATCGAAGAGCCAAAGCTTGTGCTTGAACCAGATGGTGGGGTATTCATGATGGGGACCATTCAAGGAATTGCTGCTGGTTCAGTGCCCATAGTTACTTCAGAGCAATTCCGCGGTGTGTTGCCAGTCGCAAACACCAGCGGCGCTCAGAATGGGACCACCACCACGCTTGAGATGCTCCCCCAACCTTGGATCGAAATTGATGGTGGGAGATCAGAGTTTTGGATCTCCGCGAATAGCGCTAATTCCGATGGCCCAGTGATGCCTGAAATTCCGGCAAAGGTAAAGGGGATCTCCGATATTCAAAATAGGAATGTTACATGGGAGGCCCAAGTCTTTTACAACACCGGACAGTGGGCTTCTAAAAACCTATGGGATTCCTTCTCCTCCATTTCAAGAGGGGACCGCTTCCCCGTAGCCAGCCAGATATTTACTGATGGCACCAATCCAGTCATGCGAGGCGGAACTATTCGACTAACTGTCAAAATCAAATCTTCCTCAGGAAAAGAGGTCATAGGGGGGCTCGCTAAAGGACCATTAGAGATTCATGTCTTTGCAAGAAATCCTGGGGTAGCGAAAGCTGACGAATGGCTCTCGATGGATGGCTTAACATTGAATGTCCCCCCTGTTGAAGCCAATTCGAGTACTACAACGATGTCAATCCCAGGCTGTACATTGACTGATTGGATACGAGCCATTGCTCGCCAGGAATCAGTGAACACAATGAGGCAATTCATAGAAGCTGATGAAACGAGGCGGAAGTTTTGGGTGGTAGGGGAACCTCGAATGAATTATGGATCTATTAATTCAGCAGGGAAAAAACTGGGTGGGGATGGGGGGATGGGGATGATGCAGATCACGAATAACAATTCCGACCCATCTACTGGTGGATATTCTAATATAACTAGGTTTAATTTATTGTGGGATTGGTCGAAAAACGCAGATCGTGGGATGACAATGTTTGCAATTTTCGTCTCCAGTGCAAAAAATCTCGCCAGTCATGTGCGAACTTCACCAGTCTTTAATGACATTCTAAATCAGACGAATGCTTATCGATTTTTAACTGGGTTACCAAATCTGGATGCAATTTATGTTAGAGACCTAACAATGGATGAAATTATAAGAGAAGCAGTCCGAGGCTACAATGGATACGGGCCATTACATTGGGGATTTTATCCTTTTCTTTACCCCAACCAGCCCGAGCACGAATACCGATTGAAGAATGCTTTCATTGGTTGGGGACCAAATCTTCCTTTCCTATATACGACTAATGAGAGAGTTCTGCCTCAACCGGATGGACGGCGCATTGCTGATGCGATCTGGGAGACAGTGCCAGCCGATGAACGAGCAGTGAGTGGGGAACCTGATTACGTGAATAAGGTTTTTGCAAAAAAACAATTATTAACAAGTACTTGTAATTAAAAAGAAAGGATTTTACATGCTAAAAAATAGATTTTCCGCCTCCCTAGTACTATTCACGTGTGTTCAGGCTTATGCCTTGAGCCAGAATCCAAGTGGGTGGAAAGAAAGCAGGAGTTCGGATCGTTTGGGGAATGTGCTTCGGCAATATCGCGATGAAGATGGCAACACGGTCTACCAGGAGCGAGAAGTCGGTGGCTTCGTCTTTAAAGGCGTCAATATCGAAAAAAAAATTGGGTATAACGATTACTATCCCGTGTACAGAATTTATACCAAAACCCCCCAAGGTCTTTTGCTATTCCGTCAGATTGGCATCGAGGAAGTCCCCATAAAAAAAGAGGACTGCGAGGTTCCGTGCAGCGAGGATATCCTTGTCACCAACCCGAATCGGAGGCATCAGATCCATGTTGGTTGCTTCGGCGTTGGTGCCAGGTCTGGGCTTGAGTTGTTAGCTTTTGACATCAATCAAAACACGGCCTATTTTCATGTTCTGGTAGACGTAGGTGATAACGCCAAAGTATTGATTTATGCTTTCTCAATTCATTCCGGCACGTGGAGTCGGGTCGGGCAAGCAGAGGCCTGTGAGCTATTTTCGGCCCAATTGTCTCCGTCTGGAAAATACTTAGCTATGCACAAGGATATTAAGGGTAAGGGGCGTAAACGGGATGATTATGACGCTGACAGTTTCATTGAGGTGATCAACCTACATTCTGGGGTCATCTCCAGCTTTCCCAAACTAGGTGAATACGAGGACCATCGATTGAATGGGACCATCGATATCGAAAAGTTCGAATGGCTCAAAGGGGACCAACTCCGCTTTGTACAAAAGATGTCATCTGAGGTTCCTCCAGATATGCGTCCTCCTCGAAAAGTGCAGAAAATGGGGCCAAAGATCGTCCCGAAGACTGCGAGGAAGCCCGGTGATCACTGGGAGAATGTGGTCGGTCCAGAGCTGTTTGGAAATTGAGGGTGACGTCTCCCCTGGTTTAGGGCCAATGATAGTAGGAGTCCGGGGTTGAAAAAGGATCTCGCTGGGAATCGCGGAGGGAGCCGTGCAGTTCATTGGCGGCGCAGAAGCAGCGGAGTTTGATAACTTCCAGTTCTGGCGGAATCCCGCTCTCGAGGGGCATAAATGCCACGCTAATCAGCCTCTGTTCCAATCCCTCTCGATCTGTTTTTCTGTTTCCGCACAACTTCGCTAGTCTGGTCCTCCACCCGGAGGTTCCATGGAACGCGGCCATCTTTGGCGGTCTTGCTTCAAGTTGAATTTACGCATGCTGGAGCTGAATTCGGCGGGCATCACGGATGAGATGGCTGGCGCGCGTCCGGCGGAGGGGGTGTCGAGCCCGGCCTGGATTGTGGGGCACCTGGTCTACAGTCGGCGCAGCCTGATCACGCGCCTGGGCGGAACCCTCGCCGAGGAGCCCATCTGGAAGGAGAACTATTCAAGGGGTGGGGCAGGCGAGGTTGCCCATTTGGGATTTGCGGCGCTTTGCCAGGCCTTCGGCGCCACCGATGACAGCATCAAGGCCGCTTGCCAGGGCGTGCAGGATTGGGATCTGCCCACACCGAACCCTTTCTCCGGCTCGGAACAACCCTTGGAACAATTGATCGCCTTCCTCTACATGCACGAGTGCTACCACCTGGGGCAGGTCGGGCTGATGCGGAAGCTGTATGGGCTGAAGGGAGCGATCTGAAACTGAGCCGGGGAGTCTCTGAGAGCGATGTGTTGGGATTGTTTTCCAGTTGAAAGCCGGGGATCCCGGGGGGCCGAGGAAATCAACTTTGAAGACGTAGCATGGTTCGATCACCGTGCTTGTTTTTATCCCCGAGCGTCCCCGGCCATAAATATCTTTCCTGATTATCCCTGATCCGCAGCCCACAGCTTTTCAGGTAAAAAGCTAATCCACAGATCCCACAGATGACGCAGATTTCCGGATGGCTACCGACCGCGAAGGAGAAGCAATCTCCCGTTTTCTCCGCATGGGCGGCCCATGCTCCATGCAGGAGCGATCTTCACTCCTCCACCGCTCACGTTATTTAATCTGTGCGAATCGGTGCAATCTGTGGATTCACGGCCTTTTTACGTTTTTTCTGTCCAGCTATTTCAGGCTGAGGTTTGTGGATAATCAGAAAAGCTTTTCCTGATTATCCCTGATCCTCAGCTTGCAAGTTCGCGTGTTTCGCTTATATTTCGTCATGTGAAATCAAGGAGTTTTCCATGGCAATCAATCGAGTCCAGTTTCAGAAAGGTCTCTCTTTGGCAACTTTCAGGGATCGCTATGGCTCTGAGGAGCAATGCCTGCTCGCCCTCTTCCATAGCCGGTGGCCACAGGGGTTCGAGTGTCCTGACTGCGGATCTCCACGCTTTCACCGGCTCAAGTGCCGTCGCCTTTTTCAATGTGCGGACTGCCGCCACCAGGCCTCTGTCATCGCTGGGACCATTTTTGCTTCCACCAAACTTCCGCTGACGATCTGGTTCCTGGCGATGCACCTGCTCACCCAATCCAAGCACGGCATCTCCAGCCTCGAACTCGCTCGGCAATTGGGGGTTCGTCAGAAAACGGCCTGGTCCATCAAACACAAGCTGATGCAGGTGATGTTAGAACGGGAACGGACCCGGATGCTTTCGGGCCGCGTGGAAACTGACGATGCCTACATGGGCGGCCAATCCCACGGCAAACGAGGCCGAGGGGCTGGCCGTAAGCGTCCCTTCCTCGCCGCTGTGCAAACGCAGGATGGCCTCAAACCTCACCTACTCTGTCTCATGGCCCTGAAGCGAGTGACTGGCCAGGCCATTCTCAACTGGGGCAAGGCCCACCTCCATCCCGCAGCCCACGTCGTCACGGATGGATGGAAGGCCTACCGAGCCCTCGACGCCAATGGCTGGGAGCACGAACAGAAGGACGCCGTTTCCAAAGGCTGGCGCCGCGCCAAGCACCCCGCCTTCCGTTGGGTGAACACCATCCTTGGCAATCTCAAAGGCAACATCCTGGGCGTATGCCGGGCCATCCAGCAAAAACACCTGGCCAGGTATCTCGCCGAATTCCAATACCGCTTCAACCGTCGATACGATTTGACCAACATCCTGTCACGGTTGCTCAGGGCCTCTGCCCTTGCCCCGCCTATGCCATACCGCCTCCTTATTGCGGCTGAGATT
>JANXQX010000072.1 GCA_025353305.1 Holophagaceae bacterium
TGGCAAACGGGAACCATGAACGTGAATACCCAGTGCGCATCCTGCCATGCCCTTGGGACCTCCCAATACAACAGCTACAACTCCGGGGAACACCAAAAGCATGTCGTGGAACTGGGGTATGCCTGCACCGAGTGCCACAACACGACGACGCTCGCGACCAATCATTTCACCAGCCTGGGAAGTTCGACCATGGAGGGTCCAGCATCAGCCACCATCGGCGGCACCACCAGCGTTCCCAACGGGGCCTGGAACGCCACGAACAAATCCTGCACCCTGACCTGCCACGGTCAGGACCATCAAGCGGAGAAATGGTAGGAAGCCATGCCTGACTTCTGATTGTTCACTTTTTCCCAACCCTACCGGAGGCACCATGAAGAAGTCCACCCACCGCCTGCCAGGCCTCAGCCGGCTGGTTCTCACCGCCATGCTTGTTTCTGGAGGCCTCCTGTTTGGGGGCGATCAGGCCAAGGATCTGCCCAAATTCGATGGCAATATCCAGAAGTACTGGAGTGATGCCTGTGCGCGTTGCCATGGTTTCAACGGCAACGGCCGGGACAACAACGGCAGACAACTGCCGGACGCGGGCTTCGATTTCACCGACAGCCGCAAGGCAAACAAGAAGAAGGACAGCGATTGGGTGAAGGTGACCATGGACGGCAAGGACAAGATGCCCGCGTTCAAGGACAAGATGGCCGAAGCCGACGCCCAAAAAATGATCACTGAAATCGTCCGCAAGTTCGCGGCCAAGAATTGAGCCGGGGACGCCATGTTGCCTAAGCTGTTCTCAAAGATAGCGCCCGTGCTCACTTGTATCCTTCTGGCCGGCGGCGCCCTGTATGCCGAGGAATCAGAGGTCCCCACTGCCATCAACCTGCCGACGACGGATCGCATGCAATTCTGGGACGTCGGCATGATTTTCACGCATCGGTTCCTTTCGCCGGTGAAGGACCACGGCAAGGACCTATACGGCCTGGATGGCTTCACCTACGCGGGCTTCGGTTTCGATTTCGGATTCAAGCCGATCAAGGGCTTGAATTTCCAGATCTACCGCACGGCAGACAACAAGACCTTCACCGTGGCGCTCCAGCAGCAGCTCCTGAACAAGGACCACATCCGGATGGCGGCCAGGGTGGAGCGATTCGACGAAGTGGTGACCCAGGTGGTGACGAAAGATGGAAGCGTGGGTATCAACGGCACTGCCTTTCAAGTGCCTACGGAGATATTCATCACGGATGATTTCGTATTGTCCGTGGTGCCCACGTATCTGAGCCGCACTTCCACCCAGGAGAAAAGCATCTTCAACTATGGCGTGGGGCTTCACTATGATTTCACCACCAAATTCAGAGTCGTCGCGGAGTATTACCCCAGGCCTTCAAAAATCGCCAAGACCTTCGAGACGGGGTTCGCTGCCGGCATCTCCTACAAGACCTTCAAACACCGCTTCTCGCTGATTGGCACGAATAGCACCGGGACCACCGCTCATCAGGTCCTCGGCGGCGACTACGGTGGCGGACCGAAGGCCCATTCCGACTGGTCCATCGGGTTCAACCTGGCTCGCGTTTTTTAACACCGAGGGTTCCCGATGCCAGGTCCACTGCTTGAACTTTTCGCCCGCGAACACCCGGCTTTTGTCCATGTTCCTTTGGGCCTGGTGATCGCTTTGCCCTTTGCCATGGCCATATCCTTCAGGGCCAGGAATCCCCAACCCTGGAAGCTCACCTCGTTCTTCATCGCCGGCCTGGCGTTGCTCGGCAGTGCGGCGGCCGTGTTCAGCGGCCTTTTCTGGGGGCGCCAGATCGCTCTGATTCCACCGGGGGGGGTCTTTCCAGTGGTGACATCCACGAAGCAGGTGCTCCAGAAAATGCTCCAGCTTCATATCTTCGCGGCCCTCGCCGGATGTCTCATCGGCACGATCTGCCTCATTCTCATCTGGCGAATGTCGAAGCAGGATGACGATGCCCATCACGGCGCGCTCGCGCTGCACCGCAGGCTGTCAGACCGTGGTGTAGGATTGGCGCCCCTGTTTCTCAGTTTATTGTGGGTCGCGGCCTGGGGATTCTGCGGAAAGCTCGGGGGCATCATGGTCTTCGGCAACGAGGCAACCAACAAAGCCGCTGCCGCTGCAGACCAAGCCCGCAAAGCTGACGTAGAGGCCGATCTCCCCATCCGCGCGCTTGATTATGCGAGTCTTGAGCCCGTTCAGGCCGCGCCAGTCAGAAGCAAAGCCCATGGGAATCGCTGGGCTCGCATTTGGGTCACGGCCTCGGGCATAGATGATTACAAAGCGGGGAAGCCGCTCCCAGCGGGAGCCTATGTGGTGCTCAGCACCGTGGAGGACGCTCGTGGGAAACCGGGCCAGGAACCGGGGCCGCTTTTTATGCGAGAGACCCTTGCCAATGGCAAGGTTTCCTTCGCGTTTTATTGGCCCCGCGTGCCTGAATCCCGCCGTTCGGAAACCGGCGGCGAGGATTCCGCATACTGGCGAAGCCCCAGCGAGAAACTGAACTCGTGCAGCGCTTGCCACGCCACGGCAGGGCCTGCGGCCAAGCACTGAAATGCTCTTCAGGCCAAAGGGGAACAGAGCTTCATTTGGGATTTAAGAGCCTGTCTCAGGGTAGGTCGATTGCGGCTCTACACTGGATGGATCTCCCGGGAGCTTGCTGTGCCCTTCCCCCATCTTTTGGCCCCCCTCGACCTTGGTTTCACCCAACTCTCCAATCGCGTGCTCATGGGCTCCATGCATACGGGGTTGGAGGAAGAGCGGGGCGGCTTCGAAAAGCTGGCCGCCTTTTTTGCGGAGCGGGCCCGCGGAGGCGTGGGTCTGATGGTCACGGGCGGCATCGCGCCGAATCTGCGGGGCCGCCTGGCTCCCTTCGGCGCGCAGCTCAGCTGGCCTTGGCAGGTGGGAAAGCACCGCCTGATTACCGAAGCGGTCCACGCCGGCGGCGGGAAGATCGCGATGCAGATCCTCCACGGCGGACGCTACAGCTACCACCCGTTCTCCGTGTCGGCCTCGAACGTGAAGTCCCCCATAACGCCTTTCAAACCCTCCGCGCTTTCCGGTCGAGGCGTCGAAGGCACCATCCGCGACTACGT
>JANXQX010000096.1 GCA_025353305.1 Holophagaceae bacterium
GCCATCTGCGCATGGAAGACGACTTGCAGCCAGAGGTCGCCGAGTTCCTCACGCAGGTGCGCCTCGCTGGACGCTTCGCCCGGAATGTGGGCAGCAAGGGCATCCAGCACTTCGGCGGCCTCTTCTCTCAGGTACTTGGCAAGGGTCTGATGATCCTGCGTCAAGTCCCACGGACAGCCTGTGCCCGGTTTCCGGAGGGCTGCCATGAGGGCCTGAAGCGTGGCGGGTGTTGATGTCATGGCACCACCAATGATGGATTCAGAAAAGCCGCGGCCCCGCACAATTTCCCTGCCAGCGCGCTGGCGGCGACGGTTGCGGGGCTCGCCAGCCACACCTGGCCAGGGCCGCTGCGGCCGGGGAAGTTGCGGTTGATGGCGCTGATGGTGACCTGGCCAGGAGCAACACTCACGCCCGGCCCGGCGTTGATGCAGGCGCCGCAGGAACTGCCCAGCACGATGGCGCCCACGGCTTCGAAGGCTTCGATCCAGCCCCGGTCCGCCGCGTGCTGACGCACATCCTCGCTGCCACACTGGACGAAGAATTGAACCGAATCCGGCACATGCTGGCCAGCCTTGCGAGCGGCCTCCACCACGTCGAAGGCGGCTTTGATATCTTCGCGCTTCCCGCCGGTACAGCTTCCCAGGTAGGCGATGTCGATGGAGACATCATCCTTGATGTCCACAAGCGCCACCCCATTGCCTGGATCTCCGGGTCTCGCGAGCATGGGCCCCAGCGCCGAGCAATCCACTTCGATGGTGTGCGCGTAGTCGGCATCGGTATCTCCGCGCATCCAGTCTTCGAGTTGAACCTCCACGCCACGGCGTTCCCGGATGAACCGGAGGGTCTCTTCGTCAGGCGCCACAAGCCCCGTGAATCCACCAATCTCCGCCGCCATGTTGGTGAGGGTGGCGCGTTCGTCGGTGTTCAGATGGCGGATGGCTTCGCCCTGGTATTCCACCACATGACCGATGGCTTTGCCTTCGCGGATGAAGGGCAGTGCCAGAAGCTTGAGCACCAGATCCTTGGCCGCGACGCCAGGTTTGAGTTGGCCGTTCAACACGACTCGCAGCGTGGGCGGCACCGTGACCCGCACATCCCCGGTGATCCAGGCATTGGCGATATCCGTGGTGCCCACGCCAAACGCCAGGCAGCCCAAGGCTCCCGCATGGGGTGTGTGGGAATCCGTGCCGATCACCACCTGGCCAGGCTCTGCGTAGCGCTCGGCCATGATGGAATGGCAGATGCCCTCGGAGCCGCTGCCATCGGGCAGCTCGCCGTGCAGGCGGATGCCGTGCTTCGCACAGAAGGATTCCTGCACGGTTTTCAGGTTTCGAGCAACTTCGAGAAGCCCTGATTGCTTGCGTTCCTCACTCATGGAATGGTGCAGGAAGGTCAGGTGATCGCGAAAGGCCAGAATGCTTGATGGATCCCGCAGCGGGGCATCTTCACCAACTGCGGATTTCAGGAAACTGGCTGCCATGGGCGTCACGTATTCATGTGAGAAGCGCCAATCCGCGCGGGTGAAGAGCCCATCTCCCGGTGCCACAAACCCGATTCCGATGAGATTGCTGGATGCTTCCACGACAACATGGCGGGCGATGATTTTCTCGGCAAGCGTCATGGCCCGGGGAAGGTGCGTCGGAATCGGAATGATCACATCGCCCTTCATACGCGCATTATTGAAGGCGAACAGCCCTCCCCGCCGGACGATCTCGTTGGAGATGGGATCAAGGCCTTGCGTGAATTCAATCAGCGGAATGTTCTCGCCCTGGCGGATGCGCTCGACCAAGCCGAAGTCCGTGGAGGTAAGCAGGCCCAGGTTCTGGCAGTTCTGCTGGTAGATGCGCTCGAAACTTTCGGCTATGGCCAGTCGAACCCCGGCGCACAGTTCCGCGTAGGGGCTGGCTTCGCGGCTGCTGCCCTTGCCGCGCCGATGGCCGGCCACAGAAACAGCAAACCCTCCGGCCTTGACCAGGCCTTCCTTCAGGGGGAATTGCTCGCCGCACTGCAGCCCAAGGTACGGATAATCCCCCAACTTTTCGTCGTAGTGGTAGCAGATCCAGGCGGGCGTGATTTCGTCAGTGCTGATCTGGTCCCGCAGCGGCAGCGTGTCTTCAATTGAAAGGTCCGCACCATTGAGCTGGCGCAATACCGCGTCCGGATTCTCACTCAGGAATAGGACGCGGCCTTCAAACCGCAGGAATTCCGGCTGCATCAGCCACCCTCCTGGGCCTTCTTCTGTACGCTCCGCAGGGACTGTTTCAACTTTTCAGCGGCGCGCCTGGCATCTTCGAATTCCGGTTGGCGCGTGGTGACACCCTCCCAGCTTCCTTCTTTGACGGCTACGGGTTCACCGTCGATATCCACGTATGAAAAATGGCGATCAGCCTCCAGCCGGTGCAGAGGCCAGTATCGAAGACCCAAAGTCGGCAACTCGGCGGTGATGATCTGCGCCAGCAGTTCGAGCCTGGATGGCTCCAGGATCATGCCGAGCACCCATCCGCTGCGGCCCTTCTTGAAGGTGGCCGCGGTGATCCAGACATCCAGCGCGCCCTGTTCCATTAGCAGGGCTTGGGCATGTGCTACCTGCTGGGGCGTGGCGTCATCGAGGTTCGTCTCCAGTTGCAGCAGGCTTGCGCCACTCCCCGGAACATCGCCCAACGTGAAACGGCAGACGTTGGGTGAATCCTTGAAATCCCATCCACCGGCGGCGAAGGCTGATTTTTGCGGAATGAACCTGGCCGGGGCCTTGCGGAACGTGGCCAGCTGGGCCGCCAAGGCCGCGCCAGTGGGCGTGGTCAGCTCTTTATTCATGGGTGCTACTCCAGGAATGGTCTCGAAGCCATCCAGGAGAAGAAAAGCAGCTGGTGCAGGAATCGGATAGTCGCCGTGCGCCATTTTCGTGCGCCCTCGGCCTGTGGCGACGGGTCCAATGTGGGTGACGGGCTCTCCAAGCGCGATCCAGCCCGTGGAAGCCAAGGCGACGTCGGCGATGGAATCCTTCATTCCCACTTCGTGGAAGTGGACTTGATCGGGCGGAATTCCATGAACACGGGCTTCGGCAAGACCCAGCTTTTCGAAAGCGCCGCGGGCAACCTCGGCTGTCCGGGACGGCAGGTTTTCTTTCAACAGGGCATCAACTTCCTTCCAGGTCCAGCCGTGAACGCGGCCGGCGGATTTCATTGCATGGCTCCGGAAGGTCGCGCGCCTGGCTCCCGCCTGGATATTCACATGCTCTGTCCGGCCTTCATCCACGCGGCCATCAATGACGACACCAGCCTTGATGCCTTGGATGCCGCAGCGAATCACGGTGTCCGTCCGCAGATCCAGATCGTTGAAAGGCAGCAGCTTCAGGGTCGCCCTCAACTCGGCCTCGGGCACGCCCAAAGCCAGGCATCCGCCGATCCAGATATCACCGGAAAGCCCAGAAAATGGGTCCACCCATAGATGCAGATGCGCCACGGAGCCAATTCCCTCCTAATAAAAAAACCCCGGCAAGCCGGGGCTTGTCACGCTTCATTCTACGATCAGTCCTTCTGTTCTTCGGCTTCGAGCTTGGCAGCCACTTCATCAAGGTGCTTCATGAGCCTTTCAGCCATCTCATCGTCCTCGAGGGCGGTGAACATGTCGTCTTTAACTTCGAAGATTTCAAGGCTCAAGCCCTCTTCGCTATCCTTGCCGTCGCTTTGCGCCTGGACTTCTTCCAGGGGAGCGAGCACACAGAAGTGGCGGCCTTCAAAATCCACTTCTTCCAGAATGGCGAATTCTTCCTTTTCGCCATTTTCGTCTTCCAGCTCCACGACTTCGATTTCAAAGGAATCGTCGTCTTCGTGATTGCAATCAGGACTGTGCTCGTGTCCTTCGTGGGCCATGGGGTGCTCCTTTAGACAAGCTCCAAGGGTAGGAGTAAAGGCCCGATGGGACCAGCATTTTTTCAGATTCTCAAGGGTGGCGCTGCTGGCCCTCAACCCATGCACCGCCGCCCTGCT
>JANXQX010000284.1 GCA_025353305.1 Holophagaceae bacterium
ATCGCGGCGATGAGCCGTGTCACGAAATCCCCGCGCTCGCCGGTGGGCTGGGCGTCATCGGGGATGGGCGGCAGGAACTTGCCGAGGAATCCTACCGACTGAGGCGCGGACGCGGAGGGGATGCCCCCGTGAACGATGGGAGCGGGTGCGGTATAGGGTCGAGCCGGTGGGGACATCGCGGGGGGGGTGGCGCCAGGATGAGCCACGGCGCCGGGATCCGTGAAATGCCCGAATTCAGGAGCCCTGGATTCGGGCATGAGCTGCATGGGTGCCGGGGCAGTGGCGGTGGGCGAAATGACCGGTGGCAGTAGGGGCGGTGGCATTGGAACCGCTGCGGGAATCGCCGGAGGGCCAGAGGGCACGCCCAGGGTCCCATGCACCTGGGCCATCTGGTCCGGGCTCATCCGGACAGTGCCTGTGGCCGCGGGCTGTTCCACGCGCTGAACGGCGACGGTGGCGTTATCCTGGGCGGGATCCATGAAGGTGATCTGGATCTGGCCGAGGGTCACCCGGTCGCCATCCCTGAGGGGTGAGGTCTGAACCCGGCTGCCATTCAGGAGGACGCCATTGCTGCTTTGCAGATCCTGGACCTCGTAGCCGTTGCCGGTCTGGCGGATCACGCAATGGTGGCGGGAGATGCTTGGGTCCGCCAGGCGCAGGGTGTTGTCCAACTCCCGTCCTATGTGGACTTCATTGTCCACCATCTCGAATTCACGAACCCCCGCACTTTCGTGCACCAGAAGTTTGGCCATGATGTCCTCAGAAAAGCTGTGGTTTCACGCTGAAGTGTAGTTGGGGTGCGGCAAGGATGCAAAGGGGAAGGACACTTTCATTCGAGCCTGATTATGGGGTTCTGACCCCGGCCTTGTTTCAAAGGCTTGACCGCGGCCCATATACTGCACCAATCTTGCGGAAACGAACCCCCGACCCGGAGGCAGCATGGTCCTCTTCAATGCGGCCACCAAAGAGCTCACCGCCAAGATCGTCTACTACGGCCCTGGACTCTGCGGAAAGACCACGAATCTCCAGAAAATCTATGATTCCCTTCCCGGCGACGGACGGGGGAAGATGTTGAGTCTCGCCACCCAGACGGACCGCACGCTGTTTTTCGATTTCCTGCCCATCGAGCTAGGCACCATCCGCGGCATGAAGACGCGCATCCAGCTTTATACGGTGCCTGGCCAGGTCTTCTACGATGCCACCCGGAAATTGGTCTTGCGCGGCGCCGACGCCGTGGTGTTCGTCGCCGATTCCCAGGCGCCGGCCCTCCTGACAAACAAAGAGAGCTTTCAGAACCTGATCGAGAATCTGAAAGATCAGGGAACGGATCTCGAGAAAATCCCCCATGTCATCCAATGGAACAAGCGGGACACTCCCAACGCCCTGCCGGTGGATACCCTCGACAAAGAGATCAATCGTTTCAAGGCGCCCACCTACGAGGCCTGCGCCATGAAGGGCGAAGGCGTGCGGGAGACCCTTTCCGGTGTCGCCAAACTGGTGCTGAAATACCTTGCGGACAAGTACGGCGGTGGTGTGGTCGAATCCCCGGCCCTGGCGGCCATGGCGGTGCTGACACCCCCCAAGCCCGAAGCCGCCCCCCAACCCAAGGAAGAATCCAAACCCCTGGAAGTGGAAGAACTTTCGGCGGGTGAAATGATCGAAGAATTGGACGAAGTGCCGCTCACCACCATGGGCGGCGGCGTGCAAGGTGACGCGGCGCCAATCCACATACCCCACACTCCGAACGTAAGCACCGTGGAAGTCCCCGTGGTGCTGGATCGCAGCCTGTTCAGCGGGGATTCCCCGGTGGAGATCCGGCTGAAGCTGTACATCAAGTGAGGTTCGAGGTACGAGGTGCGAGCGATTAGCCATGAGCCGCTACTCGAAGCAACGCATCTTTCTTGGCTCTGAGGCGGACGCTCTCCTGCGCACAAAACGGGTGGCCATCGTGGGTCTCGGAGCGCTGGGATCGGTGGTGGCGCCTTGGCTGGCACGAGCGGGGGTGGGACACCTGACCCTGCTGGACCGGGATCTCGTGGAGCGCAGCAACCTGCAACGGCAACTGCTCTACACCGAAGACGATCTTGGCCAACCTAAGGCGGAGGTGGCGGTTGCCAGGCTTTCGCGGGCCAACCCAGAAATTGAATTGCGGGCTTGCGTGGCGGATCTCACTTCCGGGAACGCGCGGGAACTGCTTTCCGGCTTTGATCTGATCTGCGATGGAACGGACAATTTCGAGGCCCGGTTCCTCATCAACGATATGGCCATTCTGACTGGCACGCCCTGGATCTATGCTGGTGCCATCGGTGCGGAAGGCGTGGTGTGGCCGATCTGTCCCCCCCGCACGCCTTGTCTGCGCTGCCTCATCGAGGAGCCACCGGCTTTCGGGGACGTGGACACCTGCGACACCGCCGGCGTGCTGGGCCCCGCCGTGGGTGTGGTCGGCTCCTGGGCTTCGATGGAAGCGATGAAAATCCTCACGGGTAAAGCGCCCAGCCAGGAACTGGTCCGTTTCAACCTATGGGATGACGAGCGCCAGTTCCTGCATCCGTCCAGGACCCGCTGCCGCTATTGCACCGGAAAGATCACGGAATTCCTCGACGCACGCTGGACGATGAAGGCCTCGGAACTCTGCGGACTGGAAGGCGTGCAGATCCGTGTGAACCCTCCGGGGCATCTGGATCTTGCCGCCCTGCAACCCCGTTTGGAAGTCCGCAGCGGCAAACCCTGGAAGCGCAGTGCCCTTACGTTGAAAGGCGGGGAAGGCGAATGGGACATCACGCTTTTCAGTGATGGACGCGCGCTGATCCACGGCCCCGCGACTCCGGAGCGGGCAAGAAGCTGGTACACCGAAGTGGTGGGATGCTGATGCGCATCCTCATAGCCTCCCGTAACCCCGGCAAGCTCCGGGAATTCGCGGGGCTGTTGCCCGACCTCGCGTTGATTCCATGGGCTGCTGAAGCGCCGGAGATCCCCGAGGACGGGGCCTTCTTCCGCGACAATGCGGGCCAGAAGGCTGCTTTCGCGCGGGACTGGTGGAGGCTCCACGGCGGTGAACCCCTGGACGCAGTTCTCGCTGATGACTCGGGCCTTTGCGTGGACGCACTGTGGGGTGGCCCCGGAGTACTATCGGCGCGCTTCGCGGCGACCCTCTCAAACGACGAAAAAAACCGCTCGCTGCTCGGGATGCTGCCAGCACAGGCCGTCCGGAATGCCCGATTCGTCTGCGTGCTGGCCTTTGCGCCGATGCTAGAAGAAGCGCTGCATTTCTTTGAAGCCTGCGTCGAAGGGACGCTGGCTATGGAACCACGGGGGCAGAAAGGTTTTGGCTACGATCCCATCTTCATTCCTGAAGGATTTGATCGGACTTTTGGCGAGTTGCCGGATGAGGTGAAGGCCCGTCTCAGCCATCGAGCAAAGGCGGCGCGAGCTCTGCGGGAAGCTCTGCCAATTCTGGCAATGGGGCTGTGAAGCCACCCTCACGCAGGGCGATGGCCCGCTGGTAGGCCAGCAGTACCGAGGTCCGCACGCGCAGGTAACTGGTGTCGGTGACCTTGGAAGCGAAACTCAGGGTGGAGACCACGTACCAGCCGCCGGCCGGCAATTGCTGCGGGGCGCTGATCTGGATCTTGGGTGGCAGGATCGCCGACGAACTCCCCTCCCGCAGGTCCAGGGAAATCTTGTCGGACCAGGCCTGAAGGGGTTCCACCAGCCTGGTGGCGGCCTCTTCGGAATCGGCGGTCACGCGCCCATAAAGCGTGAAAAAGAGGCGCATCTGGGGCGGCTCAATGCTTGAGTTCAGGAAGCCCGCCATGCTGGCGATCTGCTGGAAATCCTTCTGCAGCGCGAGCAGCTTTGGACTGGGTTGAAGAGGTTGCCGGGTCACCATCAAGTTAAGAGTGTCACAAACTGGCCCGATGATTCGCCAACAAAGCGACTCCCTGCCCGGCCATCATGATCTGATGATCCCCTTATTTCTGATGAGACATGGCCCCACGGAGGCTTCCAGCCTGGGTGCACCGCTTGGCCGGCTGGATCTTCCAGTGAGTGAAGCAGGGCTTCAGGCCTGGCCCGCCATCAGGCAGGAATTGCTGGCCTCGGGCATTCAGCGGGTACTCACCTCGGGTTTGGCACGGGCCAAGAACCACGCCCTGGATCTGGGTCTGCCCACACTGGTGCTGCCCGATCTGGGGGAACAGGATTTTGGTTCCTGGGAGGGCATTCCCTGGCACGAAATCAAGGGCACTGAACCTTTCTTCGCCAATCCGGTGATGGGGACGCCACCCGGTGGTGAAAGCTTTGCCCATTGCGCCAGCCGCGCCTTGCTGGCCTTCCAGGGGGTCATCGAAGGCGACGTGTCGACGCTGGTTTTCGCCCATGGAGGACCCTTGAGGGCCATCCTCTCGCATTTCATGGGCCTGCCCTTGGATCGGGCGCTGGATCTTGCCTGGCAACCCTATGGCATCTCGAAATTGGAGATCCACGGGTCCAATCGCGCGGTGCTGCGTTACCACAATCGCGCCATGCCCAGCGGGGCGGTAGGCAATAGGCTGTAGGCAGTGGGCATTAGGCATTAGGCGTTTGGAATCGGCCCGAGTGGCCGCCTACAGTCCAGAGCCCAGAGCCCAGAGCCCAGAGCCCACAGCCCACAGCCCATCCATCACTTCGGCTTGCCATCCTGAACCAATCCTGAAACTCTGAATTTCGACAACGTGTGCTGGATGCACGGGAAGCCGGTTAGATTCCGGCGCTGCCCCGCAACGGTATGCACCCCACGAAATCATAGTTGCGTGGGAGGCCCGGCCCGGAAGTGATCTTCTGGAGACCGGCTGGAGCCACTGGCGCTGAGCGCTGGGAAGGCTTCAGGGAGGTCATACGACCCCTGCCGCGTGCGAGCCCGGAGACCGATTCGGTACCTAGACCACCGCCGAGGGAGCGGAGGGATCGCGCCCTTCCGGCGTAACCCTCCATTTCCTCCGCGATTCATGCGTGGAGGCGTGAATGATGGCAACCCGGTTATTTTTCATCCTGCTTCTTGGGACCAGTCTTTCGGCTGAAACGGTAGAACCCG
The DNA here is from genome assembly GCA_025353305.1 of Holophagaceae bacterium. The sequence continues at coordinate 5,072 of JANXQX010000284.1, forward strand.
CCGAACGACCCAAACCCAAGGCTGACGCAGCCGCCACCGTGACCGTCACCGCGGAAGCCGCCCCGGTTGATCTGGCAAAAACGCCGAATCCCGTGAAAGTGCTGGATGGGGACGCCATCCGCCGCAGCGGTGCGCGGACGCTGGGGGAGTTGCTGGCCCAGGTCTTCCCCGGCCAGATTCAGGCCTACGGCGGGCCAGGCACCGTCGCAAGCCTGTACCTGGGCGGCACGCGGGCGAGGGATGTCGTCGTGCTGCTGGATGGCATCCGCATCACCGATGCCGCTGGATTGAACGCCGACTTTGGCACCTTTGGCCTGGAAGGCATCGAGCGGGTGGAAATCCTCTCGGGGCCTGCGTCCACACGCTATGGGAGTGACACCCACGGAGGCGTGGTGGCGCTCTATTCCGCGGGCCCGGCCAAGCAGGGCCTGAGTGGTGAAGCCTCGTTGGGGGCCGGCACCCGGAGTGTGCGGCAAGGACAGCTGAGCCCCGCCTTCGGGTGGAGCAGCGGTTGGGCCCGGTTGGATCTGCGCGCCGCCCAGGAGGATCAGAGTACCGAAACCGAGAACCCCTTCCGCAGCACTGGCGCGGCGTTGAACCTAGGCCAGCAGGTCGGCTCGGACGGCTTGGCGACACTCACCTACCGCAATCATTTCCAGGGGACGCCGATCCCCTATGATGGCGCCTACCCGCCCCCGGACTACGAATTCCAACGGGTCTACACTCCGGACCGTGAATCCACCCTGCGCAATGAGCAGCTCCTTGGTAGCTACCGCCAGAGTTTAAGTGCTGCCCTGCTGGCGGAATTAAGCTTGGGCCAGAGCCTGCAGGATCGCGTGGAACCTGGGTTTGGAAGCACTCCGGACCGCTACCACAGCCAGCGGAACCAAGGAGTGATGATGCTGACCTGGACGTCCACTGCTGGAACCCGATTCAGTGGAATGCTGGATGGCAACGATGAGATCTCCACCACCCCCGGCGGAGACCGCGCGGATGGGAAGCACCTGGCCCTTGGCCTGGAGGGTGCTTTCACCCTCAGCGACTCGCTCCGGATCACCGCGAGCCTGCGAAACCAAAAGGATCGCATCGCCTATCGCTTCGGCGATGGCAGCAGGGTGCCCGAGCGGTCCAGCAGCGCCAACGTGGCCAAACTGGGGGTCAACTGGTCGGTGACCCAGGGCTCACGGGTTTATGCGTCCTTCGGCACCAGTTACAACACGCCGGATCTGTTCTCGCTCACCCATAACCTGAGCAATGGGTTTGGCGACCTGCAGAACGAAAAGAGCAAGACCATCCAGGTTGGCGGCGCCATTGAACAGGGACCCTGGTCCGCGAAGCTGGAAGGTTCGCGCACCAGCTATGACGCGGTGGTTTTTTATGTCCCTCTTCCCGGGTTCAAGTACCGCTATGACAACGGGACAAATCTACGGGTGCAAGGTGTCGAAGGCTCGGTGGCTTTCAAGCAGGGCGGCACGATGATCGAAGCTTTCGCCCGCAGCCAGGAAGCCCGCAATCAGAGCCAGCCGGAAGACCGGCAACTCTCCACGGCTGGTGCCATCGGACGCCCCTTCTTCGCGGGTGGCCTGCGAAGTTCAGCGACAATCGACGATTGGGATCTGTTCGCTAGGTGGGCATGGGTGGGGTCGAGCTACCAGTATTTCGATGAGCTGGGCGCCGTGAGCGGAGCCCGGACGCACTTCAACGATCTGGCCCTGGGCGCCATCCGGAAACTGACGTCAGGGCTGAGCCTGGAAGCCCGCGGGGAGCACCTGCTGCAGCCGCGCTGGACCAGGGAAGATTGGATCAGCGGCAAGCGCTTCCGGGAAAACGACGCCTACCTCGTTCCCACTTTCCCCGCGCCGGGCCCCACGCTGACCGTGGCCCTGCGCTACCGTTACTGAAATGTCCCCGCTTCGTTATTGGTTTTCCCTGTTGCTGGGCGCCGCGCTTTTTGCGGCGCCTCCGACGAGCCAGGCCGCCGCGTTTTTTGCGGCGCCTCCGACGAGCCGTGCCGCCGCGCTTTTTGCGGCGCCCCCGCAGCGCGTCGTGAGCCAGACCGTGGGCACCGACGAGCTGCTGCTGGCGCTGGCCGATCCTTCGCAAATCGCGGCCCTGAGCCACCTGGCGAAAGACCCGGCCTTCAGTCCCGTGGCGAAAGAAGCCGCGGGCCATCCCTGCCTCCGCACCAGCGACGCGGAAAGCATTCTCAGGTTCCATCCTGACTTGGTGCTCGTTGCCAGCTATACCCGCGCCGAGACGAAGGCCCTCCTGCAGCGGACCGGCGTGAAACTGCTCATCCTCGAACGGTTTGAATACCTGGATGATCTCTATGCCAACGCCCGCCTCATCGGATCGGCGTTGGGGCATTCCGACCGAGCGGAGGTTGCGATCCTGAACTGGCAGCAACGCGTGGCGGCGTTGCAAAAAAGGCTGAAGGGCGCCCGGCCCGTGCGGGTCCTTCCCGCCAGCACTTTCCCCTTCACCGCGGGAGCAGATACTACTTTCCAGGATGTCTGCGAGCATGCCGGTGCCTTGAATGTCGCCGCCGAGGCGGGGCTGAAAGGACACCAGCCCACGCCCACGGAAAAACTGCTCACCTGGAACGCGGAGGTGTTGGTGGCCAGCGGCGAAGAGGGGATCCGGGTCATCGAGAGGCTTCGGGAATTGCCCTCGTACAAGTTTCTTCCCGCGATGAAGGCAGGCCGCGTGGTGCTGGTTTCAGGGCCGCGCATGGCCTCCACGGCCCAGGCGCGGCTGGATGCCTATGAGGAATTAGCCCGCGCCTTGCATCCAGAGCGATTCAAATGAAACGCACCTGGGCCCCCGCCGGGCTGCTGGCCCTGTTGCTGGTGCTTACGTTCATGGCTTCGCTGGCCTTCGGCGAAGTGCGCCTCACACCTTCGGAAGTCCTAAGTGCATTGATGGGGCGCGGCGAAGGCTTGTCGCGAACCGTGGTGCTCGATTTCCGCCTGCCGCGCGCGCTCGTGGGCATGGCGGCGGGCGCCGGGCTCGCGGCCTCCGGTGTGCTGATGCAGTCCTTCTTCCGCAATCCGCTGGCGAGTCCTGGGCTTCTGGGCGTGAGCACCGGCGGGGCTTTGGGGGCCGTGGCGGCGCTGGCTTTGGGATGGGCCTCCAACTCGGTCTTCGCCCTTCCCGCAGCGTCCATCGCGGGGGCCTTCCTTGCCACCTTCGCGGTGATGGCGCTCGCGAAGCGGGAAGCCAGCGCTGAACACCTATTGCTGGCGGGCGTGGCGCTCAATGCGCTGTTCGGCGCGGCGACCAGTTTTCTTCTGAATCTCACTGCGGGCCGTTTCGAGGTGTCGGGACAGATCGTCTTCTGGATGCTGGGTGGCCTTGAAAACCGCACCTGGGCTCACGTATGGATGGTCCTGCCGGGTACTATCCTGGGTTGTCTGCTACTGCTGCCCTATCGACGCGCGATGAACCTGCTGTCCCTCGGCGAGCAGGGCGCCCAGAGCCTGGGCGTGAATGTGCGGCGGTTGCAATGGGAGATCATCGCGCTTTCAACGGTGCTTACTGCCTTGGCCACGGCGGTCGGCGGCGTCATCGGCTTTGTCGGCCTGGTGGTGCCCCATATCTTGCGTCTGGGCTTCGGCCCCGATCATCGCCGCCTATTGCCGCTTTCCATGATCGGCGGCGCGGCCTTCGTGCTGGCCTGCGATCTCATCACGCGATTCCTGCCCGGAGAACTGCGTCTGGGGGTGGTCACGGCGCTGCTCGGCGGGCCGTTCTTCCTGTGGATGCTGCGGAGGCCCACATGATCCTGGCGGGAGCCATTACGCTGGGGAGGCGTCTGAATGGTGTGTCCTTGCATCTCCCCCCAGGGAGCCTCACCGCTGTCGTGGGTCCGAACGGCGCGGGGAAATCCACGTTGCTGCTCGTGCTCGCCGGACTCCTCAAGGCCGAAGGAACCATCGAGTGGATGGGCGAGGACCTGGATCGCATCCCGTTTCCCGAACGGGGAAGGCGGCTGGCTTGGGTGGGCCAGGATCTCCAGGCGGATTTCGCGTTCGCGGTGCGGGACGTCGTGGCCCAGGGGCGCCACGCTTTCGGGGACGACGGGGAATTCGTGGATGCTGCGATGAGGGCCATGGACATTGCCCACCTGGCGGATCGGCCGGTGACGCGGCTTTCCGGGGGCGAGCGTCGCCGCACCTTCCTGGCGCGGGCCCTGGCGACGGATGCAAAGATTCAGCTCTGGGACGAGCCCACCGCCAACCTGGATGTGCGCCATGGCCTGGATGTGCTGCAACTCGCCACAAGGTTGCGGGACGAAGGCCGCGCGGTGCTCATCTCCTTGCATGACCTGCGCGCCGCATTGTGCTTCGATCAGGTTCTGGTGCTGGACCAGGGGCGCCTGGCGGCCAGCGGCAAGCCCGAGGCTGTTCTTGTTCCGGAACTCATCCAAAGGGTATTTGGAGTCAAGGCCCGCATGGGCCAGGAGATGATCCTGGAATTGCCGTGATTGGATCCACAAAGGCGCGAAGGAACCACGAAGAAAAAAATAAAAATTAAAAGTAACAAAAACTGGACCACAAAGACACGAAGACACAAAGGATGAAAAAACAATCGTGTACAAGATCCAAGCGTAGGCCAATGCTCACCAAGCCCGTAGCCCAGGATCGCAAGCTCGAGGCACTAGAGCAGGGATCCCGAAAAAGTGTAGATGTGGAGTCGCCGCCGGCCCAATTCGGTGATGCCAGCGGGCAGCGCGATGCAGGCGCGTGCCATCAGCAGCAACCTGTCGATCAAGACCGCTGTGGTGCTGGTGAAGACCCGTGCCTAATTGGCGGTCACATTCACAGCAAATGTCTTGGGGGCTGAAACGGCGCCCTTGGAGTCCATCGCGACGACTGAAGGGGTCGCCAGGCCCGCGACGGTGGGCATGAAAGTCACCACGGTTCCGCTGATCGTCGCGCCGGCGGTGGTGGTGCTGAAGGTGATCGCATCAGCCTCGATATCCACGGCCGACAGGTTGTAGACCGACGCATGGCCAACTCCTGCCGAATTGCCAGTTCAGGTATCCTTCACGCCGGGCAGCCGCAGGGTTCGGTCAATTCAGTCTTCGCTGCCGCCAATGACCGACGAAGAACCAGACCACCCCCGCGAGCAGTGCGATTCCGATGGCCAGATCGAAGCGGTGGAAATAGGCTCCGAGCGTGTGCCAGTGCTCGCCCAGCTTGTAGCCCAGAAGCGCCAGTCCCAGGCACCAGGGCAGGGATCCGGCGAAGGTGTAGATATGGAATTTCCGGCGGTCCATTTCGGCGATGCCCGCGGGTAGCGCGATGAAGGTGCGCACCATGGGCAGTAGCCGGCCGATGAAGACCGCCGCGCCGCCGTGCCGCTCAAAAAAACGATGGGCCATGTCGAGGTGGCCCAGGTTCAGGAAGATGTACTTCCCATAGCGCTCCACCGCCGGGCGACCGCCCCTCGCGCCGATTTCATAGGCAGGGATGGAACCCAGGTTGCAACCCAAGGCGCCGAACACCGCCGCGATGGCTATTTGCGTGACCGGGCTGCCCGCGCCGAATCCGAACAGCGTCAGCTTGTCCTGGAAAGCGAGATAACCCGCGAAGGGCATGATCACTTCCGAAGGCAGCGGAATGCACGCGCTCTCAATGCCCATCAAGAACATCACGCCGAAGGGCCCCATGGCACCCATGACCATGAGCATCCAGGCGATGATGGGAGCGAGAACTTTTGCAAGCATGTTTGATTCCCTGCTCCAGGCTACAGGCTCCCAGGCTGTTTGCGTCACACTGGAAGCATGACCGCCGACGCCCTCGATCTTCCCTTCACCTATGTGGATACGCCTGAATTGCTGGCGGAGGCCCTGCCGGTCTGGTTCGCGTCCGGGTTGTTGGGCGTGGACATCGAATGCAGCCTGACGGGCAATCACCATTGCGTGCTGGCCCTGCTGCAGATCGCCACCCACGACCAGGTCTGGCTGGTGGATCCCCTGCCCTTGTCGGACCTCATGAAACCCACGCTCGAAGCACTGAAGGAAATCCCTTGGATCGTCCACGATTTCAGTGGCGACGGCATTGTCTTCAAACGGGTCTACAACGTGGTTCCTGATTCGGTGCTGGACACGATGCTGCTCTCGAAAGCCCTGGGCTATCCCCAGCCGGGGCTCAAGACCATGGCCAAGCTCAAGCTCGGATTGAGCATTCCCAAAGAGGAACAGGATTCCAACTGGATGCTGCGCCCCTTGCGCGAGACCCAACTGGTCTATGGTGCCCGGGACGCGGCCCTGATGCTGCCTTTGCTGCGCACCTTGGCGCTCGAGGTGGAGGAACGGCGCGACGATCCGGAGGTGGCCCAACGGCTTGCGCGCCTGCCCATCGAGATGCGTGGGATCTTCAGCCGCATCCATGCCTACAAACCGCCGCGCGTGGATAACCTGGTGGAGAAGATCCAGGCGATGGGCCTGGGCCAGCGCGCCGAAGAAAAGGCCGAAAAACTGTTGGCCCTGCGGCATAAATGGGGCAATGAAGGCGACGTGGCCGCCGTGATGGAAATGGGCATGCGCTGGATCCTGGCGCGCATCCAGCATCCGCCCACCTCGCGGGAAGCCCTGGAACGCGCCATTCCCAATCCCCGTTTCCGCCGCAAGCGGTTGGAAACCCTGTGGGAAATCCTGGGCGAAGAGCAGATCACGGTGCATACCGAGGAATGAGGCGTATCAGGGATGAGGTGGTGAGGGATGAGGTGGTGAGGTCAATCGGTTCGCGCCTCTGGCGCGGTCCAAATTCCCCCGTACCTCACACCTCGTCCCTCATACCTTCTTTAAATGCCCCACGCATTCCACGTGGTGGGTCAGCGGGAAGAGATCCAGCACCGCTAGATCCATGAGCTTCCATGCGGGGCGGAGCCGTTGGATGTCGCGGCAGAAGGCGGCACCGTCGCAGCCAACCAGAACCATGGTACCGGCCGTGGCGGTCAGGAGTTTTGCCGAGACCTCAGGTTCCAGACCGGATCGTGGCGGATCCAACAGAATCAGGTCATCGGAAACACCCAGATTTTCCGGCAGCCATTTCCCCGTATCGGAGGCGATGCATTCCGAGGGCAAGTCGAGCTGATCGAGATTCTTCTTCGCCCATTCCACTGCTGCGATGTCGTATTCCACGAGCACACGGCGCTGAAAACGTTTTCCCAACAGCGCTGAGAAAAATCCAACGCCTCCGTAGAGGTCAAAGAGTGTGCGGCCCTTCAGATTCCAGCCCTCCAACACCAAACGGAAGGCCTCAATAGCCCAAGGCGGACTCACCTGAAAGAAACCCCCGGCGCGGTGGTGCAGTGTGAAATCCGCAAAAACCTCGCTCATTTCCGCATCGTTGCGATGCCATCCATCCGGCTCCAGGAGCCACACATGCCCTTTTTCATCAATCGCCACGACGCGACCTTCGGGCGTGCCCGTGGCCAATTCCCAGCGTTGGGGCCGCTGCGGCAGGATCTTTTCCTGGAGTGCTTCCAGGAGGCGGGGAATGGCTTCGGAAATTGAATCAGCGGCGACCGGGCAGCTTTTCACCGGCACGATCTGGTGGCTGCCGCGGCGGTGGTAGCCGAGGGCCGCGCCATCCCAATGGAGCTGGATGCGGTGGCGCCGTGCATCTGCGGGGGCTGGAAGGAATTGCCAGTCCTGGATTTCCGGAAGCTGGCGATGGAGCAGATCCGCGACCATGGATTTTTTCAATTCCGCGGCCGCCTCCCCCGCTTCCCACAGATCGCACCCGCCGCAGGTGGTCGCCACGGGGCATCCAGCAGGCACTCTTTGCCGGTCCTTCGTAATCCATCCGATGACTTTGCCCTCGCCATGGCGGGCCTTCCAGTGGACTTCGGCCTCGATTACCTCTCCGGGGAATAGGGCCAGGGGGGCGCTCAGCAACAGTAGGCGGCCATCGTCGGCACGGGCCAGGCCCTTGCCGCCCCAGGCCAATCTTTCAATTTCGCCATGCCAAATTTCGCCTGGGTTCTTCGGCTTTCGGTATTCTGTGAGTCCTTTTCCGGACCCATGCCCCGTGCGTTTCACTGTTGCCCTGCCCCCAGAGCACCGTAACACCCTCCAGGAACGTCTGGGCAGGGAGTTGCGCGCGGCGATGGAATGGGTAGGCCAGGGCCCCGCGGATGTGGTCGTGGGGGTGCAGGGAGAAGGCAGCCTCGCCCAGTGCACCGACTGGCCCGGCGAGGCCGGCGCCCTGGCACTCATCCAGGCGGGTTACGAGCGCATCCGGGACCGGGCACGCATGGGCCGCCTGAACGAGGTGGGCCGCGCCCTGGTGTCGGAACAGCACCTGGACCGGCTGCTGGATCTGATCCTGTCCCAGGGCCGCGAACTGCTCCGCGCCGAAGCGGGATCGCTGTACCTGGTGGATGATGGCGGCAAGGAATTGATCTTCGCCCACACGCAAAACGCGAAGCTGGACATGCCCTACCACCGGTTCCGGATGCCCATCACGACCTCGACCCTCGCGGGTTTCGTCGCGTCCACGGGCGAATCGCTGAACATCCCTGATGTCTACGCGATTCCCGGCGACGCGCCTTACAGTTTTTCGGATTCCTTCGACCGCCAGAGCGGCTACCACACACAGAGCATGCTGGTGGTGCCCATGACGGACAACGAGGGCAAGGTTCTGGGGGTGCTGCAATTCATCAATCGGGTGTGGGAGGAAGGCGCCCAACACGGCGTGGTGCCGTTCCAGCAGGAGCACCAGAACCTGGCGCAAAGCCTTGCCGGACAGGCCGGCGTCGCGGTGAAGAACGCGGCGTTGCGGCAGGAGATCGAGCTGCTTTTCGAGGGCTTCGTCAACGCGTCGGTCACCGCCATCGAGAGCCGCGATCCCGTGACCTCGGGGCATTCCAGCCGCGTGGCCAACCTGACCGTGGGCCTTGCGGAAGCCATCAACGCCACGCCCAATGGGCTCTATGGCGAAACTTTCTTCACGGAACGGCAACTGCGGGAGGTCCGCTACGCCAGCCTGCTCCACGATTTCGGCAAGGTCGGCGTAAGGGAGCAGGTGCTGGTGAAGGCCAAAAAGCTCGAGCCCATGAAACTGGAACTGATCCTTCAACGGCTGCGGCAGCGGGATCTGGAACAGGCGCTGGCACTGCTTTCGGAATCGTGGAAGGGCGGGGAGCATTTCGATCCGGCCGCCTGGGAAGCCATCATCCAGGATCGCCAGACCGAGACCGACCGGCTCATCGCCCTGGTGCGGCAAAGCGACATGCCCACCGTGCTGCCGGAGGAAATCGCCGATGGCCTGGGTCTGGTGGGCGAATTGGAATTCACCCACTGGAGCGGCGAGCGGCGGCAACTGGTGGAGCGCTCGGATCTGAATTGCCTGCGCATCCGCAAAGGCTCCCTTTCCGAATCCGAACGGCTGGAGATCGAGAGCCACGTCACGCACACCTTCCGCTTCCTCAACCAGATTCCCTGGACGCGCGACCTCCAGGGCGTGCCGGAGATCGCCTTTGCCCACCATGAAAAACTGGGCGGCAGCGGCTACCCGCGGGGCCTTCAGGCCGCCGCCATCCCCGTGCAGAGCCGCGCCATGACCATCAGCGACATCTTCGACGCGCTCACCGCCCAGGACCGCCCCTACAAGCTGGCGGTGCCCCTGGCCAAGAGCCTCAACATCCTCCACGAAGAAGCCAATGATGGCAATGTGGATCGCGTGCTTCTGGAACTCTTTATCGAAGCCCGGATCTTCGAACGCACCGCGAAGACATGAGCATCCGCACCATTCTTGCCACCGATCTCAACCCAATCCAGGCCAACGCCTGGTTGACGGGGAGCATCGCGCCGCGGCCCATCGCGTTCGCCTCGACGGTGGATGGAGCGGGGGTGCGCAATCTCGCACCGTTCTCCTTCTTCAACGCGTTCGGGTCCAATCCGCCCATGCTGGCCTTCGCGCCCAACCGCAGGGGCCGTGACGGCAGCACCAAGCACACCTACCAGAACGTGGTGGCCACGAAGGAATTCGTCATCGCCACCGTGAGCCATGCCATGGTGCAGCAGATGAACGTGGCCTCGGCTGA
>JANXQX010000115.1 GCA_025353305.1 Holophagaceae bacterium
GGGCAGATGTCGGGGTTGCCCGGATCCGTGCGCTTGACGCGGGCTGGATCGCTGGCCATCTGGCGGGTGCATTTCTCCAGGATCTCCGCATCGGTATCCCGCAGGTAGATGCAGTTCTCGTAGCTTTTCGACATCTTTTTGCCGTCGAGGCCGGGCACTTTGGGTGTCTTGGTGAGCACGGCGGCGGGTTCCGGAAAAACTTCTTTCCGATAGAGGAAGTTGAAGCGGCGCACGACTTCACGGGCCAGTTCCAGATGGAAGAGCTGGTCCTCTCCCACGGGCACTTTGTCGGCTTTGTAGACGATGATGTCCGCGGTCTGCAGCAGGGGATAACCCAGGAACCCATAACTGCTGAGATCGGCCACAGAATTTTGCAATTTTTCCTTATACGTGGGCACGCGCTCAAGCCAGGAAAGGGGCGTGATCATGCTCAGTAGCAGGTGCAGCTCCGCGTGTTCCTTCACCTGGCTTTGGATGAAGATTGTCGCTTTTTCCGGATCCAGCCCAGTGGCCAGAAAGCAGGCGGTGAGCTCTTCGGTGGCAGGCCAGATTTCTTCCACGGCTTCATACTTCGACGTGAGCGCATGCCAGTCCACGATCATGTAGAAGGCTTCGTTGCCATGCTGGAGCTTTTCGAAATTGTCCAGCGCGCCGACCAGATGGCCGATGTGCTGGGATCCCGAAGGCTGGATGCCGGAAAGAACGCGCTGCATGTCAGACTCCGAGGAAGAACCGTGCCACGGGATTCAGATAGAAGGTCTCCGCCAGGAAGAAGAGCGGGCCGAGAATGATCCCGATGAAGCCAAACAGGAACATCACCAGGAGCGCGATGGAGATGGCCGGCTGAACCCGATCGTACTTGACCAGCCATTCAACCGGGAGAAACCCTCGGATGATGTTTGAGCCGTCCAGCGGCCCCACTGGCAGCATATTGAATATGGCCAGTGCCACGTTGATGATGACCAGCCGGCCCAGGAGGGTCAGTACAAAAACCTGAAGACTGCTCAGGCTACCGCGACTGAATGCGTCCACCGGCAGGAACATGGCCGCCCGAAAAATATTCATTCGCTCAGCCTCGACCGCGCCTGGAAGATTCCGGATCATGATCGCCAGGATCGGGATGAAAAGCAGGGACTGCAGCAGGTTTGAAAGAGGCCCGGCGAAGGCCACCACCGCCATTCCAACCCTTGCCCTGAAGTGGCGCGTGAGGTTTCTAGGATCCACCGGAACGGGCTTGGCCCAGCCCAGCACCCGCAGGCCCGTGAGCATGCCCAGTAAGGGGAGGATGAGCGTGCCCAGCGGATCCATGTGGGCAATAGGGTTCAAGGTCATGCGGCCCATCCGCTTGGCGGTATCGTCACCCAGGAGGTAAGCCACCGAGGCATGGGAAGCCTCGTGGACACTCAGCGCGAACAGCAGGGCCACATAAGTGACGAGGACCGTAGGTAGTGAAAAATTGTCGGACAATTAAGCTCCATGCAGGGACGCTTCTTCGGGCCATCAAAGAACCAGCCTAACCCGCCGAAGGGCGCTTCTCCAATCCCCAGTGCGCCCCGTGGAACGATTCAAGACAAGTTCGGGATGCCGCGTTATCCTTGCGGGTTTGCTATGGAGCGACCCACATGATTCTCAAACCCAACGCCCCCGAAGCTGCCCACGCGGGAAAAACGATCCAGGGCTTCAACTACATCAACGGGAAGGAGGTCGAGGGAGTCGGCCACATCGAATCCCGATCCGCGGTGGACAGCCGTGATCTCGTAGGCGTCTTTCCCGACAGCGGCGAGCAGGATGTGGAGAACGCGGCCAAGGCGGCTGCCAAGGCCTTCAAGACCTGGTCCGCCATGCCTTCGCCGATCCGCGGAGCGGTGATCCAGCGCATCGGTCAGATCCTTACCGAACAAAAGGACAAGCTCGCCCACGTCATCACCCGCGAGATCGGCAAGACCCCCCGCGAAGCCGCGGGTGAAGTGCAGGAGGCCATCGACACTTGCACCTTCTTCACCTCCGAAGGACGCCGCCTCTACGGGCAGACCGTGCCCTCCGAGATGCCCCACAAGGAGCTCTACACGTACCGCCGCCCCATCGGCGTGTGCGGCATCCTGGCCGCCAACAACTTCCCCATGGCCGTGCCTTCCTGGAAGATCATTCCCGCGATCCTGTGCGGCAACACTGTGGTGTGGAAGCCCAGCGACGACGCGCCGACCATCGCCTATCTCTTCCTGAAAGCCATGCAGGATGCGGGCGTTCCCGAAGGTGTGGTGAACACCGTGAACGGCAAGGGCCGCGCGGGTTGCGGCAAGCATTTCCTGGCGGGCATCGACAAGGGCTACTACCAGAAGTTCAGTTTCACGGGCTCCACCGAGGTGGGCCGCACCATCGGCGAGATGTGCGGGCGCAATTTGATGATCCCGAGCCTGGAGCTGGGCGGGAAAAACCCCATGATGATCATGCCGGACTGCGACATGGACAACGCCGTGCGCGGCGCGCTGTGGGGCGCCTACGGCACCGCAGGCCAGCGCTGCACCAGCCTGGCGAACATCATCGTGCACGAGGCTTGCGCCAAGGAATTCAAGCAGGCCTTCATGGATGGCCTCGCCAAGATGGAGATCGGCAACCCCATCACGCACCCGGAAGTGACCTACGGCCCCATGATCAACGCACGCTTCGCGGCGGGCTTTGAAGAGCACTGGGTGATGGGCGCCAAGGACAAGGGCGCCAAGCTGCTGAGCGGAGGCGCGCAATGGACTGAAGCCAACCGCACCAGCATTGTGAAGGGCGACATCAGCCACGGCATCTACATGCAGCCGACCGTTTGGGACCACGTCACGCAGGACATGTGGCTGTTCCAGACCGAGGTCTTCGGACCCACCGTGAACATCTCCACGGTGAAGGACTTCGACCAGGCCATGGATTACGCCAACGGCACGCCCTACGGATTGTCCAGCTCGCTCTACACAGAGAACCGGCATTGGGTGGAACGCTTCAAGCGCGAGATCAAGGCGGGCATGAGTTCCATCAACAACACCACGTCCGGCGCCGAGGCCCACATGCCCTTCGGCGGCAATGGCTGGAGCGGCAACGGCACCCGCGAAAGCGGCATCTGGGTCATCGACTCCTACACCAAGTGGCACGCCGTGAACGACGATGCCAGCGGCAAACTGCAGCTCGCGCAGATCGAAACCAACTACGGCGGTGCCGCCGCCGTGGCCACGGACTGGGCCGCGCTGTAACAACAGGCTCTGGCCTGGGGACGTTCGTCTATCTCCATCATCCACACCAACGAGCGCGGCAAGTGCCGCGCTCGTTTTGTGAAGGGTGAGGCCATAGTGTCGAGAATTCGGATCCGGATTGCTCAAGGGGAAGCCTGCCTCCCTGGATAGGCTTGATGGATGCGCACGCTGGTCTGGTTTCGTGGCAAGGATCTCCGGCTTTCTGATCACGGGCCTTTAAGCGATGCGCTCGCATCGGGAGAAGTAATCCCGGTTTTCGTGCTGGATTCATTCTTTTTCGCGCCGAACCGGGCGAGAGAGTTGCCGCATCGAATGCAATTTCTTTTGGAATCCCTGGAGAGTCTTGCGGCCAACATCAGCCATCTGGGATCAAGATTGCTATTGATCGAGGGACGCAGCGTGGAGGTCATTCCACTCCTGGCGGAGCAGTGGAAAGTCGATCGCGTGGCGGCCCATCGGTGGACGGAACCCTTGGGGATCGAACGGGACCGCAGGATTGCCTCAGCCCTGGATCGCCAGGGCATCCCCCTGAGGCTTTACGAAGGTGAAACCCTAGCGCCGCCGGGCTCAATCCTGAACCAGGGCGGAGCCATGTTCGGCGTCTTCACGCCATTCTCCAGGGCCTTCCAGCGAAATGCGAACATAGCGTCGCCCTTCCCTGCGCCGAAAGCTCTCCCGCCCATTCCGTTGGATGTGAAGCTGGATGGAACGGCCATACCAAGGCTCGAATCCATGGGCATCCAGCACAATTCCAGGCTCCAGAAGGGGGGCGAAAAAGCAGGAAGGGCACGGTTGACGTCATTCCTCGATTCACGCCTGGCAGACTACGCCGAAGCCCGGAATCGCATGGATCTGGATGGTTCCTCGCGCCTGTCGGCGGATCTGAAATTCGGAACGGTTTCCATCCGGAGTCTCTGGCATGCGGTCTCTGAAATGAAAACCGATGGCATGCACAGCTACTTGAATGAATTGGTCTGGCGAGAATTTGCGCACCACCTGCTATGGCACCGGCCTGAATTGTTGGAAAAGCCATTTCGCCAGGACTTTGAGGGTTTCCCTTGGCGTGCAGACAGAATGGAATGGGAAGCCTGGCGGACAGGCCGCACGGGTTATCCCGTGGTGGACGCGGCGGCGCGGCAGTTGCTGGCCACAGGGTTTGTCCATAACCGCGCACGCATGATCACCGCCAGCTTTCTCACCAAGCACCTTTTGCAAAACTATCGTCGCGGTGAAGCCCATTTCATGAAGTGGCTCACGGATGGCGACTGGGCTGCCAACAACGCAGGATGGCAATGGAGCGCCGGCTGCGGCTGCGATGCCCAGCCCTGGTTCCGCATCTTCAATCCATTGCTTCAGGGCAGGAAATTCGATCCCCACGGAGACTATGTCCGGGCCTGGGTTCCCGAGCTCTCGGCTCTGGAGGACAAGTGGATCCACACTCCATGGAATGCTCCGGAATCCATCCGACGAAAGCTGGATTACCCTGGGCCCATCGTGGACCTCGCCGCCGCTCGGACGCGCTTTCTCGCGGCAGCCAGGGCGCACTTACGAAAAATGAACGGTTCAGGATCTCGACCGGACACCAATCAAAACCTGTGACCACGGTAATCTAGCTCGACACCACCCCTGGTTCAGGCGGCCCTGCGGTGCCAGGCTTCTCAGCCAGCCGTGCCAGTTTCCGCATGGCGGCGGGAAGGCTTCCCCGGAATGCCGGCCGCAACACCTGGGCCCAAATCCAGGCTAAGGGGCCTTCCACCTCAATGCGATGAGTCACCTTGGTGCCCATGGCCGTCGGCTCCAACGAATGTTGGAAGCGCAGCCGCGCGAAGGGCAGTGGCGTGAGATCGGAGAAGGAGCGGCCGGCTTCCATCCCGGTGATGGTGAAGGTTGCTATGCGGCCATCCTTGGGTTTCAGTTCACCGCTGGCGCCCACTTTGAATTCACCACTCAGCTTGGCCCACTCGATTCCGTCATCCCACTCGCTATAGCCGGATACATCCGCCCACAAGGCCCAGATGTTTCCTGGCAGGGCCGTCGTTTCAAGCGTGTGCTGGGCGATGATCATGGAGCCTCCACTCCAGAGTTTCGCGCATCAGCAAGCTTGGAGCTAAGCTGTTTTCATCCCGGAGGCCTCCATGGACATCAGCGCTATCAACACGGTGGGCATCGTCGGTTGCGGGCTCATGGGTGCTGGAATCGCACAGATCGCGGCCGAAGCGGGATTCAGTGTGGTCGTGAAAGAGATCGACCAGCCTTCCCTGGATCGTGGGCTGGTCCGCATCCAGACCCAGTGGGACAAGGCGGTATTAAAGGGCAAGCGCAGCCAGCAGGATGCCGATATCTTCAGCGCGAAGCTTCAGGGGACACTGCAATGGAGTGCCCTGGGGGATTGCGAACTGGTCATCGAGGCGGTACCGGAAATCCTTTCCCTGAAACTGAAAACCTTCGCGGAGCTGGATCGTGTCCTCGCCCCATCCACACTCCTTTGCTCAAACACATCCTCCATATCCATCACCGAGCTGGTGTCTGCGCTGGGACCCGATCGCCAGCCATTCACGGCTGGCCTGCACTTCTTCAATCCAGTGCCAGCCATGCCGCTGGTAGAGATCATCCGCACGGTGCTCAGTTCCGCCGATACCGTTGAAGCCCTCCAGGACTTCGTGAAGAGGGTTGGCAAGACCCCGGTGCAGGCGCCAGATGCCCCGGGCTTCATCGTCAATCGGCTGCTGGTGCCTTTTCTTCTGGATGCCATCCGCTGTCGCGAGCAGCAGCTCGCGAGCACCGCCGACCTAGACGCGGGTATGAAATTGGGCTGCGGCCATCCCATGGGACCGCTTCATCTGTCGGATTTCATCGGCCTGGATACCATCGATAACGTGGCCAAGGTGATGTTCGAAGCCTTCGGTGAGCCCCGTTTCAAGGCGCCATCACTGCTGAAACAGCTCGTGGCGGCTGGGCGCCTTGGGCGCAAGAGCGGCTCGGGTTTCTATCGCTGGGAAGGCGAGCAGCGCATGGAACCGGGCTCACTCTAGGCTGGCCTCCTTGTACCTCTGGGGGTGGTTCTTTGCGCTGCAGGCGCTGGCTGTAGCCCACCCCAATGCCTCGGTTAAGGCATCGTGGCGCTACGAGGCGAGGCTCTCCGCGGATGCCAGGGAACTGCACGTGGAGGCTTGGCTGCCCGCGGAAGTGGACGAAACCCTGAGTGTGGACGAGGGTTGCGAGCGGTTCGTCTCAGAGGTGGAGATTGAGTCGGAGGGACGCTGGAACCGCGTCGAACATTCACCTGATGCCTGGTACCCCCCGGTGGATCGACCGTTTCACCTGCGTTACCGCTTCCGGTTGGAAGCCGCCGCCGAGGCGCTGCACAATCCCAACCAGGTGAGCCGGCGCCCGGGCCTTACCTCGGCAGTGACCATGGCCTCTCCAGCAGCTTGGGTCCTGCGGCCATGGAAAGCGGAGGCAGACACGCCGCTTCGCATCCGCTGCGCGACTCCACCTGGGATCAGGCTGGTCACCGGACTCAGGACCAGCGCGGATGGCGGCACCATCGAGGACACCTACGATCATGTGGATTACGCCCCCTACACGGCCTTTGGGCCCTTCAAGATGGATCGCTTCACGACTGGCGACGTGGAGGTGCAGATGGCGACTATGCCTGACACCTTATCGGTGTCGGACCAGGAGCTGCGAACCTGGGCGGCCGAATCCATCGCCAACCTGCGGGAAACCTACGTTTCCTTTCCCACAGAACGGCTGGTTGTGATGGTTCTTCCAAGCAGTGGGCGGGGTGTTGTGTTCGGGTCCACCAAGGGGGGCGGCGGCCCGGCGCTGACCATACTCCTGGCCCGCAGCGCCTCCGGGGAAGACCTGAAGCGAGACTGGGTGCTCACCCATGAATGTATCCACCTCTCCCATCCAAGCCTTCCCCGCGCCCAGCACTGGCTTGAGGAGGGTCTGGCCACCTACCTAGAACCACTGATGCGGGCGCGACGCGGCCTCATCAGCCCCGAGAAGGTCTGGCAGGGTTTCCAGGAAGGCCTCCACAATGGCCTGCCACAACCGGGTGACCAGGGCCTGGACCACACCCGCAGCTGGGGTGCCACCTATTGGGGCGGGACTCTCTTCTGCCTACTGGCGGATGTGGAGATCCGCCAGATGAGCGGCAACAAGAAATCCCTGGATGATGCGCTACGGGCCATCGTCGCCTCGGGTGGCAATCATCTCGCAAGATGGTCCATCGAGAAGACCCTCGATACCGGTGATCGAGCCATAGGTGGGCATGTGCTCAGGGACCTGCACCGCCGCATGGGAGCGCGCGGGGAAAACATCGACTTGGAGGCGCTCCTCAAGCGATTAGGCGTGGAAATGCGCAACGGGCGGGTGATCTTCGAGGAAGACGCACCCCTGGCATCCATCCGCCGGGCCCTTACCCGATAGGCATCCGCAGGAACCCGGAATACCGAACGCTGTCCCGCATCCACACCACTATGCAAGAGACTGAGATCAGCGAAGAACCATTCCGCCAGATAAATATCACTTCCAGGCCGAAAAATTCCAATTTGGCCAGTTGATCTCTTCGAGGCGGAGTCAGTCTCTGAGCCTTCCGTCAGAATCGGTCCACCAATCAATATTCCTCAACGCTTACGGCATGGATGTCCTCCAACACCGGGCGACCTGAAATGCCGCTTCCAGAAGGAGTACCCATGAATAAAAACCACCTGCTGAAGTCCTGCCTCGTGGCAAGTCTTTCCATGGGTTTCTTGATGTTGGGTTGTACCAGCAACAAGACCACCGGGGAGAATCGAACCCCAACATCCCCGCCCGAACCCCCGGTGCCCACAGGTGCCAACGTGGTCATCCAGTGGAACAATGCGGCCTTGCAGGCCATCCGCAATACCAAGCCGGGCCCCCCCATGACCGCCCGCGCCCTGGCCATCGTTCAGACCTGCGTCTTCGATGCCTGGGCTGCTTACGATCCCGTGGCCAATGGCACCCGTTTTGGAGGCGATCTCCGCCGTCCTGCTTCCGAACAATTGCCGGGCCGCAAGAGCAAGGCCATGAGCTTTGCCGCCTACCGCGCACTTGTGGACCTCTACCCTACCGAGAAAACAAGTTTTGATCTGCTGATGACCACCATGGGCTATGACCCCACGGACGTTTCCACGGATCGGACAACGCCCCAGGGAATCGGCAATGTGGTCGCCGCGGCAATATTGGCCCTGCGCCACGTGGACGGCTCCAACCAATCGGGCGATCTCAACCCCGGTGCAGGTGCGTATGCGGATTACACCGGTTATGCGCCCCTGAACCCCCCAACCGCGGTGACGGTCCCGACACCCCTTTCCGGGATCCCCTATCCGGCTCGTTGGCAACCCCTGACCTTTGTGAACAGCTCAGGCGCAACGGTGACACCCAAATTCATCGCGCCGCACTGGGGCAACGTGCTGCCCTTCGCCATGACCAACCCGGCTCAGTTTCGTCCAGTGCCGCCCCTGCCCTGGGGAGATCCGGCCCTCAAGACCCAGATCGACGAACTCATCACGATGCAGGCCAATCTAACGGACGCGCAGAAATGCATCGCCGAATACTGGGCGGACGGACCCAATTCCGAACTGCCTCCAGGACACTTCAATCTCTTCTGCCAATTCATCAGTGCCCGGGACCACCACACCCTGGACGACGACGCCAAGATGTTCTTCGCGCTGACGAATGCGGTTCACGACGGCGGAATTGCCGCCTGGGATTCAAAGCGCTACTACGACTACGCGCGACCTGTGACCATGATCCGCGCCATGTACAACGGCCAGACCATTCAAGCTTGGAAGGGTCCGGGGCTTGGCGTTGGTCCTATTGATGGTTCCGCCTGGAAACCCTTCCAACCCGATTCCTTCCCCACGCCTCCTTTTCCGGAATACACATCTGGCCACAGCATTTTCAGTTCCGCAGGCGCTGAAGTACTTAGACGCTTCACTGGCAGCGATGTTTTCGGCAGTTCCGTAACCATCAAGGCCCACTCATTGAAGGCTGAGCCCACTTCTCCGGCGGCGGATGTGACGCTTTCGTGGGCGACCTTCAGCATTGCCGCCGATGAGGCCGCAATCTCGCGGCGCTACGGCGGAATCCATTTCCTGGATGGAGACACCCGCAGCCGCACCATGGGCCGGATGTGCGGAGCCCAGGCCTATGAAAAGGCCAAAAGCTTCTGGGAAGGCCGGGCAGTTCCCATGCTGATCGAGGGTGAAACATACAAGTAGTTTTTCGTCTATGGGTAACGAACCTAAGGGCGCCGCCAGGCGCCCTTTTGATTGGGCTCAGGATTATAGGAACGTCCTAAAGAATTCAGCTTCCAGATCAATTCGGAAACAGCAACCCGGATCCTCGCGCTTCCTGTTTGAGGCGTGTTTTCTGGCCGATGGGATCACCCTTGAGCCAGTCTTTCAACTGATCCTGGCGATGGCTGGAATTTAAATGCCCGCTCACTCCCAGCGGGACCACGAGCGTGGTGGCGTCGGGATCGCCCCAATCCATGATGAAGCGCATGCTCTGGCCGAAGTCCGGCCTGGCCACGCGGACGGTGTGGTTGGCTCCGCCCTGGATGACGCGCGGCGCGTTGAACAGCCAACCCGGCACGCCACCGGCGCGGCCGACGGGATGCTGGATATCCAGGCGATTGGATTCCCCCCAGTTCTTGGGGCCGGTCTCCATCTGTTTCCTGGTCTGGCGCGCGGCTTCGGACAAGGCTTCCTGTTTGTCGCCCAGGCCCCCTCGAGTCCAGGCATCCTGGTCCACTTTGAGCGCTTCCCGCAGCACCGAATCGCCCGTGTCTGAGTTGAAACTCTCTGCATCCCAACCCGTTCCACGGAGAACCCGGTTCAGCAGTTGCGCCCGGAAGTTTTTCTTCAGCAGGTCGGCTTCCAGAAATTTCCTTGAATCGGCATCGGCTGCACCATCCCAGCCCTGGAAGCGGGGCTGCCATTCGCCCCCCAGCAAAGGTGTGGCCAGGTTCATGAATTCGCGATGTTCAGGAGATGCGATGTCCATTTGGATGCGCTCGGCACCCCTGTGATCCAGCTTGCCGGCCGCTTCGATCAATTCCGCGATGCGCTTGGCCCTCACCGGACTGGCCCAGCGGGTGGCGACCGGATACGGAAAACCACTGCCCAGAATCCTTTGATTGGCGGTCACCAGATAGCCCTTCGCCGGGTCCAATACCCGCGGCATTTCCGCCTGGCTCACGAAACCCTGCCAATCGTTGCCGGGGTCATTGCCATCCACGGGAAGGGAACCATCGTCACCTTTTTTCCGTATTGGTATTAAGCCTGTTGCCCGGTAGCCGATGTGGCCCTCGGCATCGGCGTAGACGATATTTTGCGCGGGACCCAGGAACCCGTCGCACGCGGCGTTGAAGCTGTCCCAGTCCGTGGCGCGTATCAGCTTCGTCATGGGCATCCGCAGATTCGCGGGATCCAAGGCAACCCATTTCAGGCTGTAGCCAGGGCGCACTTGCGGACCATGGGCTCCCAACGGCACGCGAAGCCGTTCTGCGGCGCGGCCTTTCACGGGGATGTCCTCGATGCGTTCTCCCTTCGGGTTTTCACGGTAAAGATCCTGAACGTCGGTGCCCAGATTCGTGAACCCCCAGGCGATGGCCTGATTGCGTCCCAGCGTGATGCCCGGGAGAAATGGAGGTGCCACTCCCTCGACGAACCGCTCGCCGATCTCGATGCGCAAGGGCAGCCAGATGCCGGGGCTCGCCAGCCCCAGGTGGGGATCATTCGCAAGGATCGGCTTCCCGCTCGCAGTGCGGCTTCCGCTCACCACCCAGGCGTTGGAGCCGATGGACGGGTCGCGCTCTCCAGCCATCGCACTTAGACCCAGTACGTCCTCGGGTATTCCCCGCAGCCTGGTCAGCTTCAACAGAGGCTGGGCCTGGAAGAGCAGCTCCGCGTCCAGTCTGGGCGCCTCGGCGTCAGGGATGATGAGCTGGTCCCAATCCGTCGCCACGGGCTGAATGGCGCGCCGCTGGGACTCCGGTAGAACCTTCAAGGCCTCGTTGCGCAGCTCCGCCCGCCAGGTGCTTGAAAGGTCTTCATGCAGGAGCAGCAAGCCCTTCAGGCAATCAGCGGGCGTCCAGGGCCGAGGCCTGATGCCGAGCAATTGGAATTCAATGCCCCAGCGATCAGAATGGCTTTGGATAAAGGCATTGACCCCATCTGAAAAAGCCTCCAGGGCTTCCCGTTCATCCTCAGGCAATCGCGGCAGGGCTGCATCCGCGGCTTGATGAAAGCCATAGACACGATGGGTCCGGTCCAGCGGCAATGCCGCAGGGCCAAGCACTTCCGAGAGCAATCCATCCGCCGCGCGACGCTGCAATTCCATTTGAAAAAGTCGTTCCCGCGCCGCGAGGTAGCCTTGGACACGGAAGGCGTCCTGAAAGGAACCCGCCCGGATCGTGGCGACTCCACGCCCATCGAAGGCCACCTGGACGCGATTGGCGAGACCATGAATCACAGGGACTGAACCATCCGGGAGCTGGCGCTGGAGCGTCCACCACGCCCAGAGAGCCCCAAGCCCCAAGGCCGCCCCAAGGACCAGTGCGATCCGTTTCAACCACTTCATGAATGCTCCGGTTTCACGCACTACCACAACGATTGCTTTGATGCAGTTTAGGGGCCGTTACGAAATAATCAGCGTTTTTCTGAATATTTTGTTACGGCCCCTTATGTCGGCCACAGGCCGACGCGCTTCAGCGTGGACCGGAGAGCATCGGCCCCAACTTCACCCAGAGATGCTCCGCCACCTTGCGGGCACCCTTCGCATTGGGATGGATTCCGTCCACCTGATTCAACCCCGGCTCCATGGCCACGCCTTCGAGCAGGAAAGGCACCAGCGGCACGTGGAACTCCATTGCGAGGCGCGGGTAAACCGCCGCGAAGCGTCCTTGAGCCTGGGGCCCGAAATTGTCGGGCAGGCGCAGTCCCGCCAGAAGCACACGGGAGCCCTCCTTCCGGGCACGGCGAAGGATCGCGCGCAGGTTCTTTTCGGTCTGCTCAGGCGGAATCCCCCGCAGGCCGTCATTGGCGCCCAGGGCCACCACCAGCACATCCACCTTCTGCTTGTAGAGCCAGTCGAGGCGCGCCAGTCCGCCAGCGGTGGTGTCGCCGGAAACGCCTGCATTCACCACCTTCCAGGGACTGTGCTGCGCCCTTAGCCGGGCCTCGATCAGGGATGGGTAGGCCTGATCCAACGGCAACCCCAGACCCGCCGTCAGACTGTCTCCCAGGAAGACGATGGTGCGACGGTCCTCTGAGGGAACGGAGGCGCCGTCCATGCAGGCGATAAGTGACAGGGAGAGGTTCAGCCAGGAGCGCATGCAGAAAGAATCTCACGGCTGCTGTCCAGGATTCACGGAGCTGCTTCAGCTACCCTTGGGTCATGATCCAACTGCGCGATGTGTCCCGGGTCTTCGAATCCCCCTCAGGCGAATCTCTTACAGTGCTGGAAAAGCTATCCTGCTCCTTCGAGGCGGGCCTATCGGTGGCCATCGAAGGGCCTTCCGGCAGCGGCAAGAGCACCCTGCTTGGGCTGCTGGCGGGCCTGGACCAGCCCACGTCCGGGGAAGTGATCGTCGCGGGCCACACCCTTGGAACCCTAAGTGAAGCCGGGCTTTCCCGCTTCCGAGCCCAGAACCTGGGCTTCGTTTTCCAATCCTTCCATCTGCTCCAACATTTCTCCGCCCTGCAGAACGTCGTCATCGCAGCAGAGATCGCCGGGCTCGCCACTCCGCTGAAGGCCGCGCAGGAGGCGCTGGCGCGCGTGGGTCTTGAGCACCGAACCGATCACGTGCCGGGCCAGCTCAGCGGCGGCGAGTGCCAGCGGGTGGCCATCGCCCGGGCCATCGTGACCCGCCCCAAGATCCTGCTCTGCGACGAACCCACCGGCAGCCTGGACCGCGTGAACGCCTCGAAGGTGTTCGAGCTGCTGCTGTCGCTCCACAAGGGCCTGGGGACTACGCTCGTATTGGTGACCCATGACCCCCACCTGGCGGACCGGCTGGATCGTCAGGTGTTCCTTGAGGGCGGGCGCTTCGTGAACGGCGCGGCATGACGAGGGTCTTTCTTTGGCGCATGGTGGGCCGGGAGCTGGACCGCCAGAAAGGGCGATTGCTGCTCATCGCCCTCTGCCTGTCCTTGGGCTTTGCCGCCTTCGCCGCCACCTATGGATTTTCCGCACGGGTACTGGGTGCCATCCATTCCGAAAGCCGGGCCATCCTGGGAGGTGACGCCGCCCTGAATGCCACGGGCACGCTGCCTGAGGACCTGGAAGCCAAGGTCCGCGCCCTTCCGGAGGTGGATCGCGTCTGCCCGGTGTACGACTTCGCGACCATGGCTTCGGTCGAGGGCCTGCCGCCCAAGCTCGTGGAAGTGCGTGCTGCGGGTGATGGCTATCCGCTGGCAGGAGCCTTGGACATTGCAGGCGGGCCAGTCCGGACCACCGCAGGCCGCCCTGCCCTGGACCACGGCGTATTTGTGGAAGGAATCCTGGCGCAGAATTTCAATCTCGCAGTGGCGGAATCCTCAGGTGCGAAATCCCAGCCACCACCTCAGCCTGTATCGCTGCGGATAGGCACCGGCGATCTGCCCATCCGGGGTATCGTGGCGAAAGATGAAGCCCGCCAGGCTTCGGCCTTTACGCTGGGGCCGCGCGTGCACATGGAACTGGACACAGCGCTATCTCTGGGCTTGCTGACCCAGCGCTCGCGGATGACCGGACGCCTGCTGATGACTCTGAAGCCCGGCGCGCAGATCGGAAGCCTCATGCCGAAGCTGCGGGCCCTGGCAGGGAAGGCAGGCCCGGCGGTGCGGGCCCAGAGTCACGAGGAGGCCAGCGGGGCCTTGGCCCGCCCCATCCGCAATCTCAACCGATTCATCCAGCAGCTGGGCCTGTTCACTTTGCTGCTGGCGTTGTTGGGCGCCTGGGCCATCCTGGCCGCCTTTCTGGATGGACGGCGACGGGACGCGGCCATTCTGCGCTGCCTGGGCGCGCCGCCAAACGCACCGGTGCTGATCTTCGGCGGCCTGACCCTGATCCTCCTCGGCATGGCCCTGGTCCTGGGTTTTGCCATGGGCTCGGCGGCTTCGGCCTTCATCCCACGGCTTCTCGGCGACATCATCCCCGCTGCGGCTCAGCACGCCTCGGCCCAATGGCCACCCCTTGTCGAAACCCTGGCGGCCTTGGTGCTGGTACTGCTCCCCTCCCTGCCGCCTCTCTTGCGTCTTGGAAAGGTGAGGCCCCTGGAACTGCTCCGGGAAGCCACCATTCAGAAAGGGGACCGGACTCTGACCTGGCTCTGCGGCGGTTCAGCCCTGCTGGTGGCGGCCTGCCTGGTGCTGCGCAACGCGCCGAGCTTGACTGCTGGACTCGCAACCCTGGGGGGACTGGCCCTGCTCTTCGCGCTGCTCATGGGTGCCACACGGCTGTTGCTCCGGCTTTATGGCCGCTTTGCGTTGGGCATGCCCCTTGCTATGAAACTGGGCTTCGCACAGTTGGGCGCCAAGCCGGGCCTGACATCACTCATGATGGCGGTAATGGGGTTGGCCATCTTCCTGACCCTCGCCACCTCTTTCATCAAGGACGACCTGGTGGGGCCGATCCTGAAACAGCGTGGCGCGGGCAACCGGCCCAACCTGTTCTTCATCGACGTCCAGCCGGATCAAAGCACGGCTCTGCAGGCCCAGCTCAAGCGCCTTTCAGGGCGCGAGCCTCTGGTGGCGCCCCTGGTGCGGGCCCGGCTCAAGGCCATCAATGGCCGGGTCATCCGCGAAGCGCCTTCGTCGGTGGATGGTAACGAAGAGCGGGCCCGCCGTGAAGGCTTCCGCACGCGGGAACAGAACCTGACCTACCGTACGGCGTTGGAGGAAGGCGAAACCTTGGTGGCGGGGCGTTTCTGGGACGATCCCAAATCGCCCCTCGCGGAGATTTCATTGGAGGAGTTCTTCGCTCAAAGCATCCAGGCCAAGCTTGGCGACGAGCTCACCTTCGATGTGCAGGGCCAGGAAATCCACGGCCAGGTCACGTCCTTGCGAAAAGTGATCTGGCAAACGATGCGCCCCAATTTCTTCATCGTCCTGCACCCATCCCTGCTGGAGGGAGCGCCCCGCCTGGATCTGGTGGCCCTCGAAGCCGAGGGCGAAGGCACCCGCGCACGCATCCAGACAGAGGTGGCCCGGGCCTTCCCCAACATCACTGTCATCGACATCACCGAAGTGGCCCGGAAAGTGGGGCGGATCCTGGATCTCATTTCGACCGTGGGCAGGGCCCTGGCCACGCTCATGCTGGCCTCTAGCCTGCTGGTGCTCGCCGCGAGCCTTTTGGCAGGCCGCCTGGGCCGCCAGCGTGATCTGGCCCTGTTGCGCACCCTCGGAGCCACCCATCATACGTTGCTGGGAAGTCTGCTCTGGGAGTTCCTGTTGCTGGGAGCCAGCGCTGCGCTTATTGCCGGCATCATGGCTCGGGTGCTTTCGGACCTCTATGCCAAAAAGGTGCTCGACTTGCCGGCCACATCGAATGCATGGGCCGCCCCGGTGCTTCTGCTGGTGGCGGCGCTGCTCACCGCATCGGTGGGCCTGTTGGGTTCCTGGAGGGCTTTGAACGCCAAGCCCTTGGATGTGCTGAGGTCCGAGTAGCCAGAGCCAAGGTGCGCTGCGCCGGGCGCCCCTGCTAACATGGAGTTCCGCCCGGTGTGGCAACGCCCGTGAGTGTTGTGGTGCCGCGCCGGGCGCCTTCCTGGCGAGACATCCATGTTCACGGTTTCATTCAAGGGCAAGACCACGGGCGAAGCGCAGCTTGAACGCGAATTAAGCCTCCTGGCCATCGCCACCAAGTCCGACGTTGATCTCCATCACCGCTGCGGCGGCCATGCGCGCTGCGGCACCTGCATCGTCACCATCGAAAGTGGATCCGAAAATCTAAGCGAGCCGCTCTCCGCGGAAAAGCGCATCCTCACGATCCTCAAAGCCCAGCCCAACCAGCGCCTGGCCTGCCAGGCCTGGGCCCAGGGCGATGTCTGTTGTGTTGTGGGCGAAGAGGGGAAGGATCTCAGAAAGTAGACGGGTCTAGGGCCTAAACTCTCGACTCTCGACTCTCGACTGTTTTCCTAGTCAATCAGAAACCCCACGCCCTGCCACACCCGTACGCGGGTCTTGCCGTCACCGACGGTGGCGGGCTCAAAGACAAGTCGCTTGGCGGCTTCCACACAGGCATCATTGGCCTTTTCCACCCACTCTCCTGTACCCGGAAGGCCTTGCAGAAGCTTGGTCGCGAGCACTTCTCCGCTCTCATTCACGAGAACGTTCACCACCACCACACCCTTGTCCACCTTCTTGGCCTTGGGGCGCACCTGATTCAGGTTGATGGGGCGGGCTGGAGTCACATCAGGCGTGATGGGCAGCAAGGCGCCTTCGCCCTGCTTCCCCGCCAGTCTCGCGTTGGAGGCGTCAAGGTCGGCTTTCAGTTTTGAGTTTTCCTGCTGCGCGGCCTTGAGCGATTCCCTTGAGTGCTGCAGGTCCGTAAGGATGGTGTCCCCACTCTGTTGGTTCTCTTTCAGACTGCCCTTGAGCTGATCAAGTTCTTTGCGAATAGAGGCGGCTTCTTCTTTCGCCAGGTCCCGGCTCTTTTGGGCTGCGGCGAGTTCCTCGTGCTGCACTTGGGTTTCCTTGAGTTTTGCACCGAGGTCATCGCGCTCGGCGGTCAGCTTTTTCACCTGGGCCTGCAGGTTGCTTATGGTTTGGGATGTTTTGGATGTCTTAGCTTTGGCCTTAGGTTTGGATTGGGTTGCGGAAGACGCCGACAAGGGCAGCACAAGGGCCGCCAGCGCGAAGCAGGTCGTGGCAAAGCGCATAAAACCTCCAACTGGGATCGTTTAGTTTCTCATGATTCCCGGGCTGATTGCGGGAGGCATGAAAAGTTTCAGTGCGCCAATGGCACACCCCCATTGAACCCTGAGCACACAAACTAGAGCCAACAGCCCGCTTCAGTTATACGTCGCGGTCCGGGTTCCAGATGGGCCGGCATTGCTTACTTTCAGCACTCCGCGGCGGATTAGCTTCGCGAAAATGGCCAGGCATTCTTCAGGAGGGAACGGACTTCCAGCGATGACATCGCGAATGCTCCAAACGCCATTCACACGGGTGGCCAGAAAGGCTTCACTTGATTCCAGGTGGGTCTGCATCAGCTCGTCCATGCTCAACGCCAACTCTAGTACCTGTTCCTGGTCCAGGTTCTGATCCTCCAGTTTGTGCTGGACCACCTCCAGCATCCGGCTGGCTTCCTGGATTTTCGGATCCTGCTGCAGCAGGCGCCGGAGCTCACTTTGGGCTTCCTGAAGCTTTTCTTTTTCCATCAAGCCTTTGGCCTTCATGAGTTGGGCATGGGTGGCGTCATTTATGTGGCCGCCGGCATCAATGGTCCGCAACATGCCGCGCTCGAACATTTCATGGAGATGTTTGCTCAAGATGAATTCAGACCGCCTGAGTTCCTGCATGAGCTGGCCAACGGTCTTGTGTTCGTCCAGGCGGAACAGAACATCAGCATCTTCCGCGGAGAGCGGCAGCATATCGGCGATGACTTCTGAAACCGGCCCCAGCACTGCATCTTCACCCTTGATGGTCTGGCGGATGACCTTCCATTCATCCACCCGGCGCGCGCCCTCCAGAACGATTCCAGTGACTTCCAGGCTGATCAGCATCGTTTTCTGATCCGGCAAACGATGGTCATGGAATTCGAAGGTTCCCACCGCCCAAAGGAAGGTGTTGTAAATGCTCTCTTCCGTCTTGGTCTGGACCATGCGGCGGATTTCAGATTCGCTGATGAGGTTGCGGTTCACCAGGATCTTGCCCAGCACCTGGTTTTCATCTTCCTGGGCGGCCAGCGCCTCTGTGAGCTGCTGCTCAGTGATGCGATTGGAGGCCAGCAGGAATTGGCCAAGGTAGTCCCGGGGATCCGATGACCACACGGAAGTGACCTTGCCTTCCGAAAAACTCACGCGCTTGGTATGGGACGTGCCTTTGATTTCGAGGATGCCGGTCTTCTTCCCCACGGCGAGCCACTGGAAGATGTCTTCCAGTCCCATCGTCGCAAGTTCGCCCTTCAACCCCATTCAGCAGCACCTCATCCAGGATATCCAACATACGCAGTCAAGTATTTTACGCACACAAGAATAGGGTGGCCGTCCTGCAGGCAGAAATGACCCGTTAACAATTTGTAAGCCGTCCTTTGTCCAGCATAGAGGCTCCAGCTCTGGGAACGCAGTAAACAGGGAGGCTCCGCGTCCAAGAGCGCTAGGGATTGGGAGCACGCACTGCGTGCGATACGTGGAGGGCGCCCTGCGCCCGATAGCTGGAGGGGCTATAAGGGCTTGACCAGAAAAGCGCTGGCCATTCCCTAACATCCCCTAATAATCGCCCGGATCGCCTTCAGAACTTTCGCAGGATGGTGCCGTGCAGTTGAAGCATCAAGATCCAGAAGGGGTTCTGCGATCACCGGAATGCCAGCGGTTTCTGGACCCGATGGCAGGATCGGGGAACCGCCTTCTTCCCTGTAACGGGCCAGGACCTCAGCCGAGGGCAGAGAATCATTGACCAGCACCGCCGTAGGCTTGACGCCGCCAATGTCGAGGATTGCCCGGATGTGGCCTTCCAGATCCAACCCGCTGGTTTCTCCGGGTTCGGTCATCAGGTTGGCAACGTAAAGGATCGGGGCAGTCGTCTTTTGAAGGGCGCGCCGCAATTCAGGGATCAACAGGTTTGGGAGCGTGGAAGTATAGAGGCTTCCCGGAGCCAGCAGAATCAGATCAGCCCGTAAAACGGCCAGCATGGCCTCGGGCAAGGGCTCAGGAGCTCCGGGTTCCAGCCATATGGACCGGATGGGTGCGGTGGTCTCGTTGACGGCGGTTTCGCCAACGTAGCGATGGCCCTCGGCATCTTCGGCACAGAGGGTGACCGGAACCGTTGTGGAGGGATACAGCCGCCCGGCTGTCACGAGAACCCCGCTGAGCTGGCGGATGGCCTTCACCCAATCCCCGGTGATGTCCACCATGGCCAACAACATGAGGTTGCCCAGGCTATGACCCGCCAGGCTCCCCTCACCCTTGAACCGGTAGCTCAGCAGATCGCTGAGGATGGATTCTTCCCGGGTGAGCGCCGACAGGCAGTTGCGCAGATCTCCTGGCGGGATGCCGCCGAGTTCCTCGCGAAGTCGTCCCGACGATCCACCATTGTCCGAAACCGTAACGATGCCCGTGAGCTGCCAGGGTTGATCGGGCCGTTCGGCTTCGGTTTTCAGGGCCCGCAACAGTGCCGCCAGCCCCGTCCCGCCCCCGAGGGTCACCACTCGAAGAGGCAGATCCGGATGCAGGGCCATGAAGAGCTATGAACGTTCGATGGCCGCGAAAGGAGCCATGTTACGCACGGAGTCGAAATCGGTTTCGAGCCTGTAGAGGTGCAACAGATCGCCATTCAGCAACATGGAACGGTTGAGCGCTTCGGCGGAGGCTTCGGCATCTCCCAGTTGGGCGTGGGCCGTGGCCTTCAGAAATTGCAGGATGCCACTCGTTGGCGCGGCCTTGATGGACTTCTCCAGCAATGCGAGCGCGCCAACTGAATCCTTCTTGTTCAAGAGCCACTGGGCATCACCTTCAGGACCAGCGGGTGCCTTGGGGGCTTTGGCGGTCTTGCGCTCACAGACCACCAGGTAATTGTGCAGAGTCCGCTGCAGGGCGATATTGCCCGCTTCCTTGGCTGGCCCCACAAGGGCCTTGAAGATTTCCATCGCCTCGGCATAGTGCTTCGACCCCACCAGACCAAGCGCCTTGGTGAGTTGACTGTCTTGAGCCTTGGGAAGGATTGGTGCCGGTGTCTGTTTCGGTAGTTTCGCCTTGGCCATTCGAATCCTCACAGTGAATCAGACCTGAATCATATCGCAGGGCCGCATCCTTGATTCAACCATGGATTGAAGGAACCTGGGCTGTCACTGACTATCGGTTCTTCAAGCCCTCACTGCCTGAAGATCGCCGACTCGCGGTTCAGGATGTTGGTGGAGAGCCAAGCCATGGCTGCGGCCAGTCCTGCAGTCATGACGAAGGCCAGGATGTACTGCCAGGCCACGAACTGATGGGAAAACAGGTTGCGGATGGTCAGGGCGACGTTCAACACCGGCACATAAGGCAGCACGGCCATCTTCTCCAGGCCTGGAGAAGTGGAGAAAACACCCAGCATGATCACCACGAAAATTCCGGGCGTGATGGCCGTCGTGGCCTCGCGAGTATTCCTGGCCTGGGTACCGAGCACCAGGATGATGCTTGAAAAGAAAAGGCCCAATGGAATCAGAAGGAGCAGCGTGAGGCCCAACGTAGCGGGACTCGCCAAAGAAGCGAGACTAAGACTTGGAGCCATGGCAGCCCCAGCAGCCCCGGCTGTGGCAGCTTCAGACGCAGCCACCTGATTACCCAGAATCATGAAGCCCAGGCTCATGCCCACGACATTCATTACGGTGCCCAAAACGCCGATGGAGAAGATAGCCAGGAGCTTTCCCCAGATGATGTGGCTGCGGGGGATGGCCGTGGAGAGGAGGCTCAACAGGGTGTGGCGTTCCTTCTCGCCGGCGGTCATGTAGACCCCATGCTGCATGGCGTTCGCATAAAGGGTGATGAGCAGGATGTAGGGCACCATGAGCCCAAGCAGTTTGCTCAGCTCAAGGGCCAGGTCGCTGGCCTTTTCGGTCATGAGGTTGGATGGACTGGGCAGATCCTTGGGTGCCTTGATGGCTTCCAGCCGCGCCTTCACCCAGACCTGATCCTGCTTTTTCATGGCTTCTTTCAGGCGCTTGAGAGCCAACTCGGAACCGCGCTCACTCTCATCCACCATTGCCTTCACGGTGAACGGTTCCTGGCGCTGGAGCTTTCCGGGCGCATCCGCTTCCACATCGACCACCAGATCGAATTTCTTGTCCCGCAAGGCCTGTTTCAGGTCTCCACCGGTAGCGGCGACGAGCTGGAAATCCTTCTCGTCCGCCCCCAGCAAAGGCTTTACCACCTCGCCTGGGTCGATCAAGACGATACGGCTGGCCTGGCC
Source organism: Holophagaceae bacterium (assembly GCA_025353305.1). The sequence goes on from JANXQX010000115.1 coordinate 21,359, forward strand.
ATGCCTGCGATCCGAATCACCTTGGGCCATTTTGGTCACCAACGTGAAAATGGCCGGAAACAAAATAAGCGGAATCACGAACGTGAAGAACATGGTCCGCTTGTCTTTGGAGAACTCCATCCACTCTTTTTTGAAAATCAGACCGACGCCCCTCATCGAACACCTCCGGCGGCCAACTGGAAGAACACTTCATCCAGGGTGCGCACGGAGTAGCGGCCGAGTATTTCCCTCGGCGGCGCATCCCCGTAAAGCTCTCCATCGAAGATGATGCCCACGCGGTCGCAGATCTCATCCACCAGCGGCATCACATGAGTGCTCACGATTACCGTGCGGCCCTCGCTCTTCATGGTCCGCAGCAGGTCCAGCACAGTTTTGGCAGTGAGCACATCCAGGCCCGTGGTGGGCTCATCGAAAATAATGACTTTGGGATCGTGAAGCAGCGCTCGCGCGATGGAGACTTTCTGCTTCTGGCCGGAAGAAATGCCATCCATCTTCACGTCGCTGAAGTCCATGAGCTGAAGCTTCTCCAGCAGGTACAGGCCGCGGCGCTCGGCGATGGTGGGGTCCACCCCCTGGAACTCGCCGAACAGGCGCAGCAATTCCCTGGGAGTGAACCGCTCATACACATTCATATCCGTGGAAAGGTAACCGATCTTGCCCCGGACCTTTTCCCCCTCTTTTTGCGTATCCAGCCCGCAGACCTCGATGGTTCCCTGGTCCGGCTGCATCAGGGTCGCGATCATGCGCAGCGTGGTGGATTTCCCGGCCCCGTTGGGGCCCAGCAATCCGTAGATCTCGCCCGGTTTGACCTGGAAGGAAATGCCGCGCACCGCCTCGATGCGCTTCTTGGCTTTGGTCTTGCCATCTTTCACCGTGAAAGTCTTGTGAAGGTTCGTCACCTGGATCACAGAAACTCCTATCGAAGCAATGAACTAAAGTCTAGGGAGGAAGGCCAACCCATCAGCCGCCCATCGGCCAACGGTTCGCATCAATCGGCGAGTGGAATGTGCGAGGTGGCGAGGTGCGAGGCGTGAGGTGCGAGGTATGAGGTTCGAGGTTCGAGGTTCAATAAGGTGGCGGCCAAAGGGCGCATCCCTCACACCTCGCACCTCAACCCTCGTACCTGTTCACGGATGCTGCATGGTCGTCGTGTACAAGAATCCATCCACGCCCACGGTGCCCAGAATCACCATCGCCAGCCCTATGCAAAGGCAGTAGAACGCGAATCCATTGAGCCTCGGGGAGCGGGTGAAACGGTCCAGCAGACCAATGGCGAAGTAGCCTGAAATGGCCGCCACAGCGACTCCGACGATGCAGGCGAGGGCTGGATTGATGGAACCGGCCGGAAATCTCATCTCATCGGCCAACGGCAGATGTTTCACCAGAGGCATGACCAGACCCTTGGCCTCCACCAAGGCCGCGGCGGCAATGGTGGGAATCCCCAACAGAAAACTGAAACGGGTCGATGACGGCAACTTAAGCCCGCCAAACACACCTACCGAAATCGTGGAACCGCTGCGGCTGAGACCGAACCCGCCGCCCAAGCCCTGGATGGCGCCAATGGCCAGGGCATCCCTCGCGGTCAACTCATCAAGCTCACGGCCCGTTTGTTGCTTGCTGCGCTCGTTCGCCATGAAAAGCATCCAGGCGGTCACCAACAGGCCAATGCCATAGACCCAGAGATGCTGCTTGGCGGTTTCCTTGATGCTCTTGGTCGCGAGCCCCAGGATGCCCGTGGGGATCATGGCGATGAACAGCCATATGGCCATTTTCCGGCCCGCCGCGTCCTTCCCGAGGATCCCCAGGAAGACTTGGACCAGTTCCTTGTGGAAATAGACACAGAGCGCCAGCAGCGTACCCACGTGCAACAGCACGTCGAAAGCCAACGGCATGCCCCGACCTAGTAAAAGATGTTCGGCCAACGTAAGGTGCGCCGTGGAGGACACCGGAAGGAATTCGGTAAGACCCTGGATGAGCCCCAGAAGGATGGCGTGCCAAAGCTGCATTCAAACTCCCACCACAAATTTTGAGTTTGCCATCCCAGCCTGGATTCCCGTAAATAATGAATCCATGCGAAACCTCGATTTCCGCTCCGACACCGTCACCAAACCCTCCCCTGAGATGCGGCGTGCCATGGCCGAAGCGGAGGTGGGCGACGATGTGCTGGAGCGCGATCCAACGCTGGACCGTCTGGAACGGAAATTGGCGGAACTGTTGAACAAGGAGGCCGCGCTGTGGACACCCACCGGCTGCATGGCCAACGGCATCGCCATGATGCTGCACCTGCGCCGCGGCGACCGCTTCCTGGCCCCAGCCCAGGCCCATGTGCTGGGTTCGGAACTGGGCACGGCGGCCTGGCTCGCGGGCGGAATGCCGGAAGCCCTGCCCTGGCAGGGAAAACCTGGCCGCATCACCGGCGACCAGGTGCGTCAAGCCGCAGGAAGCAGCGGACCCTATTACACGCTCCGCACCGCCCTGCTCTGCCTGGAGAACACCCACAATTTCGGCGGGGGCACCTGCCTCAGCCTTCAGGACCATCGCGACCTGACGCAAGCGGCCCAGGAAAAAAAGCTCGCGGTGCATCTGGATGGGGCGCGACTCTGGCACGCAGCGGCCTTCCTGGGTGTATCGCTGCCTGAACTGGCGCAAGACGCGGATACGGTGAGCGTGTGCCTTAGCAAAGGCCTTGGAGCACCCATGGGATCGCTGCTGGCGAGTACCCAGGACAAAATAGAAGAAGCCCGCCGCCTTCGCAAAATGTTGGGCGGCGGCGTTCGCCAGGGTGGCGTCATGGCGGCGGCCGGGTTGGTGGCCCTCGATTACCTGCCCCGCATTCCCGAGGACCATGCCAAGGCCAGCGAACTTGCGATGGGTCTGCGGAGCCTCGGCTTCAAGTTGGAGACCCCTGAGACGAACATCCTGCTGGTGCCTGTAGCCTCAGTTCCCAAGGCCACGGACCTGCTGAAAGAACGTGGCGTGCTGGTCACCAGCGTGGGGTCGGCTTTGCGCTTCATTACCCATCGCGATATTGAAGCCGGCGAAGTCAAGGAAGCGCTTGCGCGGATTGCGCCCTGCGCCGAGGCCATCCTTGCAACAGCTGGCGCTTGAAGGCGTGGCTCTAAGCGCTGGGAAGGGTTGAACGTAGATCTGGCCAGGGGAGCGCCCTGCGGGACACCAGTTGGGATAACGGAGGCGCCGCCCGGACGGGATCCCGGAAACCCTGGCTCAAATGGGTGCTGATCGGAGTCGGCGTGGTGTTCGGAGTTCCGATCCTGATGACCGTGGCCTTCGGCAGTCTTACCATGCGCAACCGGGCCCAGCTCTGGCCGGTGATCCGCTCAATCCACGCGCGGTTGCAGACTGATGAGAGCGCGAAAGATCTATTCGCGAAGAACCCCGCCTTGGCGAACTCATACACCAATGAAAAGGACTTCCTGGACACAGTCCAGGCCTGGCGGTCCAAAGTCGGTGAGCTGCCGGTCCAGGAGCCGCCGAGGGGACCGACTTATTTACCTGGTTCGGATCCTGGCGGAACGGGAGCGTCCGTGCAGGGCGCCGGTGGCGCCTGGATGCGGGTCGATATACGCGCTGGCGCGTTCGGCGAGCCCGTGCAAAGCGAAGGAATCATCCGCATATTCTTTGGCGAAGACAAGAAAGCGCTGCGCGCGGCCAGGCAGAAATCCAACAATGTCGGGACTCAGCATAAATGGGAAGATTTCCGGAAAGTGCTGCTGCAATGCGCCGATGACGCCAGCGCCGCGGCGCTCTACCGGAAGGAACCCGGCCTGCACACCCGCTTCCCAACCGAAGCTGCTTTCCTGGAATCCCTGACCACATTGCGCCCAGTCTTGGTGAAACTCCCCCTGTCGCTGGAAGAAGGCGCTCATGAATTCAGCATCCACAACATCCATTCGCCCTTCCGGAATTCCAGGGTGTCGACCTTCAGAACCTCCAACGGACAGGAACTGGTGGTCACCTGGAAGGATGGCCAACTGAGCGTCCTGGAACTGCGCCCGCCGAATCCCCGCAACTAGGAAATGTCATCCCCGGCTTGGATTCAACTTCCCTGATTGCTTGCAAACCTGCCGTTGGGCGAGGTCTCTAAGCGCATGATCGCGCGCTGCGTAGCTCATGTCTGGGGGGCTCCATGCGGGATGCCGGCTGGGACAATGGAGAGGCAGTGCGGCGTAGCGGCCGGCACCCGTGGCTCAAATGGCTGCTGTTGACGGGTGGAATGTTCGTCAGCGTTTCCCTGGTCCTCGGCGGCTCGCTTGGCAGCCTGGCCTTCCGCCACCGCACTCAGCTTTGGTCCGCCGTGCGCACCATCCACTCACGGCTGCAAAGCGACGATGGTGCCAGGGATTTGTTCAAAAAGAACCCGGCCTTGGCCGAACTCTATGCCAACGATCAGCAGTTCGTGGACACGGTCCGCGACTGGCGCCCCAGGATCGGCGACCTCCCCGCCCAGGAGCCCGCCGAAGGCTCGACCTATTCACCCAACGCCGATCCTGGCGAAGCCAGCGCCTCGATCAAGGGTGCAGGCGGAGCCTGGATGACGGTGAATATCGAGGGCGGCCCCCTTGCAGGTCCGGTCGAAGGCGAGGGAATCACCCGCATTCTGTTCGGCGAGGATGAGAAGGCTCTTGAAGCCGCCCGTGAAAAGGCCGGTTCCCTCGAAACCCGGCGGGATTGGGAGGAGTTTCGGAAGGTCATGCTCCAGTGCGGCGACGACACTAAAGCTGCGGAACTGTACCGCAAAGAACCCGGCCTGCGCGCAGCCTACCACAGTGAATCGGCCTTCCTGGAAGCCGCAAAGGCCTGGCGTCCAACCATCGAAGGCTTGCCGTCCACGAAGCAGAACGACGCCCATGATTTCAGCATTTATCGGAATGAAACGCCGTTCGGGCGCACCAAGGTATTGACCTTCAAGAACGCCAAAGGCGAGCACCTGACCGCCAGATGGCGGGATGGCCACCTAAGCGGCCTGGAACTGCGCGCCCCTGGAAAAGCTGGATGACGTTTCCTCCGCCCACGTACGTCTAGGCCTTGATGAAGGGAGTCGATCTCCGCAGATCCTCCACAAGCCCCGGCAGCATTCCCTGCACAGCTTGAACCTCTTCCAGCGTGGTGTACCGGCTTAGGGAAACCCGGATCGTCCCCATGGCGAATTCCAAGGGCAACCCCATGGCCCGCAGCACATGGCTTTGTTCTTTCTGCCCCGTGGTGCAGGCGCTGCCAGTGGAGACGCAGACGCCGCGCTCGCTGAGCTTCAAGAGCAGGGCCTCGCCTTCGAGGCCCTTGAAACTCAGGAAGGACGTATTGGGAAGGCGCGGCGAACCGGCACCGTTGATGTGGACGCCAGGGATGTCCGATTGAATGGCCGATTCAAGCCGATCCCGCAACGCGCCGGTGGCCGCCACCTGGGGAAGATGATCCACCGCCAGTTCACAGGCTTTGCCGAGTCCGACGATGCCGGGCACATTCTCGGTTCCGCCGCGCCGCCCGCGCTCCTGGTGGCCCCCCAGCATGAAGGGTTTCAATCGCAGTCCCCGCCGGATGAACAAGGCGCCTGTGCCTTTCGGTCCGTGGAATTTGTGGCCGCTGAAATTCAGCAGGTCAATGGGCAATTGGGAGAGATCCAACGCCACTTTTCCAATGGCCTGGGTGGCATCCACGTGCAGCAGGGCGCCCCTCTCCTTGACGATTTGGGCCACTTTCTCCATTGGAAACAGGACGCCGCTCTCGTTGTTGGCGGCCATGAGGGAGACCAGTGCCGTGTCGGGCCGGATGGATGCTTCCAGCCCTGCCAGATCCAATTGTCCTTCGCCATCCACACCCAAGATGTTGATCTCGGCGCCCTTCAGCTTCAGCCACTCGCAGACTGCCAAGACCGCCGGGTGTTCCACTGCGCTGATGATGAGATGCCGCTTCTTTGGGAGGCCTTCGAACACACCCCGAAAGGCGTGGTTGATGCCCTCGGTGCCACCACTGTTGAAAAGAACCTCGGCTGGGGAACAGCCCAGCATGGCGGCCACTTGGTCCCGCGATTGCACCACCGCGCCTTCACTCAAGTGCCCCAGCACATGGCCTGAACCTGCGTTGCCGTAGCTTTCCCGCAGGAAGGGCAACATCGCATCCAGGGCCTCGGGGGCAAGCCGCGTCGTAGCGTTGTTGTCCAGATAGGTGATCATGACTCCAGCATCAGCTGAATTGGCATATCCCGTCCATCTCACGGGGAGAAACGGATTCGTTCCTGGGGTAGGAATTCTTGTCCAGAATATTCCCAACTCCCTCCACGGAATCGGTGGCAAACCGGTGATCTCCAAATCCATTAAGAGGCCCAGTGGACCCACTCGGACGGCCCATGGAACCCCTGAGCCCCTCCAGGAATAGAATTGAGTACAAAATCACCGAAAATCCGGGGGTTCCACCGCTACTCTATAGCGTATGGATTGGTCTCCAGGTGTTGGAGTCCGAGCGATCCCACCCGGAGGAACCATTCATTGCGACTGAGAAGCATTACCCCTGCCGCAGCGCTCCTGTCCTTGACCCGCAAGCCACTGATCATTTCAACAGTCCCCATGCTTCTGCTGGCCATCGGATGCCGACGGGACGAAGCAACCCGTTACCGCGTCCCCAAGGAAGCTGCGGCACCAGCAGGCATGCCCGCAGCTTCTGCGGCCCTGCCACCCCCGGGGATGGGCGCTCCCGGCGATGTGCCTACCCCACCCCGGCCCACTGGCCAAGGCGCCCTGAAATGGACGCTTCCCCAGGGCTGGACCGAGGGGGAGGCCGGCGGCATGCGCTATGCCACGCTGAAGCCCCCCGTCCAAGGAAAGGTGGAAGCCACCGTGGTGGTGCTCCCGGGAGTCGCGGGCGGCGAACTCAGCAACGTCAATCGCTGGCGCGGCCAGATCGGGCTCGGCCCCATTGACGAGAAGGCCCTTGCGGCCGCCCGCAAACCCATCAAGTCGAAGGCTGGTGCAGTCTCCGTATTCGACTTCACCAGCGAGGGCCAGGCCAAGACCCGCATGGTGGCAGGTCTGATCTCCACAAGCGACGGCAACACCTGGTTCCTGAAGCTCGTGGGTGACGCGGTGCCTGTCGCGAAAGCCGAGCCGGACTTCATGCGTATCATCGGGAGCCTTCACCTTGACTAACAAATACCTACTGAAAGCCTGGGACTTCATTTCGTCCTTCCAGCTCACCATCGCCTCCCTGGCCTTGCTCATGGTGCTGGTGGTGCTCTGCACGCTGGCCCAGGTGCCCTTGGGCACTTACGGGGCTGTCAACATGTACATGCGCAGCATTTTGGTGTGGTGGGGCCCCGAAGGGTCAACCTGGATCATTCCGGTATTTCCAGGTGGAACCCTTGTGGGCCTGGTACTGACCTTGAACCTAATCGCATCCACCGTGAAACGCCTTCAATTCTCATGGGCCAAGGCGGGCCTTTGGCTTGTGCACTTGGGCTTGATCCTGTTGGTGTCGGGGGAATTCGTATCCGCTGCGTTGCAGGTGGACGATCGGATGGCCATCGAGCAGGGCCAGACCGTCAACTTCGTGGAGAGCTACCGAGCAACCGAACTCGTGCTCGTGGACGTGACGGATCCGACTTTCGATGAGGTCTTCGCGGTTCCAACAACCCTGCTGGAGAAAAAAAGCTCGGTGAGCCTGCCGGGCACTTCCATCACGCTGAACGTGAAGCGCTTTTTCCCGAACGCCGCATTGGCGGACCGGGGCCCCACAGACCCCCCATCCATCGCCACCGCCGGCGTTGGCCCCAGCGTCAAGATCGAAGAACGGGCTGTTGTGTCCTCCGATAATGAGTTGAACAACACGTCTGTTTTCGTTGAACCCGTTGTGGCAGGTCGCAGCTATGGCGTCTGGCTGGTGTCCATAGCCCTGGGCGCACCCCAATCCTTCATCCATGAAGGTCACAGCTACGTGATGTCCATCCGCCCCACACGCCACTACCTGCCCTATGCGCTGACCTTGAAAAAATTCAGCCACGACAAGTACCCCGGGACTGATATTCCCAAAAATTTCTCCAGCCTTGTGCAGATCTCCAATCCGGCCAAAGGAGAGGCGCGCGACGTCCTCATCTACATGAACCAGCCCCTGCGCTATGAAGGCCGGACCTTCTACCAGGCCAGCTTCGGCAAGGGGGACACTCTTTCCATCCTGCAGGTTGTCGAGAATCCAGGCTGGCTGCTGCCCTATATTTCCTGCGTCCTGGTGACCATAGGTCTCCTGGTGCACTTCGCCATCATGCTGCGCCGTTCACTCAAGCGACGGCAGGAGAAGGTGTCATGAAACTCACCAAATTCTTTCCCTGGATCGTGGGTGCTGTGGCTCTGGCCGCGGCCCTTTTCATGGCCATGCCGCAGGGCAAGGTCAACGGGTTCGACCTGAACGCTTTCGCCCGGCTCCCCATCCTGGAAGGGGGCCGCGTGAAGCCCCTGGATTCCGTGGCCAGGAACACCCTGCTCCTGATCCGCAGCCAGCAGAGCTTCCGTTTCGAGGGCAAGACGATCAGCGCCGATCAATGGGCCCTGGACCTGATGTTCCGGCCCGAAGTGGCCGATCGCCAGCCGGTGTTCGTCATCAATGATCCCGACGTGCTTGGCCTTATCGGCCTGAAGCAGACCTCGGTGCGCTACTTCAGCTTCGAGACGCTGGCTCCGCACATCGATGAACTCGAGAAGCAGGCCAAGGTCGCCCAGCCGATCGATGCCAAGAAGCGCACGCGCTTCCAGTCCGCCGTCGTAAATCTTTTCGAACGCGTCTACATGTATTTCCGGCTGAAGAACACCCTGCAGCTTTCGGGGACTCCCGGCCTTGCGGTTCAGATGCAGGCTGTGGCCGCCCCCCAGGCCGCGGAAATGCATAGTGCCCTGGCCCAACTTGCCATGTTCCGGATCCTGCCCCCCCTCGCAGGGCAAAAGGAGGAAGCCTGGCAGAGTGTCGGCGAAAATTTGCAGGCCGGCGCCATGGGCCAACCCCTCCATCCGGGCCTTGCGCCCCTGTCCCGCATCGCGTCAGCTTACGGCGCGCAGGACGCCGCAGCCTTCAACAGCGGCGTCGCCGAATTCCAGGGAATCGTTACAAGCCTTCGGCCTGAAGCCATGAGCCACGCAAATAACGAGATCACGTTCAATCGCGCGCAGCCGTTCTATGTGGGCATGGTGATCTACGTCCTGGCCTTGCTGACGATCTTCGTCTCCTGGATCTGGAAGGGGGAGCTGCTTCAGCCCGCCGCCTTCTCTTTACTGCTGGTGAGCGCTTTCGTGCACACCTGCGGCCTGGCTTTCCGCATCATCCTGCAGGGCCGTCCGCCGGTAACCAATCTCTACTCCTCCGCGGTATTCGTGGGCTGGGGTGCGGTGATCCTGGGCATCGTTCTGGAGCGGATGTACAAGAAAGGGTTCGGAACCGCCGTGGCCACCGCCGCGGGTTTCGGGTCGCTCATCATCGCCCAGCATCTGGCCGAGGGCGACACCATGGAGATGATGCGCGCAGTGCTGGATTCCAACTTCTGGCTGGCCACCCACGTGGTGACCATCACGATCGGCTACAGCGGAACGTTCCTGGCCGGCGCCATTGCCATCGCCTACACCCTGTGGAAGCACATCGCCCCGGATCCCGACCCCGAGACCGGCAAGGCTCTTGTCGGCATGGCCTACGGCATCATCTGCTTCTCGCTGCTGTTCAGTTTCGTGGGCACCGTGCTGGGCGGCATCTGGGCGGATCAGTCCTGGGGCCGGTTCTGGGGCTGGGATCCGAAGGAGAATGGCGCCCTGCTCATCGTGCTTTGGAACGCGATCATCCTGCATGCCCGCTGGTCCGGCATCGCCCGGGACCGCGGCATCATGACCATGGCCATCTTCGGCAACGTGATCACCAGCCTCTCCTGGTTCGGCGTGAACATGCTCGGGGTGGGCCTGCACTCCTACGGCTTCATGGATGAAGCTTTCGTGGCCCTCATGAGCTTCATCGCCTCCCAGGGAATCCTGATGGGCCTCTGCATGATGCCCAGGCGCTTCCAGTTCCAGAAGCCCGCCGCCAAGGCCTGATCGCCCGCATCACATGGCTGCGTGCAGGATGGCGATGCGATGCTCAAGAACAGCGGTGGGTTCGCGGCGCAAGTGGCCGAGCATGGCTTCTCCACAGAGATAGCCCAATACCCGTTCTGCTTCTGTTGAAGAGGGGAAACGCAGTTCCGTGTTGACTACCTCCACCAGGCGAAATCCCTCGCGCTCCATCATGTGGCGAAGGCGAAGCCCGTCCTCCCCGCCTCTCCCCCGGTAGTTTTGGAACTGGCTGTCCCAGTGGTTTTCCAGCAGCCACATCCCGCATCCCGGACCCGGACGGAGGACCCGGGAAGCCTCCTTCAGGACACGGTCCCGGATCTCCTCACGAAGGTTCACGACCACCCACGCAGCAAGCACGACATCCACGCTGCCCGATCGAAGCGGCAGCGCCTGGCCTCGGGCTCTCAACAATACTGGAGGAACGGGCAGGCCGGCGAATGACTTGCGGGCCAGGTTCAACATGGAAGGGCTGGGCTCCACACCCAGGTAGAGGCCCGCCTGCGGCGCCAGTTCGCGGGTATAGCGCCCCGTTCCGCAGCCCAGTTCTAGCACGGTGCGGCCCGGCAATGAGACATGGGCCAGAAGGCGCCTGGCCACCAGTCCATCGGGATCTTCGGCCCGGGAAAATGCTTCGAAGATTTCCGGCGCCTCGCGGTAGGCACGGTCCCAGTTTTCTTTTGACCTAAGTTCATTCATTTCGATTTTCAGACGCTGGAATAACCCAGGGCAGCAACAGCAATTTCGGGTGAAAGGATCTGCGGTATTGCAATCTTTCCGAAGTGTTTGGAATCCCTGGTCACCAGCACGGGAATGCCGGCCTCAAGAGCGGCGGCAACCTGGATTCCATCCTCCAGGTCACCAAGCCCCAGGCGGAACGCCTGCTCGATCACCCGTGCGGTCACATCCGCCAAGCGAATGCGTTGAAGCAGGATTTCAAGTTTTATAGTGGCTTTCCGGGCCGAGTCCTTTTGGCGGATCAAATAGAAGATCGTAGGCACGGTGTTTGCTGCAATGAACAGATCCACCTTCTCCTGTAGTTCGGCCTGGAATAATGCTTTGGCTTGGGGATACCAAGGTTGACGTTGCTGTAGATAATCCAGCAGCACGTTGATATCCAGCATGTACCTAGGCTTGCGTGCTGGTTTCATCGGGCGAGCCTTGCCTCTTGTTGGGCCTTGCGCAGTTCCTTCTTGTCAAGGTCAGGCCATCCAGCGAGGAGGCCATCCAATGGGTCGCTCTCATCCAATTCTGTGCTTACCTCCCGCCCCTGAATGGTCTGCTCGAGGGCACCCAGGAGATCATTCACCACCTGGGAGAGCGAGGTGTTGAGGCCATCAGCATAACGATGGCCAAAAGCCAGCCTGGCCGGCGCGAGACTTAAATTAGTGGGGCGCTTCTGCTTCGGAGCGGGTACGGCGGCAGGCATGGGAATTCTCCTTAACGCATAAATGTAATTCATTCTATGCGCATTGCAAGATCAATTCACAGCTTCCTCAGGATGCGCTCGATGGAGATGGCCTTCTTCCCCTTGGTTTCAATGAGCACCGCGTGGAGTTGCAGGTCGCCTTCGGCCACCTCGAAACGCGGCCGCAGGGGGGTGAGAAAGCGGGCCAGACTGGTTTCCTTCTTCATGCCGATCACGCTGTCATAGGGGCCGGTCATGCCGATATCGGTCACGTAGGCGGTGCCGCCGGGCAGCACTTTCGTGTCCAGCGTTGCCACATGAGTGTGGCTGCCCACCACGGCACTGACGCGGCCCTCCAGGTACCAGCCCATGGCTTGCGCCTCGCTGGTGGCTTCGGCGTGCATGTCCACCAGGACCACGTCCGCCCGTTCCTTCATGAGAATGGAATCCGCCGCGCGGAAGGGGTCGTCGCAGGTCGGCATGTGGATGCGGCCCATGAGGCACATCACCAGCACCTCTTCACCGCTCTTGGTGTGCAGCTTCACGTGGCCCAGGCCCGGCGTACCCGGGGGGAAGTTGACGGGCCGCAGCAGCCTGGGTTCTCTCGCGAAATAGGGGCCGATATCCTTCACGTCGAAAGCGTGGTTGCCCGTGGTGATGACATCCACGCCCAGATTGTCGAACCAGTCCTGGGCGATGCGTTCGGTGATGCCGTTGCCGTGGGCGGCGTTCTCGCCGTTCACCACCAGGAAATCCACGGCGTATTCCCGCCGCAATTCCGGCAGATGCGCCTCCATCAGCCGCCGCCCCGGTTCACCCACCACGTCGCCCAAAACAAGAATCCGCATATCCAAACCCTAACGAAAAACGAGCGGCCGGGGCCGCTCATTTTTTAATTGGAGCTTTTCAGGTAAGGCCCGAACCGGTCAGTACTTGATCTTGATGGAGAACTGCACCTCGCGGGTCTTGGCGTCGGCGTTGTTGAGGTAGCCAAAATTAGTGATCGGTGAGAGGGTTCCCTCCGGGGTCGGCGGTGTCCCCGGGGGTGGTGTCGCGCTCCAGCTCGCGGCGTTGGTGTTGCCCGTGGTGAAGTTGGCCCAGTTGAACACGTTGTAGATATCGATGATGCCTTCCATCGACAGTTTCTTGGTCAGGCGGAAGCTCCGGGCGATCCTTAAATCAAAGGCCCGATAGGAAGGCTGGCGATATCCGTTGCGGCCAGCGTAGACGAAATCACTGAAGGTATTGTTGTCCCCATTGGGGTCGCCAGGGAATGCTGTAGCGCTATACGGGCGTCCAGTCTGGTACTGGAGCAGGCCGGAGGCACGGAACCCCCAGATGGGAGGGGCATACAAAGCCAAGACGCCACGGAACTTGATATCGTTATCGCTGGGGGTGGTCATGCCCGTAGGGTCGGCGTAGTTCACGTTGGAGGCCGCCGCTCCCAGTGTGCTCACTTCGTTGGAATTGTTATCCGTGGCCGAGGCGAAGGTCATCGTCAAGCGGAAGCCGAAACCGTTGTCCTGCCGGCGAGAAGCCTCGAATTCCAAAGCCTTGTAGTCACCTTCGCCGTCGGTCTTATTCAGGAAGACGTCTCCATAGCCAGTGAGATCAAGGACGTGGCCCCGGACGATGGCCGTGCCCGGGCGGTTCTTGGTGGTATCGAAGTTGTTAGTCTTGGTGGGATAACCGTCATTGTAGAAAGAACCTGGATCATCCACCCAAGCCGTACCGTTCCAGCTCCTTTGATGCAGGTTGATGTTGACGGAGTACTGCAGGTTGCTGAACTTCGAATACTTGAACGTCACACCGGCCTTGTAGCCGTTGTCGAGATCCTGCTCGAAGCCCAAGGACATGCGCCGGTTCTGCGTCATCTTGCTGTCGGGGTCGATGGGCGTGACGATGGCGCTACCGCTCAGTAGCGACGTGGCCAGCAGGGTCGTGCCATCCAGGCTCGTGATGGAGCCGTTCTGTAGACGCTGAGACACCGAGAGCGCGCCAGTCTGGAAGAGGCTTTTCAAGGCGGCACTGCTGGTACTGGAAGTTGAGACGCTATAGGTCACATAGTTGATGCCATTGTTCATCAAGCCACCCGACACGGTCTGGCCCGGGTTGCCGATGGTGAACTGGCCATAGCCGCCTCGGACAACAGTCTTGGCATTGCCGAAGACGTCGAAACTGAAGCCGAAACGAGGGTCCAGGCTGCTGTTGCTGGGCCAGGCGTCCAGGCCGGCCAGCTTAGGATTGGGGTTGGGGTTGCCGTCCCAGCTCTCCTTGGTATAGCGGACACCACCACTTAAGAGCAGACGGTGATCCAGGAGACCCGTGTATTGACCGTTGACATAGCCTACGTAGGACTTGTTATTGAACTTCAGGTGACCACCCAGGGGTGACAGAGTCTGGGTGTATTTAATGAACGTGCTCGGATTTCCCAGGAGGCCGGCTGCCCCCTTGTCCCACTGGGTGGCGCTATCGTAGGTCCCAAAGCTGTACTGGCCATTGCCGTACTGGAGGAAAGTGTTTTCCATGTCGATGGACTGGAGGTTGACTCCGGCTTTCAGCAGCCAGTCCCCCTGGACCCAGGTGAGGTTGTCGATGAACTGGGTGACGTTTTCCTTCGTATTGCGGGGGTCGAGGTCGTACTGGCCGAAGGAAACGCCGCCAACACTGATTTCCGAGGAAATGGTGCTGTTGGGTTTGGCGGGCCGGTCTTCGGTAGAGATCTGGAGCCGGGCCTCGTTCAACAGGCTGGGGGTCAGCGTGGATGACAATTCCGTTACGAAGGAAAGCGTCTTGAAGTTGTTGTGGCTGTTGTTCGAGACGGCGACATTGGTCTTCCGCGTCTGGGGATAGGTGTTGCTCTCACCACTGTAGTTCTGGGAGTTCACGCGGAAGTACAGGCGATGGTCGGTGTTGAGGATCCAATCCACACGCGCGAAGACCGTGGTGTTCTTGATGTCGTTGGTCCAGGGAGTGGTACCCTCCTGGGTCAAGGTGGCGCCATTGGGATTCACAATCCAACGGCTGCCGGCCCCAGCCAAGAAAGCATCCTGATCTGGCTGCGTATTCCCCTTGGTGCTGCTAGTGGTCATTGTCGGCACATTGTCCTGCTGGTAGTGCCAAGTCTCCGCACCGATAAAGTAGAAGAGCTTATCCTTGATGAGCGGACCACCCACGTTGAAATTGCCTTGGCGCTGGCTGAAGTGGCGCTCCTGGATCGTAGGGATATTGACTTTTGGGGGGTTGGAATCTTGGGGGACGTCGCGGATACGCGCCACCGTGGATTCCGGACGGACTTGGGCCAAGGCCGAAAAAGTGAAGTCGTTGGTGCCGTTCTTGGAGATGGCGTTGATGATGGCGCCGGTGGCGTCACCGTACTGGGCATCGTAGCCGTTGGTGATGACCTGCAATTCCTTGATGGTGTCCATGCCGAAGCTGAAGGGGACGCGGGTGCCGCCACGCTGTTCGGTGACGAACTTGGAATTGAAGGAGGTGCCGTCGATCTGGAGGTTGTTCCCGACACCGCGGGAGCCCTCCACCGAGGTGCGGAAGCCCTGGGCGTTCGTGGAAGCACCAGGGGTCAAGAGCACAAGGTCCGTGAAATTCCGGCCGTTGAGCGGCACGCTCTGGATCATGTCCTCGCCAATGGCGGCGACTGAGCTTACCTGCGAGGTGTCCACCGTCGAGCTCTGCGCCACAACCTCCACCGTGGTGGTAGCCTCGGCCACATCAAGATCGAAATTCTGGGTCGTGGTTTCGCCCAGTGTCACGCGTATGGAATTGCCCTTGCCCGTGCGCAGGCCTGGGGCCGAGGCCGTCAGTTCATAGGTGCCGACGGGAAGAAAGGGGAATTGGAAGGCGCCGGCTGGGTCCGCTTTGATGGTCCTGGTGAAACCGGTCTCGGTGTTGCGGAGAAGCAGGGTGGCGCCGCCCACGGCTCCGCTCTTCTTGGATTTCACGGTGCCGCGGATGGAGCCTGTCGTCTGGCTCACCTGGGCGCTGGCCACGACCGAGAGGGCCAACCCGCTGATGATCAGGGCGCTGGTATTTCGGAATTTCATGAGTGCTCCTTATGAAACGATTGGGCCGGGATCCCCCGGGAGTGGCATAAACACTAAATGGAACGAAAAATTGAACAGCTAGTGAAGAGTGACTGTGTGGCCCGGCAAGTGGAATGCATCGCCCTTAGTCCCGAGGGATAGCGCTCCCAGCCTTTGTACAAGAGCATGAGAGCCCGTTCGGTCGAACCTCTGGACAAGGTTCATTCATTGCAAGAGCAGGCAAGGCAGTGTCGTGAGTCCAAAAAAAGTTTCCTCCAATCGGAAAAGACTACAGGGGCTTCAGGCAAGCTCAAAGTTAAGTCTGGGTGACTTCCATCACAGGAACTAAAAGCCCCTCTCAACACATATATGCAATGGCGGGGACCCCATGAATCCTGTGGGGATCCGCATCCCTGTTACGCTTTGTTGATGCGGTCCTGACCGTTTTTTTTGGGAAAACCCGATGCCCCTGCTGTTCAAGGCTGCTCGCCTTTTATTCGTTCCGGTCCTTTTGGCTTTGACAAGTTGTTCAACCGCAGTTTACGCCCAGGTCACCATGCCCTTGTCCGAAATCCTTCCGGGCATGAAGGGCACTGGACGCACGGTCTTCAAAGGCGACCGCATCGAGACGTTTGAATTCGAAGTGCTGGGAGTCCAGCGCAATATTTCCCCGGGCCACAGCCTGATCCTGGTGAGGGCCAGCGGCGGGCCCCTTGCCGAGACCGGGATACTCGCAGGCATGAGCGGGTCGCCCTGCTATCTGGATGGCAAACTCATCGGTGCCCTGAGCATCGGATTCGCTTTCGAGAAAGAGCCCATGGGGGGGATCACACCCATCGGCGAAATGCTGGATCAGCTGAGGGATCTGCCCGAAACGACGCCTTCCCGCACGCCCCTGATCCTTCCGAAGGTGGAGCCGCCCAAGGTACTGAAAGCAGCGCTCCGGGGCGAGATGCTGTCATTGGCGGAGCTCATGGGCGAAAAGAGCCAAGCAGGCCAATCCGCTTCGGAATTGCCCCTGATGATTTCAGGGACACCGCTGCTGCCTGAAAACCAGGCCCTTTTCAACGGCCTGCCCTTGCGTTTCGCCAATGCCGGAAGCGGGGCGATGATGACATCGGTGTCGCCCGCGCCAAATGCCAAGGCCAGTCCCATCGAGCCCGGCGGCATGGCATCCATTACGTTGGTTCAGGGCGACATGGATATGGCGGCCTCCGGAACCATCACCTGGGTCAGCGGAAAAAAAGTTCTCCTCTTCGGCCACCAGCTTTTCAATCTGGGCGGCGTGGATCTGCCGCTCTGGTCCGCTTCGGTCGCAGGGAACGTGGCCAGCTACCAGTCCAGCTTCAAGCTCGCCCAGCCCGTGGCGCCCATCGGCGCCCTGCGGCTGGACCGCTCGGTGGGCGTGGGCGGCGTGCTGGGGGCCGAGCCGCACATGGTGCCCTTGCGCATCGGCTTGAACCTTGGTGGTCGCAAGACTTTGAATTTCCGGTTCGAGATGATGGACCATCCCTTCATCACGCCGATCCTGGCTTCCGCCGTGGTCAGTCAGACTTTGAATGGGCATGTGCGCGGCCTGGGCCTGCAAAGCCTTTCCCTGCAGGGCAACATCAAGATCACCGGGCATCCGGCCATCGAAATAGAGAATGTCATCGCGGATCTGAGTCCCAATCGCCTGGCCAGTTTCGTGGGCGCCATGGTGCAGGCTTTGGCGATGAACCCCTTTGAACGGCCAGTATTCGAGGGCATATCGCTGACCATCAAAGCCGAGGAACGGCTGGATCTCACCGGGATTGCCGCGGTGCGGGTCCTCAAGGCCCACGTGAAACGGGGGGATTCACTGCCAGTGCTGGTGACGCTCCAGAACATCCAGGGCGTGCGGGAGAACGCGACGCTGAACATCTCCGTGCCGCACAGCGCCCAGGCAGGGAAGGCCACATTGCTGGTGGGGGATGGCCTCAGCCTTGCCGCCGCCGATCCCGATGAGCGTGTCATTGATGTGAGCGGCCTGAACGACATCGTGCGTCTGCTGAACGGCGCCTTGCGCAACAACCACGCCTATGCGCTGCTGGTGCAAAGCCAGCCAGGCGCGGGCCTGCGGGGCAGCCGAATCGAAGGAATCCCTCCATCCGTGGCAAGCCTCATCGCCAGCGACGGTGGCAGCTCCGACAACAAGCTCCAGCGGCACATCGTCGGCCGCGCGGTGCTGCCTTTGGAACGGGAAGTCAAAGGCCTGATTTCCCTTGAAGTTGAAATTGAATGATCGTCTTTATTTCTTTTTGGCTGGAGACCCTACATGCGTTTTTGTGTGCTTCCGATATTGATGGCTGTGGCCGGCATGGCACAAGCCCAGCAGGCGACAACCCCATCCACGGTCTCTCCCGCCACCTTCAGCGGCTTCAATGACTGGCTCAGCGCCGAGGCCCGGGGTGTGCGCATAGGTTCTGATGGGAGGCTTCGCCTGGCGCCCGGGTTGCGGCGCGTGGGCCAACTCCCTGAAGGCGTGGTGTGGGCCGCGGTCACGGATGGCGCGGGTGGCGTTTTCCTTTCGGCAGGCACCGATGGCAAGCTTTTCCATTACAGCGGCGGCAACGTAAAGCCACTGGCCCAGGTGAAGGGCGGCGTGATCTTCGCCATGGCAAAACTCGGAAACGACCTTTTGGTGGCACCCACCGGCGAAGGAAAACTCTATCGTGTTTCTCCGGGCGGCGAGGTGAAACCCTTTGCCGATATCGAAGCCAAGGTCGTGTGGGGCATTTCCGCCCAGGGTGGCGATGTGGTCGTCGCGGGCGGTGGCGAAAAGGGTGCCGTACTCCTGCTGGCACGCGAAAGCGGGGGCCGGAGAATGGCGGAATTGCCTGAAGAAACAGCCTTCACCGCCATGACGCCGGACGGGGTGGGTGGGTTTTACCTGGGCACCCACGGCCGGGGGCTGGTGCTTCACTATTCCGGTGACAAATTGGAAACCCTGATGGCCACTGGATTTGAAGAAGTCAGGGCCATAGCACTTTCCGAAGGCCGTGTTTTCATCGGCGCCAACAATGGATTGGCCAATCGCATGGCAAGCGGCAACCTCGAAAAGCGCGAGAACTATCTTTCGGAAACAAGCACCACCACCAAGTCCGCGGTCATCGGCCTGGACAAATCCCGGGTGCCCGAAACCCTATGGCAGAGCAATCAGGGCCAGATTTTCTCCCTGGCGACATGGCGGGGCCAGTTGCTGGTGGGCACTGGCAACCGGGCGCGCATTTTCTCGATCCCGTTGGGCGATCGCGGCCGGGATCAGGAAGCCTTCGCATCGTTGCAGGATCTCGGCACCGCTCAGGCCACCGCCTTCGTGGCCAGCGGTTCGGATCTGCTGGTGGTGGGTTCGAATCCTGCCGAACTGCATCAGCTTTCTGACAGCCAGGCCGCAGAGGGCACTCTGGAAAGCCGTGTATTGAAAGGCAATCCCCTTGCGGATTGGGGCCGGGCTTACGTGGATTCCGAGCAGCCGACGGGCACCGCGGTGGAACTCCAGCTACGCAGCGGGTCCACCGAAACTCCCGACAGCACCTGGTCCCCCTGGACGCCGCCCCTTCGCAGCGGTGAACGCGCTGGCTTGCCGCCCGCCCGGTTTGCGCAGTTCCGCTTGAAGCTCTCCAGCACCCGCGGCGGGGCAACGCCTGCTGTGGATTCCGTGAAGCTGTATTGGACCAACCGCAATTTGGCCCCCATTTGGGATGGCATCGATGTCATGCCGACCGGCGTGGTCATCACCCGTAGCGCGCCGCCCGATGACATCGGCATCGAACGGGTCCCGCTGGAAACGCAAAAGCTCATTCCCGCCTTGCAATACGCGGGATCGGAAAAACGCAGCTTCCGCCGCGCTTCCCAGGCCTTCGTCTTCCGGGTCAGCGACCCGAACAATGACACGCTCCAATACCGCATCCGCGTGATTCCTGATCGGGGCAGCCCCATCGAGCTGGAAAAGATCTGGAAAGAGAAATTCTTCACCTTTGATACGTTGCCCCTGCCCGATGGCCGCTATCGCCTGGAAGTCACCGCGAGCGACGCGCCCACACAGCCCTTCAATGCCGTGCTGACGAGCACGTTCCGCACCGCGGCCTTCATGGTGGATCACACGCCGCCGGCCATTTCAGAACTCAGCGCCACCACGGAAAACGATGGCGTCCATGTGCGTTTCACTGCCCAGGATGCCACCTCGGTCATCAAGGAAGCGGCCCTCAGCGCCGACGGAGAGAACTGGCTGCAAATTCTTCCAGAGGACCGGATCTTCGATAGCCAGACCGAGCGTTTTGATGTGCTGCTCCCCAAGCTTGCGATCCGTGGAGATCGTGTGCTGGTGCGCGTCACCGATACCCACAGCAACGAGCAGACCGCGTTCGCCTTCATCGCCGCCGGTGCAAAGAAATAGAGGCTCTTCGGGAAGTCGTGTGGGTGATTTTAGGTCATTTTAGAGCGCGGGCAGCATGCAGGTGAGGATCTTTAGCTGCAGATACTCCTCGTCACGGAGGCCGTATGCCCGGCGCTGGAGGACGCGGATTTTGTTGTTCAA
>JANXQX010000240.1 GCA_025353305.1 Holophagaceae bacterium
GCAGGGCTAGGGAGAGGCGGTGCTGGGGTGTTTCCAGGCCCAGCCAGGCGACGCCTTTCCATGCCAGCAGGCCCATGAGCGCGGCGCCCAGAAGCGAGATCATCCAGGTCTTGAGCACTGGTGCCCCGGGCATCTGCGGCAGCCGCGGTCTCAATCTGAACACCAGGAAGATGAGCCCTGCCAGGCTTGATACGCCATTGGCCAGCGCAAGGCCGCCGGTGCCCAAGGGCCGCAGCCAGAGAAGGCTAAGCAGGACGTTCAGCATCATGGAGGCCACCGCGATCACCATGGGTCCGCGGTAGTCTTTCAGCGCGTAGAGGGCCTGGGTGCCGATGCGGCTGGTGGCGACAAAGAGCAGGCCCACGCACTGAAACATGATCGTGGTGGCGGTCCAGCTCGCAGCGGCAGCGTCATAGGCGCCCGTTCGGAAAATGAGCGCACAGATGGGGTGGGCCAGCACCGCCAGTCCAATGCTGGCGGGAATGACGAGCAGCCCTGTAGCGCCGAGGGCTTCGGCCAGATTGCTCCGCATCCCGTCCCAGTCTTTGGCCTCCGCCTGCCTGCTCAAGGCCGGGAGGCTCGCGGTGGCCAGGCTCATGGCAAAGAGCCCCAATACCATCTCGCCCATCATGTTGGAGTTGTAGAGGACGATCTGCGCCCCCACTTTCAGGTTCGAAGCGAGCATTGCGGAGATGTAGGTGTTGATGGGGTAGACGCCCGCGGCCAGCAACCCGGGCCCCATTCGCCGCAAGGCCAGGCGCACCCAAGGGTCCTTGAAGTGGAGGCCCGGCCGCACGGTGAAACCCAAGGCCAGGGTCGATGGAACGATGACCGCCAACTGCACAACACCGCCCACGAGCACCGCCACCGCGCAAATGGTGGCGATGTGCTCGGGGGAGGTCCACCCGTGGCTGCGGCCAAAGAAAATTGCGGCCCACCCGAAGCTGATGAAAGCAAGGTTCCAGAAAATCGAAACCGCCGAAGCCAACGCGAAGCGTCCTCGCAAATTCAGCAGGCCGCCCAACCCGGCGGTCAGGCTCACCAAGGCCAAGTAGGGAAACATGATGCGTCCCAGGCGCACCGGCAGCGCCATCTCCGGCGGCGGCGGCAGCGAGCCCGAAAGCACACGGCCAAGCAGCGCGAGCTTCTCGCCGAAAGGCACGCCGGATGCGAGGCGTCCGACCACCATCAGGCCCGCGATGAGGCTCATGGCCACCATCACCACCAATACCAGCACTGAAAGCAAGGTCAGCAGCGTGCCCAGGAAACGTGCTGCAGTGGCGCGGGTGGCGGCTTCGCCCTCCTTGGCTTCCAGCTCGGTCAGGGTAGGCAGGAAGGCTGCGGTCATGGTGCCTTCGGCGGTGAAACGGCGCAGCAGATTGGGCAGGCGGAAGGCCACCGAGTAGGCGTCCGCCGCGGCGCCAGCGCCCAGGTAATGCGATAGGAAGTAGGTCTGGGCGAGGCCGGTCAAACGGCTTAGCAAGGTCATCGCGGAGACAACGGCCGCCGAGCGCAGCATGCTCGGTGGGCGATTCTGTGGCGTCTCGTCGCTCATGGCGCGGGCAGGACCCAAAAGCCCACCAGATGCATGAAGGCCAAGGCCGCGCCAGGAGGCCGATCGAAGGCGTTCATGAGGCCATGGCCAAGGGAAAGGAGCATCAGGACATCCAGGGTTGGTACAGCTTAGCTTGGCTTTTGCATTTCGTTTTTGCTTCTGATCCAGAATTGGTGATCACAATTACCGGAACGTGTTGATGATCGGTGCCCCATGCTGATGAAGAAACCACTGCTGAACGTTTTCCTCGTGGTGATGGAGGAGAAGAGCTTCACGCGGGCGGCGGAAAAACTGGGGCGCACCCAACCCGCCATCACGCAGGCCATCCAGCGCCTGGAAACCGAACTGGGGGAGACGCTCATCGACCGCAGCGGGCGGGAACTGGCGCTGACGGATGCCGGGCGGGTGGTGTTCGAGGCGGCGCGCCGCCAGGAGAATCTGCAACGTGAACTCATCGCGCAGCTGGGCGAGTTGCGGAACAAGGCCGCGGGGCGACTGGTCATCGGCGCCAACGAAAGCATGATCCTGTACCTGCTGCCGCACCTGATCCGCTACCGTCAGGCCTACCCGAAAGTCAAACTGGTCGTGCAACGCAGCCGGTCCAGCGAAGTGCCGGATCTGCTCTTGGCGGGTGACGTGGATTTCGGCGTGGTGAGTTACATCACCGGGGATGAGCGCTTCCGTTCCCAGGTGCTGTACGTGGACCACCTTTCCTTTGTCGTGGCTCCGAGTCACCGCCTGGCCGCGAAAAGGATTCTGTCAATCAGGGATCTGGAAGCGGAAACCTTCATCGCGCACAACGTGGCCTCACCCTATAGGGATGCCGTGTTGATGGCCTTCCAGCAGCAACAAACCCACCTGAACATGGACATCGAAATGCCTACGGTGGAAAGCATCCGGCGCATGGTGCAGTCGGGTTTGGGCGTGGCGTTCCTGCCGAGGGTCTGCGTGGATCAGGACCTGAGGACAGGCATCCTCAAGGAGATCCCCGTTGAAGAGCTGCAATTGGAGCGGAAGATCTACCTGCTGAGCGTGAACAAGCGCCCCTTGAGCCATGCCGCGGAAGCCTTCCAGGAATTGATGAGGAAGGACCTCGCCAAATCATCCATACGCGGTGAATCGGAGCAGGATTAATCCTTATTGGGTTTCTCTGCCTTGTTTTTGGGCCGGTCCTCTTCCTTCTTGGGCTTGTCGCGTTTTTCATCCATTCGCTCGAGATGCTTTTCTTCGCGGGGGACGGGTTTTTCCTCCCGTGCCGGGCTTTTCGGAGACGGTTGTGGCGCGGGGCGTTCCGTGGGCTTTACGGGGCTTTCAACAGGGCGATTAACGGGACGTTCCACCGGTTGTTTGGCGGGACGATCCGCAGGACGATCCACGGGCTTTGCCGGACGGTTTTCAACTGGCTCGACGCGCAGCGAGCGGTCGGAGTTGGGGCGTCCCTGTTCGGGGTCAGGCCTTGGAGGTGGTGGAATCGTTGTTGGCAGTGGCAGCGGCACTGGAGCTGGGCTTGGGGTGGTTGGGTGGGGAACTGGTTGCGGATTTCCTCGGTCCGCTCGGTCCACCACGGGTTTCGGCGTGGGAAGTCCCTCCCGCGCGGGGCGCAATGTCGTTGCGGCGGCTGTGGCGGAGCGCACAGGGGGGCGGCAGTGGGTGTGTTCTGCTGAAGCCTGTCGAGCGTGGCCCGATCCAGAGGCCGGCCCGGATTGGCCTCATTGGCCTGCTGCCGCGCGGCGAAAGGCACGGGCGGCGGCGGCGGTGGCGTGCGGGAGATCACAGCTCGGTTCACCACCTGCGAGGGGGGACGCTGTACAGTGCCCGGTCCGGATCTGGCCAGAACACTCTCCCGGCTCGGAGCCACCAGAGCCGTGGAACCTGTAACCTGCGCCTGGCGCAAAGCACCAGGGCTGATGGACACGGCCGCGGCCGCCACGGAGCGTGAGCCGACGAAAGCTGAATGCGGCACCGCGGTGACGGCCCCGATCACGGTGCGGTTCACATACGTGACGTTGGTGACGTTGATGTTGGTCACATTGATGACGTTGACGTTCGTTACGTGGTTGCTGTTCAGATTCTGCACGTAGTTGCTGGAGGCGTGGTAGGCGGGGTGGTAGACCTCGCGGGGCCCGAGGGGGAACCAGGCGACGCCTCCTCCGCGGCCAAAAGACATCGAGGCGCTGAACCCGCTGCCGGCCACGAAGACGACTAAGGCCGGGGCATAGACCGGGCGGGCCATCACGCGGCCCGGGATCCAGCCCCAGCCATCATTCATGCGGGCCCAGCGGCCATAATGGAACGGCGCGAAGCCCCATGGGGCGTCATCCACCCAGGTCCAGCCCCAAGGTCCGACCCAGGCCCAATGACCATTGCGGTAGGGAACCCAGCCCACCGCGACGCGGGGCCTCCACACGGGGCCATATTCTGGCTCATCGGTCCAGGTTCCGTTGTCGTCCAGATCCTCGTATCCGATCATCTCCCGGCCCACATAACGGACTGACGCCGACCCTTCTTCGCGCCGGTCCCGTTGCAGGCATCAGCTCTCGAAGCCATTCGGGGGGACCGCCTCGGTCAGGTCGTAGGTAGGATAATCGCCCCCTGGAGGGCCAGCGTACGGTCCGCATCCACTCCAAGGCTGGAGCCGTTGGACGAAACTTCCGCCTCGCCATTGCGGGTGGTGATGGAAGTGCGGTCGCCGTCACCATTCACATCGATGCGATAGGTGCCAGGGCGCGAGATGGTCACCGCCCCCTGGGGTGTGGCGACCTCAAAGCTTTGACCGTCGAGATGGCGCACCTGGAGTTCGACGGAACCATCGGTGAGGCGGAGTTGCACGAACTGGTCGCTGAAATCCAGGAAAGTCAAGGCTGTTCTGGGTCCCATCCGGAGGGCGGTGGAACCGACGTGCAGTTCGGCCCGGCCCCGGTCATCCACCCAAAGCTGGTCGCCCGCCCGCATAGGATAATTGAGGGTGGCCTCAGCCCAATCGTCCATCTCACCGGGGCGGAAGGAGACATTGCCCTGGATGTAGTTAAGCCGGGCTACCCAAGCGGGCGGATCCTCGTCCTGAATGGACATGGCTTCACGCTGGATGAGCTGCCGCGGCGCCTCACGGCGGGCGGGATCGTCCTGGAGCCTGGCACGGAGGTGGCCTGATCCGATAAGTGTGGAGGCGGTGAGCACGGAAAGGAAAAAGCGGGAGGAGTTTCGCATAGGTGCTCCAAGTGTGGAAACACTGCCTATTAATAAACTTACGTCTGAATGGATCACACGCATATGGAATCGTGTGGGAGCCACCCGGAAAGTCCGTGGTTTTGAGATGCCGTTTAGAACTTTGTTTGGAACGGCACTAAACTCCAATGGATTGCTGCGGGTCCATAAGGACATCCCATAAGGAGGATCAAATGCGAGCTTGGCTTGTAACACTAGCCCCTCTCACTCTGGCTGGACTTCTGGCTTGTGGGGGGCAGGGGCACAATACCCCTGTGGCACCCCCGGCCAATTCGAAGATGGACCCGGATACGGCTGCCGCCATGACGGTCGCTTTCGATACCACCGAGGCCAACCAGGCCGGCGAGATGGATGGCTCGGGCCCAACCCCGGCCGGTGAAGCCCTCAGCATGGTGCAGCCCGATCATCCGGCCTGCGTGGCGGTCAGCAATGTCACCGCGTCCTCAGTGACCTGGACCTTCAATGCTTGCACGGGTCCCCATGGCTGGACCTGGAATGGCGTGGTGGTGATCTCCTGGAGCAAGAATCCTGATGGCACCGTCCTGGTGAAGCACGATCATCAGAATTTCGTCGGGACCAAGGATGGGAAGACCTGGACCATCAACGGGATCAAGGATCATTTACGCAATCCCGCCACCAAGATGGTCACGCTCACCGCTGAACCCGGATTCACCAAGACCTTCAACGACGGCACCACCACCACCGCCTACACCTACACCTGCGCCTTGACCGCGGATTGGTCCACGGCCGGCCAGCGCAAGCTCTACGGCACCTGGGCCATGACGCCCTCGACCGGCGATGCGGTGACCGCAAGCATCGCCCAGGCCACCGCGCTGGTCTGGGACAAGGCCGCCGGCTGCTGCTATCCGGTCTCCGGCACCTTGAACCTGGCCAAGGGCGCGAAGACCGCCACCATCGTGCATAGCCTGCCCTGCGGCACCGTGACCACCAACGGCACGGCGAAACTTCTCCCGCCTTGCAGCATGTGACCCTGTCGTTTCCAGACAAACGCCCCGGCTGTTGCCGGGGCGTTTTTTCGGTGCATGACGTTTAATGAGTCACAGTTTCAGCGATCCTTCAACCGCCGGGACCAACGCGCATTCTTTTTATCGGAACCGGTAGTAGGATAGGGGCGTTTCGGAGGTCCCATGGCGACGCTCACCTTCAAAGGAAGCCCGGTCAACACCATCGGGGAACTGCCCGTCATTGGGCATCCCTGTCCGCCATTCACCCTCACCCGCGCTGATCTGAGCGAACTTTCCCTTGTTGATCTCCAAGGCCAGCGGGTGATCCTGAACATCTTCCCGAGCCTCGATACCACCATCTGCGCCAAAGGCGTGCGCACTTTTGACGCGCGGGCTTCAGAGGTGCCGAACATGGTGGTGCTCTGCGTCTCCGAGGATCTCCCCTTCGCCCAGGCGCGCTTCTGCAAAGCCGAGGGCATCGATGACGTAGTGCCCGTCTCAACCTTCCGCCACCCTGAATTCGGCAACGATTTCGGGGTCACAATGGTGGACGGCCCCCTGCGCGGACTCCTGGCCCGGGCCCTGGTCGTGCTTGATGAAAATGGCACCGTCGTCCATACCGAACTGGTGCCGGAACTGGCCTGCGAGGCGGATTATGACGGAGCCTTGGACATCATCCACAACCATCACCGGCCCTGTCTGGACGACGCCCTGCTGACGAGTGAATAGTGCCGCCAGCGCGGGGATTCGAGAGTGCATTGTCAATCCAGGTATTCCTTCGCGAGGATCCAGTCCATGTTCCTGCTCACCTGGGCTCCGAGTTCGCGGCTGCGCTCCAGCAACTGGCGGCGCAGGGCCGGGCCAGCATTAAGGTGTGCCTGAGCCTGCGTGATGATGCCTTCAATGTTCGCTTCCAGCAGCAGCGCATCGAAGATGGGACCCTTCATGTCCAGCAGGCGCATGAGGCTATCGACCTTATGGCTGTTGGCGCTCAGGGCTACCATGGGCGTTCCTCCGGTGGCGGCGAAGATCCCGGGATGCCAGCGTCCGCCAACATGAACCGCCGCATTGCCGAAAAGGTCGATGGCCTGGCGCACCGGGAAATTGATTCCGATCAAGGGGAAGGCTGTCGCTGCCTGCACTTTCCGCATGATCCATGAGTCGACCTCGCAGGGCGCTGTGAGGACCACCGGGCCCACTTCTTCGTGCAACCGGCGGCATAGCCGGATGAAGGACGGAACCATATCCAGGTGCTGGTGTTGCGGCAGGGAATAGACAGAGCTTGCGCACACCGTGACGTAAGGCCGACTGGGGTCGAATCCTTCAGCCGTATCGGGCCACGCGGAGAATTGGCCTTCCCGGCGACCCAGGGCGCTCCATTCAGAGAGCGGTGCGGCCGGGAGCGCAAAGGTCACATCCGGAATTTCCTTCCACCGTCCGGGTTTGACCAAGGAAGCACAGGCCTCCACCGAGGTTGCCTCCCTGAAGTGGACCGCATCTAACATCGGATATATTTCGCGGGCGATCTCCGCCAGCGCTGGTTCACCCAGGTCCGCCGAATGGTTGGTCAGGATGCAGGGTTTCCCGAAGACCTGTTTGACCAGATAGGCCAGGAACAGCAGCATTCTTCCCTTGTGGGCACCCGGCCTGATGAAATTTTCCCCGTTCAGCAACACTGCATCGCACTGCCGCAGCATGGCCGCGATGTCTCCAAGGGTGCGACCCGCCTTGACCTCCGCTGCGCAGCGGTGGAAGTCCGCCATGGTGTCCAGATTCCGCAAG
Organism: Holophagaceae bacterium; assembly: GCA_025353305.1. Next base: position 7,528 of record JANXQX010000240.1, read on the forward strand.
GAGGGGTGCTGCTGAATGAACCAGGCACTGGGAGCCACCCAGGTGGGGGGGGTTCCGTTCCTGGCCAGCGCTCCCTTGAACCAAGCCCCCATGGCACGGCAGCCCCAATTAGGGAGGTCGGAAGTATCGGGTGCAAACACTAGCTTCACGGCCACACCTTATCGAGCGTGCTGAAAAGACGCATCCGGCTGAATCAGCGAGGGGACCGGACAACTGAGGGTAGACTGATCATTCTTCAAAGGTTCGGTTTTCCATGGCCTCCCAATGGTTCTCTGGCTCGGTGCAATTCTCTGATAGGGCACGTTCGCTGGGGGAGGATGAGTACTCGGCAGGCCTGGGGCTGCTGAAACAAGGCTGCTGTGTGGAGGCGGCGGCTTCCCTGTCCCGGGCCACGGAATTGAGGCAAGACCACCCCGAGGCTTGGACCCAGCTCGGAGTAGCCCTGGTGGGGATGGGCCAGAGTCTGAAAGCACGGGACTGTTTCGAACGAAGCCTCGCCCTTTCGCCTGGCCAGCCCGGCTTATGGAGCAACTTGGGAGTGCTCTTGCTCCACGCCGGCAAGACAGCGGAAGCACTTCAGGCCTTTCGCCGGGCTCTTGTGCTGGAACCAACCATGCTGCCCGCCCGGCGCAACGCATGTCTGGCCCTCTTCACCCTGGGCTTGGACGAGGAGGCGGAGGCGCTCTTTCCAATCTCGGCTGACAGAAGTGTCTTGCGGAGTCAGGCCCTGAGAGAAAAAGGAGATCTCGAGGGGGCGATGGAGGCTTACCAGGAAGCGATCTGCCTCATGGAAAGGGACGGCTTTTCTTTTCCGATATCCCCTGGTAAAGAATTCTCACAGGAAGGCGCTCGAAAGGCACTCCTGGCCGCCAAGGAACGCTTGGATGCCGCGGGCATCATTTTTTTTCTCCTGGCCGGGACTCTGCTCGGTGTGATCAGGAATGGCGATGTCCTGGCCCATGACAAGGATCTGGACCTCGGTGTCGCCTGGGATGTGAAGCGTGAGCAGGTCGTCGAGACACTCTGTGCCGGGGGTCTTTTCACGGTTCCCTGGGAGCAGGGGATCCTTCCTCCGGACCGCCAGTGGTACCGCAGTTTCATCCATGCCGAATCCGGCTGTGCGCTGGATGTGTTCTTTGTCCGGCCAGAAGGGGACCGCCTGCTTTGTGGCTTCGACCAGCACCCGGTGCCCGTCCTGAGCTGCCTGACGGCTTTTAGCTTGCTGGATTGGTCCTGGATGGGGCGCACCTGGAAGGTTCCTGATCCCCCGGAACAGTATCTGGTGGAGGTTTATGGACCGGACTGGCGGGTTCCGAACCCCCAATACAACACGGTCCTGTCCAATCCCGCTCGAACTCCGGAGAGCCTGCCCGTGGTTCTATGTCTGGGCTATTTCATGCTGTACGAAGCCATGCAGGAGCAGAAGTGGGGCCGGGCGAAGGCATTGTCTGAGCAGATCCAAATGCGAAAGGCCGATCCTTTCCTGGTCGACCTTGAAGCTCGGATCGATCGTTATGCCCATGAAGCCCAGTTCCTCAGTGGGTCCAAATGAAAACGAAGGCCGCCCTCGATGAGCCACCCCTCTCCGATCTGAGCTTCCTGATTCCCGCAGCGGGTTGGGGCGAACGGCTCGGGATGGGCCCCAAGGCGCTCCTCATGTTGGACGGGAAGCCGCTCGTGAGCTGGCTGGCCCGCAAGGCCTTGGGCGTTGCCACCGAGGTGGTCATCGCCGTTCAGCGGGACCATCTCGACCAAGTCCGGGACCTTTGCCCGGGTTGCCGGTGCATTCCAGGCGAGGGCACGCGCCAGGAAACCATAGCCTGTCTGGTGGCGGCCGCCACCAAGCCGTGGCTCCTGGTGCAGGATCTTGTCCGGCCCTTCGCCACCCCAGCCTTGATGCGGGCCGTGGCCGCCAAAGCGCGCGAGACGGGGGCTGCGGGGGCATTCCTCCATCCCGATGTGCCTGTCGCCAGGATTCAGGACGGGTTCGTCCTGCAGGATTTCCGTCCAGATGAGGTTGGCGTTTTCCAGGCTCCGCAGGTCTTCGACCGTACTCTGTTGTTGGGAGTCCTGGCACAAGCGGCGGTGCAGGGTTGGTCTGAACAGTCCACCATGCAGCTTGTCCTTCGTGCCGGCTTGCGGATTCGTTCGGTTCCTGGCGAGAAGACGAACATCAAACTGACCACCCGGGAAGATTGGAAACTGGCAACATCTTTGACGGAGTGGTTGACATGAGTTCTGGGAATCTCCCGCGTTCCACACACCCGGAACTGTTCATCTGGGACCCTGACCTCGATCCAGCCGACTACCTCTTGGTGCGGTACCGGATTTCCACGGCCACCGATGTGGAAGCCGCCGCGAGGGGAATGGCCATGGAGCAGAGTGTGGCCACGGTTGTCATTCCTGGGTTTGTGGATCCAGGCATATTCCGGGATTGGACCATCCGTGTGCGTTCCTTGCAGAAGGCGGAGCCATCCCAGGAGGGGGAACTGCAGCCCTATTCGCTTGCGACGGAAGTCTATCCCAGCCTGGAGCCGGGCTTGGAATCCCGGGAACATTGGGATATCGAGCTGGCCTTCCCGATGCGCCTTCTCGCGTGCCGCCCAAGCCAGCTCATGAATGTCCTGGTGGGGGAACTTCCGCGCCTGGGATTCCTGACCAGTTTCCGGGTGGTCGATTCCATCTTGCCGAGTGCCTTCGGGCCCGGCCCGGCTTTTGGGGTGGAAGGGATCCGAGCCAGGCTTGGCAACCCGCCGGGACCGCTGCTCTGCCGTTCCATGCGGCCAGGCGTGGGCCTGGATACCGATACCATGGCCCGGCTCAATCGAGAGGTACTGGTCGGAGGGTTTCAGCTGGTCAAGGATGATGAGCTGGCCTGTTTTACCGATGATGCCTCTTTCCGCAAGCACGTGCAGGCCATGATCAGGGCCCGGGACGAAGCGCGGGAGCGCAGTGGAGAACCCAAGCTCTATATCGCCAACCTGATTTGTGAACCGGAGGAGTTGGAATCCCGTTGGAGGATTGCCTGCGAACTGGGTGTGGACGGGGTTCTGGTGGCCCCTTTCATCCAGAGCCTGGGAGTGCTGCCACGCTTGGCGAGGGAAGCCTGTCTACCGCTGTTGGCGCACAACACTTTCTCCGATTTACATACCCGGCACACTGGGTGGGGGTTGTCTGACTCGGTGGTCTGCGGGTGGCTTCGCCAGCTTGGCGCTGATTGGTTCGTGACGCCCGGTCCCTTCGCAACTCCGCATTTCCCGTCCCAGCTCACCCGCGAGCTCATGGAGGCGGCCTTCAACCCCCGCGATGGGGCCAGGCCCATCATGCCGATCCTCCAAGGGGGTAAAAAACCCGAAGGGTTGGCCGGCTACCGCGCCGCCGTGGGATCCGACAATTTCATGCTCATCGTGGCCAGCTGGGTCGACAGCCATGCCGAAGGATTGGTTTCCGCTGCCCGGAAATTCCGGGACGAAGTGGCGGGCTAGGCCCTCGTGGCAGCGAGGCAAAGAGGGGCAGCCTTGAACTGTGGACCAGGTCGCCCTTCGGGCTGGCGATACTAACTCTGGTCCTTGTTCACGAATTGAGCACAGGTGCTTTTTCGCACTGGTGAGTGGAGCCGCTTCCCGGGATCGAACCGACCCCTCCGGGGCGCGGCCTGGCTGGCCCCGCCGCTTCACGCTGCGATCGCTTTGCGCTCTCCGCTACGGCTTGCGGGCCGCCATGCCGATCATCGGTCCGCTCCCGTTAAGCGGGTTTGGAGGGCCCTTCGGGCCGTTGAATTGGAGCCGCTTACCGGGATCGAACCGATGACATCCTGATTACAAATCAGGTGCTCTACCGACTGAGCTAAAGCGGCACGGATTCAGTTTAACGGGGTTTTGCAAGGGCGATACCCGATGCTTGCTCTTCGCACTTTCTGACTTCTCAACTCCTCGATTTCTTGACTCCTGGATTTCAGCCGCGCCGCCTCAGCGCACCAGGGTTTCCTCGCTCCAGGGTTTGGCAGGCTGGGGAAGGATTGACTCATCCACTACGCCCTGGATCGGTACGGCCCAGGTCCACCGGAACAGGCGCACCTCCTGCGTGAACCTAAGGCGCACCTGGCAGCGGCGGGCGCCTTCCTCCTCGATCTTCTCCACTTCGATGGCCCCATCCTGCCGCTGTATATCGAAGAGGCTGAGGCGAAGGGCCTCGGCGCGAAGGTTGGCCGCCACCTGGGCCGGCTCCAGTCCCTCGGACCAGCGGGCTGCGATGGCCGCCTCGTCCAACAAGACAAAGCGGGCCCAGAGGACCGGCCCCAGCTTCCAGGCCAACGTCGAGGCCGCCAGCAAGGGCAGGAGGAGGGCCAGGCGCCGGCGCCTG
>JANXQX010000263.1 GCA_025353305.1 Holophagaceae bacterium
TGAACCTGATGGGCGCCGGCATGGGCGCCGCGATGCGTGGCAGCCGCGGGATGCCCAACATGATGTCGGGAGGGATCGGGGCGTTTTTCAACGTCATCGGCCTTGTCATGGCGGTGGTGGTCTTCATGGGCGCCTCCAAAATGAAGAATGCTGAAAGCTACGGTTTCGCCATGGCGGCCGCCATCATCGCCATGATTCCGTGCGTCTCTCCCTGCTGCCTGCTGGGTCTCCCTCTCGGGATCTGGGCCCTCATCGTGCTCCTGAAACCCGAGGTGAAGTCCGCCTTCCAGGGCTGACATGCCTGCTTCAATACCTCGCCGCGCCGACGGGAAGTTCCGCTTCCCCGATGGCGCGGTTGTTTTGTCCCTGGCCAGCCTCGCAGTCCTGCTCACCAGCCTTGTGCTTCCGGCTGGGGGGTTTTTCGGAATTGACACCTGCGCCTTTCATGCGCTCACGGGGCTCTCCTGTCCGGGCTGTGGGCTCACTCGGGCCTTTTGCGCCATCTCCCATGGCCAATTCAGGGATGCATGGGACCTTCATCCGTTTTCCTTCCTGATCTACCTGGGTGCGTTGGCTGGGGCCGCGGCGCCCATGTTGAACCGCCGCTTCCCCGCGCTCTCCGGCCAGAAAGCGGCAATGTCCTTGCGCATAGGTGCCCTTGTCCTTGCGATCGCCCTGCTCTTTTTTGGCGGGTGGCGCGCGAAGGGACAATTCGAAGCTTCCCGCCAGCCCTCCAATTCCGAGCTTCTTCCTGCGGAAGACCACCGGTGAACGAGCCCGCGGCGCCCGCCTGGGCAGCCGCCTACCTTCCGTCCTTGCCGGACGATGCCGAGCCCATCTGGAAATCCGAAGGCATCGCGCTCCGCGGCGAGTTTCCTGACCGCTTGATCGCCCTTCTCATCGACACCATTCCCATGATCGCGCTGACCATCGGCATCTTCGTGATGAACCGCTTGATGTACTTCATCATCGGGCCCTTCGCCTGTCTGACGGGCTGCTTTGTCAGCACGATCCATCTGCTGTTGAACCTGGGATACATGTTCTACCTGCTGCCGCTGTGCAACCACCGCTACGGCGCCACCTGGGGCAAGAAGGTGATGAAGCTGCGGGTGGTCCCCAATGCGGACCCCCGGGGCCGTATCACCATGGCTAACGCCGTGCTGCGCCAGTTGGGCCACATCGCGAATTTCGGCATCGGCTACCTGCTCATCCTGGGCGACGAATGCAAAGCCGTGCAGGATTACGTCTCGGATTCCCAGGTGATCCAGGTGGACCGGTAGCAGGAATGTGGCCTGAGGGGCGAGGTGGTGAGGTTCGGCAAGGTGGCGGCCAAAGGCCGCATCTTCTGGTGCGCCGAAGGCGGACACCTCATGGGCCATAGCTGTTATACCAAGTCGCGTTCAATAAAACAGAAATGGATTCACCGCCAAGACGCCAAGAGCGCCAAGAGTCTTTTTGTCTCGTGTATCGGCTCGGCCGATACTGAGAAGAAAGCCAGCATGTGCCAGCTTCGCGGGGGAAATTCAGGCGACCTGGCGACGGCCTCACGCTCTGGTGTGATCCGTGCCGGGTCGCCTGAATTTGCGGGCTATTAGCCCGCTGGCGCTACGCGCCTCGCGAAGCGACTTCCGGTCCCAGTGAAGGCTGATGGAACTTGTGCATTTTTCTTGGCGCTCTTCTCGGTATCGGCAGAGCCGATACACGAGACAAAGGGAAATCTGGCGTCTTGGCGGTGAATTCAATTTTTTGAATGCGACTTGGTATCACTTCCCGACGGCATAGAGCGTCGCATTGTTGATGGCATAGATGTGGCCATCGGGGCCCATGACCGTGGGGGTGTAGGCTTCGCCGATTCCACTGGTGATGCGGATCTTTTCCGGGAAGGTGTTCGTGGTCAGATCCCACCGGTACAGGTAGCCGTCCTCGTTGTTGACGAAGATGGATTTGGTCGTGGGATCCACGACCGCAGTATTGATGCACCATTCGCGGACGCTGCCGGGGTGGGCGGGATCATCCGGGGTCGCGCCGAGAATGGTCTGCACCTCTTTCATCACGGAGACGCTCGAATAGGCATCGGCCTGGCTGGTGTTCGGGTCCAGGATCGCCACTCGGTTGCGACCGTCGCCATAGCCCGGAATGAGGTAATTGTTGTACTTCGTCATGAGCAGGTAGGTCGATGTGCCCGTGTAGGCGGGAACCATGCCCGCCGGAACGATGGAGGCCGTGTCATCCCAGCCGAAGGATCCCGGCGTCTTCGACCGGGCCAGGGCCGCGTCGAAATGCAGCAGCCAGCCCCGGTAGTTGTGCTGCCCATTTCTCGATTCGAGCACTCCGAAGTAGACATCCCCATCGGGACCCACCGTGGGCGAGGCGCTGCCGTCGTCGGAGAGGAATGCGGCCTCGCTCGCCGCGGGATCTGTCAGCCAGACCTTGGCGGTTCTTGCCAGCGTCGTGCTGTTGAGGGCGAGAAGGTAGCCGTTCCCGCCATCGCTCACGGCCACGTAGAGGGTATGGAGATCGTTGGAAAGGGCCGGGGCGCAATTCATGGCGACCTGGGTCATGGCCGCATCGCCAGCGGCGGTCGATGCGCTGGTCCAGGAGCCCTGCCCATCCGCGCCGATGCGCGCGATGCCGCTGGCCAGCTGGGCCGGCGTGGCGCTCGTGGCCTGGAAGCCGAAGAAGAGGTTGCCCTGGCTGTCGGCGGTGAGCGGCGTGGTGATCTTCACGTTGGAGTCGTAGTTGGCCTTCGCGCCGGCGTATTCGTTCGCTCCATAGAACACCGCCGTCTGCACGGTGCCTTGGGCGGAGTCGGGATTGTCGCGATAGAACACCTTGCCGCCGGAACCTGCGAAATAGACACGGTTGGAAGCGGTCAACGCCGGGCCGTAACTGGGAACCCAATTGTGGAGCGGCAGGGTGTAATCGCTGGCGGCTTGCCAGAGCAGCGCTCCTGAAGCGCCGTTGCGCGCCTCGACCCTGAAGCCATCCGCCGCCCCGGTCTTGACCGGGATGATGGCCGTATTCGTCTCCGTGATGACCATCGATCCATAATGGATAAGAAGGTCCCCGCCGGAATACTGCGGACTGAGATCCACGGGGATGCTCCAGTGGACCCGTGTGAGAGGCTGAGGAGTGACGCTCACCTGGGCGCTGTGCTGCGCGTCCCGCCCATAGCCGTACCAGGCGGGGCCCGTGCCGGTGAAGGGCGGAGGCGGAGGCGGAGGCTCCACGATCACGCTGTCAGAACCGTGGCTGCACCTGGAATTGAGCAACCCCAGGATCAGGCTCAAGGCCGCAAGGCCCCGTCGAAGGGATGGCTGGCGGACCTGGACGAGGTCTCGGATCACATCGTTCCCCTTCCCGGCATTGGAAAGCTCCGACCGTCCGGTGGGCACCGGAAACCTTGAAAAGACGCAACGCCATTGGCGCACCAGGGAGCATCGAACTTCAGAAATGGAAGCATGTCCTCAACTATAACTGACCCGCGGCAAGTTCCTGGATCGTGGCGCGCTCCGACGGAGGCCATGGGAAGCGGACCAGGAACCGAGGCCTAGGTTTCCGAAGGCTCCATCGCCATCTCATAGTCGCCCGCGAGGCTGTACACCTGTTCGTCGAGTACACGCTGGAAGCGGGCCGGGTTGGGTTCTGCGCGGCGTATGAGCTCCAGGGACAGCTCGGCCTGGAGTTGGGTGGCTATTGGTTTACCGTGGACCTCAAGGGCGAACTTGGACATGTCCCGGACCACGACATCAAAGACCTGGTCCACCAGATCGTCGGAGACATTCTGGAGGACCGACTGCTCCAGGATGAGCTGCCCGTAGACCACCAGCGTGAAGATCTCGCCCACGGCCAGCAGGAAGTCGATGTCCTTCGATTGGACCGCGTCGGGCGCGGCCTCCAGCAGGAATTCCCGGAATGCCTCGATCTGCTCAGCGAAGATGCGGACATTGGGCAGGGACCGGGTCTCGAAGGCCTTCCGGTAATCGTGGAACGTGATTTTGCCCAGGCCTTTCGTGGGTCCTTGGTCAAACAGGAAATCATCGTTGCGCGCGTCCAGCCTGGATGGGATTTCGGGATACTCGCCTGGTTGAAAGAAGTAGTTCTGCATGAACTTCAGAATCAGCGCGATGTTCACGTGGACCGTGCCTTCCAGCTTCGGCAGGCCGCGGATGTCGCGCGTGGCCGAATCGAAGAACATGTCCTTCTCGAAGCCCTTGGCGGCGATGACATCCCACAGGAGATCGATCACCTGCTCGCCCTGCGTGGTCACCTTCATCTTCATCACGGGGTTGTAGAGCAGGTAGCGGCGGTCCTCGCCGGAGGCTGAGCGTAGGTAGTCCGAGGCCCGCTGAGCGAACAGTTTCATGGCCACCAGGCGCGCGTAGGCATCCACGAACGCCTGTTTCACGTGGGGAAAATCGGCCACGGACTGGTTGTAGAGCCTGCGCCCCGTGGCGTGGTTGATGGCCTCATAGAAGGCGTGGGTGCAGATGCCGATGCTGGCCCAGCCCAGGTTGAACTTGCCGATGTTCACGGTGTTGAGCGATGCGTTCCAGGCGGCGTCGCCCCGGGACAGGATGTCCGCGTCGCCGATGGGATAGTCGTTCAGCACGAACTCGGCCACGTAGGATTGGGTCCCGGTGATGTTCTTCACCAGTTCGTATTTCGGGTGCTGGCTGTCCACCGCGAAGAAAACGTATTCCCCGCTGTCCGGCAGCCGGCCGAAGGTGGACACCATGGCCGCTTCGTTGCCGTTGCCGATGTAGTACTTGTCGCCCCGCGCCACATAGCCGCCGCCGGCTTGAGGTATGAGCAGCATGTCCGTGGCGTAGATGTCGGCCCCGTGTTCCTTCTCGGAAAGGCCGAATGCGAAGATCGCGCCCTCATCCAGAAGGCTCGCGGCCTTTTGCTTCAAGCCTTCATTTCCGCTCATCCAGATGGGCCCGAGGCCCAGGATGGTGACCTGCCAGGTGTACCAGTAGACGAGCCCATAGAAGCCCAGCACCTCATTGAAGGCGCACAGGCGGGAGGTGTCCCAGCGCGCGTCCGCCCCTCCGTAACCCGCAGGTGTGAGCAGCGTCGCGAAAATTTTTTCCTGCTTTACGAAGTCCAGGAAATCCGCATACCACACGCGGTTGAAATCATCCTCCCGGAGGCGCCGTTTTCCTTTGGACTCGAAGAAGGCCACCGTCTTGCGCAGGACCTCGTTCAGCTTGGGATCGGGATGGCCGGAGACCAGCTTCTGGGGATTGAGGAGGACCATGCCTGACTCCTTGGGATTCGGCTGCTGGCGTGCGTGCCGCACTGCTTCGAGTCCCCAGAATCACACGGCCCGAGGATCGTTTCATCTTGTCCTTGGGTAGGGCTTGGACCCTGGTTTGGGCTCCTGGCAGGCAGAATTGCCCCTGGCCGGACATGGCTGCGCGCTGGTTCAGCGCGAGCCTGGTTCCCTGGCGGAGAGGCGGGCGCTGACCATTCCGAAGACCAGGGTTTCATCCCCGCGCAGGAGCACCTCCCCTTGGATGCGCACCCCGTTCACCGAGGTTCCATTGCTGGAGCCCAGATCCCGGATGACCCATCCATGTGGGCTGGGCACCAGGTCCGCGTGGTGCCGGGAGATCGAGATGTCCGCCAGGACTACGTGGCAATCCTTTTCGCGGCCCAGGCGGAGGCCCTGGCCGAGAGGCACCGACTGGCCAGCCAGGGACCCCGTCAGAAAGCGGAGATGGGTGGGGAATGACACGTTCGCCGGAAGAGGCAGGGGCGGCAGGTATGGAACGGGCTGGGGAGGAACAGGAAACGGCGGCGGTCCTCTTTTCTTTCTGGCGAGCTGCCAAACCAACAGGGCCAATAGCAGAACGACTCCAACACCGAGCCCGCCCGCTACCCAGAGCAGAGGGAGGCCAGAGTCCTCAGGTTGCGCTTTCGTTTCCTTTTTCTCCGGCAATGAGTTGGCGGCCACGCCTTCGACACTGATGCGAACCTTGCCGGTAAGTCCATCCAGGTCGATCTCCCCCTGGCGGTAGGCCCACCAGTCCTCCCAATCGAGTGCCCAGGTTTCCTTTGCGTAGCGGAGCGTGACGCGCTCAGGTTGCCTTTCTTCAGCGAATTCCTGTGAGAATACTTCGTCCAGGGCGGTGGTCCCTGCACTCATGGACGCAGGGGACGGTTCCGGCCGGGACCGTTCCAGGGGCGGACTCGCGGCGAGCGCCATGACCGCGGCCAGGGGGAGGAACCATCGCTTCATGCTCAGTGCCCTCCGGTCTGCTGACCGCTCACCACAAGGCCGCGGTTCCCGAAACGGGGGTTCACATAGACCTCATTGATGCTGAAGCCTCCGCTCTTCGCGCCCCGCGGAATCGGAATGGCTACGTTGAAGGAGTAGGACATTTGGGCGGCTTCACAGGTGGCTGGTTTGGGCGCACTGAAGGTCTCCCGCTTGCCGTCCACCCAGACGGATACTTCCAGCACGGTGTAGAAGCTCCCCGCCCATGAATTGCACGCGGGCTTCGTGGCCTTGACCGTCCCGGTAACCCGCAGTTCTGAACCGCCGAGCTTGCCCTGGATGCTCCGTGTGTTCGTGAACCCCTCGCTGTCCTTGGTGGTGTCCGCCGACAACCCGGAGACCTGGTAGGTGATCTGCAGTTGATTGAATGGCTCGGCCGGGAACGTGCCGCCATGGGAAGGAGCGGCCCCCATGGACTGGAAGGGCGCAGTGATGCGATCCCAGACGCTGGGTTGGGCATCCCTGGGCTTGTCCGCGGGTTTGGGTTTCTCCTCGGGCTTCTTCTGCTCTTTGACCGCCGTCTTCTTTTTCTCGGCCTCTTTCGCATCGGAATCCTTCTTTCCCTTTTCGACCTTTTCTTTCTCCTGCTGGATCTTCTCTTTGTCTTGCACGGTCTTTTTTTCGCGCTCCTGCTTCTCCCGTTCTTCCTCGGTGAGCTTGCGGTCGGCGTTCTTGGCCTGTTTCTCTTTCTCCGCCTTCCAGGCTTCGTGCTGGAGGCGCAGCAGGGTGGCCTTGTCCTGGTCCTTCTTGGCTTCGATTGATTCCCCGATGCCCTTCATCATCGCTTCGGCCTTGGCCTGGATCAGCTTCAGAACTTCGTCGCTGCTGTAGCCCTTGCCGCGGTACACGCCGGTCCAGGCGTTCTGTTCGTTCCAGTCCTTCTCGATCTGCGCCTTCAGCGCCGCTGGATCGTTCTTGAAGCGCTGGTAGGCGTCCAGCAGTTCCTTCTCACTGGTTCCGAACATGGAGGCCAAGGCGGAATCGGCCTTGCAGTTGTTGACCCAGCCCATGAAGGCTTCACCTCCCACCTTGACGCCCATCCCCGCCAGTTCCGCCAGGGCCGTGATGGGCATGGTGTGGTAGAGCCCCTGCTTGACGATTTCCAGGGCCATCGCCTTGTTGCCGCCCTCCTTGTAGGCGCTGTAGATCTGGTAGAGGCTGGCGGCACCCGCGGCACCCCGGAGAGCGATCAGGAGTTCTCCACCCCCAAGGCGCCCGAGTGTCTTCTGGAAAGCCGAAAGTTCGCCGGCCTCGGCTTTCATGGCCTGGTTGGCCAGCTTCGCGGAAGTGTTGTTCACGAAGGTCTGGGCCTCGTTGGCGAACTGCTTGGAGGCGGCCTGGATCGCGGCCTCCCGGGTCATCCCGGAACCCACCAGCTTGTTGATGCGGCCCGCCAGGGCTTCCTCCACGCTCTTCCCCGCCCGCATGGCCGCGGCTTCTTCAAGGATCGGGGCGCCCTTCATGGTGTAGGCCTTCCCGGATCCCACCGCGTCGGCATAGGCGGCCCGCTCCACCAGCTTGGCGTTGGCCTTGGCCTGCAGGTCTGGATACCCCTTGAAACTGGAAGCATTCTGCACCGCGGACTGGTTCAGCTCCGACGCGAAGCCCGCCGCGTCCCCAGGCGTGAACCGGGGGACCGCCTTGCCCAGGTCGTGGAAGGCCGAATCAATGTGGGACTTGCTGATGGTGGCGTTGGCGCCGCTGCCGGTGATGGCCTCGTAGCCTCCGGTCTTGGCGGAATAGACCTCGAAGAAGCGGCGACCACCCGCGGTCTGGAAAGCCCCGGGTTCCGTGCCGCCCATGGTGTAGACATTGACATCCAGCTTGCTGATGACTTCATGGCTATGCTGGAGGCCCACCTTGCCTCCGAGCGTCTGCATGAACTCCTGCCTGAAGGCCTTGACCGCTTCCGGATTGCGTCCGATGGCGGTGAAGTCGATGTCGCTTTTCAGGGCAAACTTACCCGCATCGTTCCAGGTACCCGTATTGATGAAACCCGCCAGATCCTTGGGGGCGTATTGGCCGGAAGCCAGCATTTTCCGGACTACCTGCTGCCGGGCTTCCTGCACTGCCTGGACGCGGTAGGCGTTGAACCCCTTGATGACCTCAGTGGGGACGTTCGGGGCATGGCGGAGGGTGTCCAGGTTCCTCCAGAGCACCGCGTGCTGCTCCGCGGATCCGGTGTAGTTCGAGAGGATTCCGGAGATGTCCTCCGCCGCAAGCGGCAGGATCAGCAGGAACGGGAGGACGTGGTGGCAGCGCATGGGCAAACTCGGCGGATACGAGCCAGTCTAGATGGGCGCCGGACCAGCCACAAGAAAACCCATCCCCGATTGGGTTTTCCTGACTAGACCGCCTCTGGGGGCAAACCAGCACTGGTCAAGGCGAGCTGCGGCGCCTGAATACAAGGCTCGACTCTTTTTCGGGTGCGGCTTACGCTGCCTCATGCCTTCTTCGCCATTCAGTTCTGTCCGCAGCGTTTTCCGGGCCGTCGCCGCGACCATCGTGCCTGAAGCGGCACGGCTGGATGAGCATGGCTGGCTGGAGCTGGAAGGCATCATCGGGGCTGCGCTGGAAGCCCGGCCTACCGGGATTCGCCGTCAATTGACGCTCTTCATCAGCGCCCTTGATATCCTGCCGATCTTCCGTTATGGGCGCACCTTCCGGGGCCTCGATCCAACACGCCGCAATCTGTTTCTCCTCCGGATCCAGGATGCCCCGCTGCTCCTGCTCCGGCGGGGTTTCTGGGGCCTGCGGACCCTGATCTTCATGGGTTATTACGGTCGCGAAGAGGGGCGCGCCGAAACCGGCTACCGGGCCGATCCGCGTGGTTGGGAGGCCCCCCGATGATCGAGAAAAATTACGACGTGGTGATCGTGGGCTCCGGCGCCGGCGGGGGCACCGTCGCCGAGGAACTTGGCGAGCTGGCCCGGGATGGAAAGAAAATCCTGGTTCTGGAAAAAGGACCCCGGTTTGATGATTCCGAATTCGATGGACACGAGCTGTCCATGGCCCCTTCCCTTTATGGAGAGGAAGGCGGATTCCTGACCGCGGAAGGCACCATGACCCTCGCCTTCGGGTCGGCCTACGGTGGTTCGACGGTTGTCTATACGGGGACCTCCATGCAACCCCCGGAACGGGTGATTCGTAGCTGGGGAGTTCCCGGGCTCGACTTTTCGGATCTTGATGCCAGTGCCAGGAAATACGCCGACGAGAACGGCGTGCATCTGCTGCCCAAAGATTTATTGAACGAAAACAATCTGTTATTCGTCGAAGGATGCGAAAAGGCCGGATACCGGGCCGAGCAGTTCCCCATCAACGTCCGCGGGTGCAAGGGCTCCAGCCTCTGCAACCTCGGCTGCCCCAACGCCGCCAAGCAGGGCACCCATCGTGTCCAGCTCCCCGCCGCCGAGCGGGCCGGCGTGGAGGTCGTCACGCGGGCCGAGGCCATCCGCATCGAGGAGCGGGCTATCGTGGCCTGTGTCCAGGAAAAGAAGCCCGGTGCGAAAGGCCTTCCCTCGGAGTGGGCCCCCGGCGAGTACCGCATCAAGGCCGGTGCGATCGTGCTCGCGGGCAGCGCTGTCGGCACGCCGGCGCTGCTGCTCCGCTCCAACCTACCGGGCATCTCGGGGCGCGTCGGCGAAGGCTTCACCTGCCACCCCGCGCATATCCTGGCCGCCGAACATGCCCGCCCCATCACGAATGATGTCGGCCATCCGAAAAGTTTTTTCCTGGACCGCTCCGTGGAGGAAGGTTTCCTGCTTGAAACCTGCATGTACTTCCCCTTCACCACCGCGAAGAACCTCGCGGGTTTCGGCGCTCCCCATTCCAAGCTGATGCACGCCTTTCCAAGGCTGCAGATGATCCTGGTCCTCGCTTGCGACAAGGCGGTTCCCGGCAACCGGGTCACCGTGGACCGGGCCGGAAAGCCGGTGGTCCACTACCGTTTTACACCTGAGGTGATCACGTCGCTCATCTGCGCCACCCGCGCTTCGGCGCGAATCTTTTTCGCGGCAGGAGCGCTGCGGGTCCACGCGCCATCGGCCGATCCGCCGCTGCTCGAAAGCAGCGAAATTCCTGACATCGATGAACGGATCGATGAACGGCATTTCAAGGAAGGCAAGATTTCCGTATCGGCAGCGCATCTGATGGGCGGTTGTGGAATGGGCTCGGGCCCTTCGGATTCCGTGACCGATTCCTATGGCAGAGTGCATGGAATTCCGTGGCTCCGCGTGGCCGACGCGAGTCTGTTTCCCGACTCCCTGGAAATCAATCCCTACCTGACCATCATGGCGCTCGCGGGCCGCGTGGCCGGAAAACTGCTGGAGGAAAAAGCATGGCAATGACCGGCGCGGCACACGTACTGCGGGCTCTGGAGGATGAAGGCATCCGCCTGGCCTTCGGGATTCCAGGAACCCACAACATCGAGCTTTACGATCTGCTTGTCGCATCCAAGACTGTGCGGCCGATCCTGGTGACGGACGAGCAGAGCGCTTCCTTCATGGCCGACGCCGCCTGGCGGGCGTCGGGAACCATGGCCTGCGTCAACGTGGTGCCTGGCGCCGGTCTGACCCACGCCATGTCCGGCATCGCCGAAGCCTTCATGGACGGGATCCCGATGCTGGTGCTCGGCTGCGGCATCCGGCGCGATACGGGAAAGGCCTACCAGTTGCATGACGTGGACCAGCTGGCCTTGGCCGCACCCGTCACGAAAGGAACTTTCCGTCCTGAACGCGGCGAAGAGATCTATGGAACCATCCGGCGGGCCTGCCGTCTGGCCCGGGAAGGTTGCCCCGGGCCGGTTTTTGTCGAAATACCGGCAAATCTCTACATCCTCGGGCAACCAGAATCGGCTCCTTGGCAGGATGAGAAGTCGATCACTCAGCCGATATCCCCGGAGCTGTTGAAGCAATGTGCCGAGGTGCTCTCGAGATCCAAGCATCCGCTCATCTATCTGGGACTGGGCGCTGCGGGCGCCGGCGCTGACCTGGTCACCCTGGCCGAAAAGCTCGAAGCCCCGGTTTCCAGCACCTTCCAGGGCAAGGGCGTATTCCCCGAGAGCCATCCTCTGTTCATGTGGCCCGGCTTCGGCGCTGCAGCTCCCTCGTTCGCCCGTGTCGTGGCGGGTGGATGCGACGCCACGCTCGCGATCGGGTGCCGCTTCGGTGAAGTCGCCACAGGCAGTTATGGGTTGACCCCGCCCGCGCCGCTCATCCACGTGGACATCGATCCCGATGTGCCGGGAAGGAATTTCCCCGCCGATATCTCCGTCAACTGCGATGCGGCGGAGTTCGTCCGGGCTCTCCTGCCATTGCTTTCCAGCAGGGCCGAAAGCGACTATCTCCGTAACCGGATCCAGGCAGGCCGCGCCGAAGCCGCCGCCGAGATCCACTCGCCATCCGAGAGTGGCGTATCGCCTGGGCTGTTGCTGAAGAACCTTCAGAAGGTCTTCGGGCCCGAAACAATTTTCACAAGTGATAGTGGCAATGGTACTTTTTTGGCCATTGAAGGTCTGGTTCTGGATAAACCCGGCCGGCTGCTCGGCCCCATGGATTACTCCTGCATGGGTTATTCCGTGCCCGCCGCCATTGGCGCAAAGCTCGCCTGCCCGGGTGTCCCGGTGGTCGCCCTCGCCGGTGATGGCGCGTTCCTGATGACGGGGCTTGAAATGCTGACCGCCGCAAGCCTGGGCGTGGCCGCCGCGTTCCTGGTGCTTCGGGACCGCGAGCTGGCGCAGATCGCGCAGTTCCAAGGCGTTGCCTACAACCGGAAAGCCTGCAGCGAACTTCCCGATTACGATCTCGCGGCGATCAGCGCCGGTGTTGGCGTTGAATGCCTGCAGCTCAAATCGGATGCGGACATCGCCCTGGTCCTGGAACGCGCGAAAGCCATCCTTTCAGAAGGACGCCCTGTCGCCATCGACGTGGCTATTGATTACTCGCGAAAAACCTTCTTCACCAAGGGCGTGGTCCGGACGACCCTGGGCAGGCTCCCCTGGATGGATCGCATCCGCTTCGTGGGGCGGGCGGTGGGGCGGAAAATCTTCGAATGAGAGCTCAGCGAACGAAACAGTTGCGACCTAGCGTCTCGGCCATGACGCCGGCTGCATGGATTTTTTCAAATGGGTTGTATGAGCTGCTGGGGGATGGAATGGGAGATGCTCCGCATCGATGGCCACACCTATGTCGACACCTTTTGGAGCGGGTGGGCCCGATAAGGTGAATCATCAGGTCCCGACTGCTCATTCCACAAATGATCCCGTACAATGGACCCAAGCCCGCTTCTGGTCAGGAAGGGGCTTTCCGGTTCAGTCCCTGTTCCCATTTTTCTGGAGGCGGCCATGTCCACCGTTACCTCGAAAGCGTCAGAATTCATCGAACTAGAAAACCGCTACGGCGCGCACAACTACTCTCCCCTGGATGTAGTCTGCGCGAGGGCCGAAGGGGTGTTCCTGGAGGACGTGGACGGCAAGAAATACATGGATTTCCTGGCGGCCTATTCCGCGGTGAACCAGGGGCATAACCACCCGCGCATCGCCAAGGCCATGATTGATCAGGTGCAGAAACTGGCGCTCACCAGCCGCGCCTTCCGCAACGACCAGTTTCCGGTGCTGCTCGAAAAACTCTGCAAACTGACAGGTTTCGACAAGGCCCTGCTCATGAACAGCGGCGCCGAAGCCGTCGAGACCGCCCTCAAGGCCATGCGGAAATGGGGCTACGACAAGAAGGGCATCGAGTACCCCAAGGCCGAAATCATCGTCGCCGATGGCAATTTCCACGGCCGCACCACCACCATCGTGGGCTTCAGCACGGACCCCGACAGCACCAGCCGTTTCGGTCCCTTCACGCCGGGATTCGCCGTGGTCGAATATGGCAGTCTGGAGGCGGTGAAGGCCGCCATCACGCCCAACACCTGCGCCGTGTTCGTGGAACCCATCCAGGGCGAGGCCGGCGTTGTCATTCCGCCCAAGGGTTATCTCAAGGGCCTGCGCGAGATCTGCACCGCCAGCAACATCCTGCTGATCCTCGACGAGATCCAATCGGGCCTGGGCCGCACGGGCAAGCTGTTCGCGTTCGAACATGAAGGCATCCGCCCCGACGGCATCACCATCGGCAAGGCGCTTTCCGGCGGCTTGTACCCAGTCTCGGCTTTCCTCTCGTCGGACGAAGTGATGGACGTTTTCACGCCGGGCATCCATGGTTCGACCTATGGCGGCAATCCGCTGGCATGCGCCGTGGCCGGGGCCGCGCTGGACGTGCTGGTGGACGAAAAGCTCGTCGAACGCGCCGCTGAGCTGGGCGCCTACTTGAAGACGAAACTCGAAGCCATCCCCAAGGCCAAGATCAACGCGATCCGCTGCATCGGCCTGTGGGCAGGTGTGGACCTGAAACCCGAAGCCGGCGGCGCCCGGAAATACTGCTACGCCCTGAAGGACCGCGGGATGCTCTGCAAGGACACCCACGTGAACACCATCCGCCTCGCCCCGCCCCTGGTCATCACCAGGGAGCAGATCGATTGGGCCGTGCAGCAGCTGACCGAGGTTCTCGCGGGCTAGGGCCGTCCTTCCTAAAGAATATTTTTCATCCCTACGGCAAAAAGCCCTCCGAAAAGTGCGTTGAGAAATCAACGCACCGGAGCGCCTTATTTTGCCTGCCAAAGGTCCGCAGGCGCTGCGGGCCCTTACTCTGCCGGATCCATGCGGTGGGCCTTCCGGCCTCCGCGGTTGATGCGATCCGGGGTGGGGGCCTCGTCCAGCAGGTGCTGGGACAGGGCCATGGCCCGCTCCGCCAGATCCCTTGCACCCTCATGCAGCTCGCGATCATTTTTCACGAAGGCGACATTGCGCTCCATGTCCTCGGCCGTCCAACCACGGCTGTGGGCAATGTAGGGGAACTGCGGCATCAGGAAGCCCAGTTCGCCAAAGAAGCCCATCATCTGTCCAGCCACCGCCTGGATGTTGTCCTGGCCGCCCGTGATGATGAAGCCCGCCACCTTGTCGCGGATGAGTACCCGGTTCGCGATGGTCACCTGGTTCTGGATGCAGTTCATGCGCTCCACCATCTTGTAGTAGAGGCTGCTGGCATTGCCCCAGCGGATGGGTGTGGCGACGAGGATCACGTCCCCCCAGTGGACGAGGGCCTCGTAGACGCGATCCAGCTCATCCGCGGCATCCATCTGGGTGATGGAGCAAGGCCAGGTGCAGGCCCGGGCGCTTTTGGAGTAGTAGCCCTCGCAGGTCCTGAAATCCAGTTCGTTCAGGGCGATGAAGCGGGCCTCGGCCCCCTGGGCCCGGGCGTGTTCCAGTGCGGTGCTCAGCAGGGCGTCTGAAGTGGAGAAGCGAGGATTCTCACGGTCCATGGCGGTGGTGGAGAGGCCGATCACCCGCAAAGGGCCGGCTTCCCTGACCACAGGCCGGGCCAAAGGGTGCGGTGCGTGGGGTTGCTTGTGCCGGGCCACCGTCGGCGAAAGGTTCACGAGCAGGTTGCCTCCCTCGATGCGGGTCGCATGGACGGGGATCTGGTCCTCCTCGAAGCCCGGTTCCCCATGTCCCTTTTCGCAATGAAACTTCCAGTTGTGCCAGGGACAGACGACGAAATCCCCGTCAATCAGGCCATCTCCGAGGGGCCCCCCGGCGTGGTTGCAGATGTTGGAGAGCGCTGTGAAGGCACCGTCCTTGTATACGAGAGCCAGTGCAGTGCGGCCCGCCTTCAGGGACTGGAGCGGCTTGCCTTTAAGCGCCTCGACAGGGCCGAGGTCGAACCATTGGGACTCACTCAAGAGGTCTCCAGGTAAGGGGCATGACCTTGTTGGAAAGTGAACGGAAAGGAGAGAGGGTGGCACGGAAGAACTTTGTGGCGCCTCAGAATCACATGCAAGCCGATATCACTTGCATAGCCAATTTGGCCCCCCCCGGGAAAGCTACTCTTCTTCCAGCTTCCCCGGTGCCGGCGCCTGCTTGAAGATGGCGGAAGCGCTCCGGCGGCCATCCATGACGATGTGCAGGGGGAGTTCGACGCGGCTGTGGACCAGGCAGCCCTGCCGGGAGACTTCCGTCTGTTCCCTTAGCCAATCCCAGTCGAGGAGGCTGGTGCCGCGCGGGTAGGGAACCGTGAAATAGCCTATGTTCAAAGACGTCACGTTGTGGAAGAAATGGGACCCCAGGGAGGCGTCCGCCTGGAAGTTTTCCATGGCGTACTCCACGATCACCTGGGCACACGAGATCATCGACCAGGCGATCGGAATTCCCAGGTGGGGATCATTGCTGCCCCATCGGCCAGGGCCGATAAGCACGTATTTCCCCGATCGGGCGCGGAACTGGTCATTGAGCTTTTCAAGCGCTATGGCCAATTCCGGTGTATGGAATTTGTCGAACCCTTGCGGATCGATCCAGACGATGTCCTGAAGACCCTCGACGGTGCCGTTGCCCACGCATTTTTCCGAGAAGAGGAAAAGGCCAGTGGGGTCCAATTCAGAGGCAATGAGATTCACATCGCCGCCATCCATCAGCTGATGCTTGATCTGCAGCAGGCAAAAGGTGGGCTTCCCATTGAGGGGATCGGGGTCGAGATTGATCGCGAATTCGATCTCCACGGGGGTCTCCATGGCCTCGCGGATGACATCCAGTACTCGTTTCAGAATTCGCGCCAAGGGAAAGGAATCGTACTTGAGAATATTCCTGAAATTCACGATGCGCGGCCCCGGAGCCTCCAAACCATCCCGGATCCGGTCGTCATTGTTGTCCCACACGGAGGCGCAGTGCCTGAGCGCGCCGTCCTTTTCGGCGACTTTGATGTCGTGGCTGACCAGCGTGGCGTCCTCGCCGCTCTCGAGATCCAGGACGGTGCGGCTCAAATCCAAGGCATAAAAATTCCTCTGGGTCGTGCGCAGCTGCTCCTTGGGAGGCAGCATGTCCATCTCGGGATAGGGCGGCGCAAAACGGAAGGCCCTTTCACCATCGACGACGTACTTGCCGAGACCCACTGCGATGGTCGCGATGCCGTCCTGGGGCTGGGTGTAGGCCACGGGGTAGTAATTGAAAGACTGGGCCACACCGGAAATGTGGGGATAGAAATGATCCCCGTAGTTGCTTCCGACTACCTCCTGCACGAGGACGGCCATCTGCTCTTCTTCGATCTTGTAGTCGATGGCCTGGAAGTAGCTGCGGGAGGCCCTGGAATACACCGAGGCATACACCAGCTTGATGGCCTCGCAAAGTTGTGCCTCGCGCACCGCTGGATCGGGATCATTGTTGGGCAGGAAAAAGGTGCTGTACAGCCCAGCAAATGGGTGGGAAAGGCTGTCCTCCATGAGTCCCGAAGACCGGACGGCCAGTGGGTATCTAGCATGTTTCGTCAAATAGAGGCGAATTTTATCCATCAATTCAGGTGATAGCGAGCCCTTCAGGAATTGCTGCTTGATGACATCGTCATCATCCACCTGCTGGAGCAACGGCCGAAGGTCATGCCGGTCGAGAAAGGCGTTGAACTCTTCGGTTCCGATGATGGCGGAGCGGGGAATTCGGATGTTGGATTCCCTAAGCAGGCTTTCGATATCGATGCGCGCGAGCATCGAGTGGGTGAAGGCGACACCCCGGCCCTTGCCCCCCATGGAGCCCGCCGCAAGCCGCAGGATGTTGCGTTCCTCTGCAGGCGTTGATTCGGTGAGCGGGATGACTTTCCCTCTGGATTTCATCCGGCGGACATAGTCTCCCACCTCAATAAGGAAGGTACGCATTTCCTCGGGGTCGCGGTAGTCCTCCAGCTTGAAGCGTGCCAGGACCCGGGCGACCTGCACTTCGCCGCGCGCCATGATCCAGGCTGAGAAATGATTGCGGGAGGCGTGATAGATCAGGGATTCCACAGGAATGCTGCGCAGCTTTTCCTTCAGGTCGTCAGCATCCACGGCCCGGGCAATTTCCTGGCCGGCTTCGTCTCGGAACACGAAGTCCCCGAACCCCAAGCGCTCATAAAAGAAGCGGGAGAGTTCCGCACCCAGGGTGTACGAATTCTTGTTCAGGAAATCGCTCTTCAGGGCTGTGGCCCAGGATTCCTTGACCGGATCGGAGGATTGCAGCACGGTGGGCAGATCAGGCATCCGATCCTTCAGGGCCCGGATGAGCTTGACCCCCGCCTCGCGATCCAGGACGCCGTCCTTGGGGAACTTCCGATCCGAGATGACGCAGAGCAGATACTCCTGGAACTTGTCACAGTAGGCCATCGCCTCCTCGTAGGAGGTGGCAAGCAGCACCTTGGGCCTCACGCGCATGGAGAGCGTGCGGGACATCCCATCCATGTTCTGGTTCTTGGCCAGCCGCGTGGTCTGCTTCAGGATCTCGCTGTAAAGGATGGGCAGGTACCGGGAGTAATAGCGGATGCTGTCTTCCACCAGCAGAATCACCCGCGTGAGCCCCACAGCGGTGTCATTGAGGACGTTGCTGCGATCCTCCATGAACTTGACCATGGCCATGAAGATCTCCGGGTTCCCGTTCCACACGAAGATCTGGTCGTAATGCTGCAGCAGATCATGGCGCCGCCGGTCCATGATGCCGACTTCCACGTTGTCGTTCAGCAGCAGGTAGATGGGGATCCTGGAATCCGCCTGCCTCAGCGCCCGGGAAAGCTCGACGTGGCCCGCCTGCCCAAGACGGCTCATGACGATGACCATGTCGAAGTGGCGGCTTGAGAGCTTCTCCAGGGCCTCTTCGCACGTGGACACATTGATCACCCGCGGGGGGTTGCTCATATTGAGCTGGTAATAGCCTTCGAAGAGGATCTCGGTCAGCAGGCCGTCCTGCTCCAGGGCAAAGGCGTCGAAGGCAGGGGCCACCAGCAGGATTTCACGGGTCCTGAGTGGCATGAGGTCATGAAAGATCTCTTTATCCGATTTGTATTTCCGGAAGATCTGGTTGAATTCACGGTTGATCATCAGAAAGCCTCGTGAAGTGCATTGACACGACACCTGGGGGGGGGTGCAAGGGAAGTGTACGCTGTGGCAGCCTGATAGATCGAAGGGGCCGCGACCTGTGTTTTACGCGGATTTTAAAAAAAGGGAGGACCGAAACCGGTCCTCCCTTCTGATTTACTGGCAACAAGTCAGACCAGGCCTTGATCAATCATGGAATCAGCCACCTTGATGAAACCGGCGATGTTGGCACCGTTCACATAATTGCCGGGTGTGCCAAAGCGCGTGGCCGCCTCGACGCAGGAGGTATGGATATTGACCATGATCTGGTGCAGGCGGGCATCCACTTCTTCGCGAGTCCAGCCCAGGCGCATGGAGTTCTGGCTCATTTCCAGGCCCGAAGTCGCCACGCCGCCAGCGTTGGAGGCCTTCCCGGGGGAGAACAGGATGTTATGGCCGTTGGCCTGGAAGAATTCCACCGCTTCCAGAGTGCTGGACATATTGGAGCCTTCGACCACGGCCTTGCACCCGTTCGCCATGAGGAGCTTGGCTTCATCCAGATTGAGCTCGTTCTGGATGGCGCAAGGCAGGGCCACATCCACGACCTGCTCCCAGGGGCGCTTGCCCGCGTGGAACACCGAGGATTTGAACTTGTCGGCGAAGGGCGCGACGCTCATGCGGTCGATGCGGAGCATTTCCTCCATGTATTCGATCTTCTCGCCGGAAATGCCGTCCGCATCGTAGATGTAGCCGTCCGGTCCGGAGATGGTGACCACCTTGGCGCCCAGATCGTTGGCCTTGATGGCCGCGCCCCACGCCACGTTGCCGAAGCCGGAGATGGACACCTTCTTGCCCTTCATGCTTTCGCCCTTGGTCTTCAGGACCTCTTCGGCGAAATAGACGATCCCGAACCCGGTGGCTTCGGGACGGATCAGGCTGCCGCCCCAATACTGGCCCTTGCCA
>JANXQX010000328.1 GCA_025353305.1 Holophagaceae bacterium
ATCTTTTCCCTGCGCCCCCTTCGTTCCCTGCGTTCCCTGCGCTTCGAGGTTCCTTCGAAAACCCTTGTCCGCCCTTCATGCCATTCGGTGGCCTTCCTTTCCCCGCCTGCTATCGTTGGAACCACCACCCACCACGGAGATCCCATGCGCGCAGCCCGACTGTTCCTTGTCCCTGTACTGGCGGTCGCCTCGCTGGCCGCGCAGGAATCCGCCTTTTCGGGCACCTGGACCCAGGCCAAGGCCGACGACGTGGTCGCCGCCATCAACGCCACCGTGGCCGACATGAATTTCATCAAGCGCCCCATCGCCCGGGGCCGCCTCACCAAGCTGAACCCCGTCTACAAGAAGGTGGTCATCGCCATCACCGACAAGGACGTGCTGGTGAAGTTCGACGAACGCGATGCCATCCACATGCTGCCCGGCGGCGCGACTTCGCCCTGGACCCGCGAGGACGGCGACAAGTTCATGGTGGCCGCCCAGATCACCAAGGACCAGATGATCCAGACCTTCAAGAACGACGAAGGCGAGCGCACCAACATCTTCAAACTGAGCCCCGACGGCAAGACCCTCGTCATGAGCGCCACCATCAAGAGCCCCCAGCTACCCAAGCCCCTGACCTACACCATCCATTTTGGGCGCTAGGGGTTTGAGTTCGTCTAATACATAGTTAGGCTTTTCCACTGCCCGGGGGAAAAATGCCATTCCCACCGAATTATCACGGCTTTGACGAGTCCTTGCTGGAAGGCCTTAGGTTCAATGCGACACTTCAACTGAGGACTCCGTTAGAAGTACTACTTCACCATGGGGAAATGTTCATCGGGAGTATAGAAGACGCCCCAAAGTACGGATTTTGGAACGGCTCATACTCTCCACACGGAATCTGGCTTCCAGAGACGAAAGCCTTAGGGCAACTTGCAATTGAGCAAGGTGGCAATATTGAACTTGCCACCAAACTTGATGAATTGAATCAAGAACTATAGTCATGCATCTGATATTGGGTACGCACTACCCAGCGAATATCTCCCCTTCCTGATTGAGTTCAGGAAAATTGTCGAGAGTGATCTATCTGTCCCCGAACAACTTCAACAAATCAGATTGCTGGCCGAGATTTCTAAGTCGTTTCGCTCAATTTCAGGACAGTTGGCAGATCATTATCCTGGATTCCCTGAATCGTTCTTCATGTATCAACTGAGTTCATTACCAGGTGTTGGGCGAATAACATCTGCCAGATTATTTCAAGCTGGGTACTATTCCATCAATGCTCTGCTCAGTGCAGATATTAATGACTTAGTGTCAATTCATGGCATCGGGCGTGGAACTGCCAACAAGATACTTGCATCCCTCAAGGCGAACCGACAATGAGCAGCCTAACCTTTCGCTAAACCCGCTCCCCACCTACATTGCCTTCCACTCCCTCATTTTCCAGCTTCCTCGGCCCCGCTCAGCCTCTCGGTGCAGGCGGGTTCAGTTGGTTTCGTTCGTTAGGCTCACATGGCTGCAAACATCGACCGCGACACATTCCTACCAATTCACTCATCCTTGATGAGCAGACTGATCGACATTCTCGAGCGTACCAAATCCGAAAACGTAAAGCGTCATTTGCACCGGGGATTTCAAGTCAGGCTAGCGATGATCGAGTCGTCGATTCTAGAACTCGATCGATCCACTCGGGTTGTGTATAAAAGTGTCTGTAAGTCCGGGATTGGGGGCCTGGAGTAGAGGTTGGCCACCGAGTCCGGTAGGTTGATCGCGTTCTAAACCACCAACCATGGAGGACGCGATGGCCGAAGGGAAGTTTGGGCCCGGAAGGGGCTTTGGGGAAGGTTTGTTCGCAGACGGCGGCGAGAGCGTCAGGGCGCTCGTGGAGGAGGTCGTGCAGGCACTGATCGGCGAGGAGGCGGAGGAGCACTTCGGGGCGCCCTGGAATGCGAAGGGCCTGCCCCGGCCCAATGGCTATCGGAACGGGTTGAAAGGCCGGGAACTTCGGACCCGAATGGGGACGCTGAAGCTGAGGCTGCCCCAGGCCCGGAACGGGTCGTTCTTCCCCTCGTGCCTGGAGCGGTGGCAGACCTCTGAGCAGGCGTTGGCGGCGACCTTGGGCGAGATGGTGATCAAGGGGGTCTCGACGCGGAAGGTGGCGCAGTTGGCGGAGGAGATGCTGGGCGTGGAGGTATCGGCCAGCACGGTGTCGAACCTGCTGAGGGCCATCGAGCCGAAGGTGAACGCCTTCCGGGAACGGCCTTTGGGGAGCTACCGCTACCTCCTGGTGGACGCCCGGTTTGATAAGGTCCGAGACAACCACCGGGTGACGAGCCGGGCCTTCCTCTGGGCCGCCGGTGTCACCCCCGAGGGTCAGCGGGAAGTGCTGGGGTGGTTGGACTGGTCCAGCGAGACGGGCCGAGCCTGGTCGGAGTTGTTCGGGATGCTGAAGGAGCGCGGCCTCACCGGGGTGGAGCTCGTGGTCTCGGACGCGCATGAGGGGCTGGTGAAGGGGATCGAGACCGCCTTCCCTGGCTCGATGTGGCAGCAATGCCAGACCCACTTCATGCGCCGCGCCCTGGACCTGGCGCGGGACATGGACAAGTCCGCCCTCTGCGAGGATCTGCGGATGATCCTCCAGGCCAGCAGCAGGGAGCGGGCCGAGGAGGAGAGGGCCCTGCTGGAGAAGCACTGGGGGAAGAAGTATCCGAAGCTGGTGGCCTACCTGGAGGAGCATTTCGACTCGGTGCTGGCCGTGCTCAACGTCCCGGCTGGCCACCGGAAGCGCCTGCGGACGACCAACCATATCGAGCGAGTGAACCAGGAACTGAAGCGGCGGGGCCGAACCATTCGCATCTGGCCCAACCCAGCCAGCCGGGATCGCCTGTATGGGGCCCTGCTCATGGAGCAGCACGAGCGCTGGGTCGGCACCACCTGGCTGAAGCCGGAGGGCGCATGAACCAAACGCCGCAGGGGGTCAGCTTCGGTCGGGCTCCGCCCTCCCTTCGCTGACCCCCTGCACTCACTGCGATCTACCTGCTATCGAGGACTTACAGAAACTTCTGGACACTACTCACTACGGACGAACAAGGGTGCACGAAGAGCATCCGCCAGTTCGGATATAGTGTCAAAATTGGCAACCAAGCACACACCATCTGATGGTGTGTGCGTAGGGTGCTTATCTGAAAAACCCCCTATAGGGGTTGCACGCTAAAGACGAGGGCCTATTCTATGAGGATATCACCCGTGGGGGCAATTATGGTCGAAGGAACAACGAAGAGGCAGGCAAAGCTGCTCAAGCGGCTTGAGGTGGCACTGGCTGGAAAGGCCTCCCGGACGGTGAAGGTTTCAGCCCGGCTTACAGGCCCGGCAGCCGACGCTTGGACCACGCTTCGAGAGGCTGCCGAGGGCCTCAACCTGAGCGACAGCGATCTTTTCGCTGTCCTTGTTGAGCATGGCTTCGGAGCAGTGGCCAAGGCCCTGAAACAAGTCCCTCGGAGCTAGCGGAAACCCATGTGGATGATGGCCCAGAACCACAGCAGCCCAGAGCCAAGGCCCCCCCGAAGGATCGAGGCCTGCACAGGGGGTCACTCTCGGGATCTACGCGATAACAACCAGGTGGCTGCGGGGGTAAAGAGCGACTCTAGTTCCGCACTCGGGACCCCCAACCAGGCCCGCCGGGACTAGGGGGCGTGCATGTGGATCATGGCCCGCTACTACGATGGTCCGCCGGCTAAATCCGCCCAGGGTGCCGTGGACTATGTGGGGGGGCATCTGCAGGATTCCAAGGAGGTCGGCCCCTTCTCCCGGGTGAAGGGTTACCTCTCCCGGGAGGGCCTGATCGAGCCGGTAATCGACCCGGAGCCCTGGGCCAAGGTGGGCTGGGATGGCATAGGTCTCCCCCCTCCCCGTCTCCTTCGAAATCTTTGCCAGGGATGCGACATCGAGGGGAACAAGATCACCCGCCAGCAGGTCCTCTTTCGGACCCCGAGGGAGGTTGTGATCTCCCTGCCCTGCGAGCTGTCGGAGGCCACGAAAGATGACCCAGAGAGCGCCCACGCGTTCCTTCGGGTGGCGGCCCTGGCCAACCTGGAGTCGCTCGAGGAGGGGTGCACGCGTGGGCGCTCGGGTAAGGGGCGGAAGGCACAACCTGACTGGGTCGAGGCCAAGCCCCTCGTCTTGAATTACCTGCATGCGGAGAACCGCGCCAAGGAACCGGACCTTCACCTGCATGGGTACATTTTCCCGGTGGTCTTAGCTGAAGACGGCTTCCGGGCTTTCGACAATGGCCTGCACGTCGCCAGGCTCAGCAAGGAGGGTGGCGCCCGAGACCGGATCACGCAGGCGGTGGTCCAGGCTGCGGCCGAACGGGGCTATATCGTTGAAATCGAACCGGGTCGAGCCGATGGGGAGGGAGCCCAGGGAGCCAGGGTGGTCTGCCCTGATGGACGGGTCATCGAGCGGGGGTCGGTGTTCCGGGAACGCCGGGCCGAGATCCTGGCCGCCCAGGAGATGAAACGTGAGCTTGGGCAAGCCCCCCTGACTCACCGGGAGCTCGAGATTGTCCGCCGGGAGAGCGGCAAGATCCCCTCATCGATCAAGGGGGTGAAGCGCCAGGATCTGCTCGAAAAGAAACTGCGTGCCTTCGGCCTCCTGGATGGGGAAGGCCGGATCCAGGAACTCAACGAGTTGGAGATGGCTCTGCACGAGGTGGAGGCTGGAATGGCTGTGGCCCAGGTCTCTCTCCAAGAGCTGGACGCCATGCCCCATGCTCAGGAGGCCGCGGACCTCACGAAGGGTCGCCGAAAGGGTCTGATGGCCCAGGTCCCAACCATCACCCCAGACACGGACAAGGCCCGGATCCGCTGGACGGCCAGCTACGACCAGGTCCTCGAATTGGTCGCTGCGAACCCAGGAGGCCTCGGCACGGCCGACCTCGACAAGAAGACCCGGGACAACCTCTCGAAGCTGAAGCGGGCCGGGATCCTGGCGGGCGAGAAACAGGGTGGCCTCATGCTCTATACCCTCGCTCCGGCGGGCCTCAATCGCCTCGAGAAGGGGCGCCGGGATCAGGCCCAAACCGTCAAAGCCGTGGAGAGCATGGTAGCCGCGGCTGTGGAGCGCACCGTCTCCCCGGACCGGGTCAGGGGCCGCCTTGAAAGCGCTGGTATCCAAGCCGTCCCTGAGGCTGGGCGGTTCGAAATCGGGGCTGCCGGCCGCACCGTCACAGATCCCGAACTGATGGCGAAAACGGCCATCCAGACTGAGACCCCCTCTGCACCGGACCGGGCCTGGTGGCAGAGGCTCTGGGACATGCGGCGCGAGCTGCCCGATATCCTGCGGCGGGCCATCCTGTCCCCGGCAGAGTGGGCCCGTCGCTGGAGCCACGCGGCGGGACAGGAGGCCGCGGACCTGGCCCGTCACCAGGACCAAGTGAGGCGTGGGGAGCTCGCGGCGAGGACGGCCGCCGAAGCCGCCGAGGCTGAGCGCAAGAAGATGGAAATGGAAGCGGCGGCTGTCCAGCTTGCGCATCGGACGCACCACAGCTCACCGACAGCGTCGACGCCCTCAAAGGAGATCGGACATGGGATTCGGAAATAAGAAGTCAGTCCCCGACTGGGTGCGTGATGTTCCGCATGGAGGTTTTCAGGCGGGAATCAGAAAGGGCCTACCCTTTTGGATGAACACCCACCGGCAAGCGTGGCGCACGATCTGTGGGGCGTTGGTCGCAGCTCCACAGGAATGGGTCTACGCAGATGAACTTGAGAAGAGCGATAAATCTATGGCTGCACAGGTTCGGCCAAGGCTTGAGGAAGTCCTCCGGGAAATCAAACCTGCGGACATGATCTGGGCTTGGGCAGTGACAGAAGTCCTGCCCTGGGACAGAACCTTCAACGTTGCGGCGGTCCGCCCCTGGAGGGATGAGCAGTTGAACCAATTTTTGGCAGATTGCCGCAATCCCCTATCTCTTCCCCTGCCAAAGGATATTGAATTTCACCTCGCATCGACAGATGAAGAACAGCCCAAACAGCCTTGGGCGCTTCCCATCAGAACGTACGATGCCTCCTTGGCAAAGATCCGCTTCCGCGTCCTCGTGGACCATAGCACCAACAGCGAATCGCGATTCACCGGCTCCAAGACGGTGGTGGCGGGCCCCACGGATCCAGGAGATATGACCTATTGGGCCGCCGTGGTTCAGACCGTCACCGGTACGGAGCTAGTTGTCTTGAAATCCGCGAAGGAGGAGGAACTGGGCTATGGGGGACCAGCCACTCTCTGGGCCTGGGGAACAGAGGTCGATGTGATGCTTCCTGTCCCGGCCATCAGGATCGACCCATCATGGGAGCAACTACCTCGAATCATCACGTACTGCCAGCAGTCGGATCTCCTCTACGAGGCTCAACGTGAACACCCGGGTTTACGTTGAGCCCCCCAATTGATGTGACCTAAACCTGCACGAGATCTCGTCCATCCCACTGGAGACTGACCGATGGCAGCGGCAGTCCATCTTCAACCAAGGTGGCTCTGAAAACGGCTGTACAGACGCCACCGGGCTTCCGCACTGACCTGAAGGTGATGCCCTCGGCGCTGGCAGTCCGCACCTCGGCCCCAAACGCTTGTGCTGGGCTCCAATCGTCCTTCAGGTGCAGCTTGGGGAAGCCCACGCGAACATCCACCGTTTCACCCTTCAGAATGAACAGGGAGAGCTGGAAGGTGTGGATCTTGGTTTTCTCCGCGGAGGTCTCGCGCAGCCTCTCTGCGAGGTGGAAGGAGACTTCGGCCAAGCTGGTCTCATCTGAGTCGGCCATGTACACGGCAGGATAGGACCCATCACTGAAACGGCTGATAGAGAAGGAAGAGCCAGAAGACCCTAGGTAGGCCTTCAGCCTGGAAAGGGGGCTGGCCAAGCGATCCACGACAGGTAGCCGATACCGAGCCATGAAGTTCTGCACGCCCTCCCGTTCCTCTGGCTCGGTGTGTCGATCGACGGCAGAGGGTTCCCTGAGGGCACGCAGGTTGAAGACCTTGCTGCCCTCGTGGTGATGGGTTGGGATCGGCGACTCTGCAGTCACGCCCAGCCGCCGTAGGAAGCCTTGAGGTAGTTCAGAGTGGTGAACATCCCTTCCATCCGGCCTGCGAGGAGCAGGTCCAGCGGAGCCTTCCCCCCGAAGATTGGGGCCGTGTTGGGAGAACGCAGCCAGTCGCCGGTGTCCCCAACCAAGTCTCCAGCCAGCTCGACGATCAAGAGGAAGTAACCCAGCCGGTCCTCGGAATCGAGGTTTAGGGAGGGGGCGGGCTGCTTTAGGGAGTCGAAATACTTGGTCTTCCCTAGGTTGATGATCTTCAACTTCTGGTCGGTGACCATGCCTAGGCTCTCCGTGACCCGGTTGAAGGTCCTGAGCGCGGCCGCCAGAGAGGTGAGCTTGGGCACGGTCGGAGTCGTCGGCCGGTGCTCCAGCACCGCTCCAGAACCTCGTTTGAAGCTGGGGCCGACAGCCGACTTCATCGTCGCGGCCTTGGATTTGGCTTTGGCTTTCTTGAGCATGGTCTTCACCTTCCATCTCCAGTGTAGTCCGTAATAGAACTTACGCTACGAAAACGGAATCAGAGGCGAGGGCACCCCGCTCAGATCGACTCTGGCAACCCTGCCCGCTGGAGGGCGTTGTTGCTTGCCTTGGATGGTCCGGTGTCCGGGCTCTCTTGACTGGGGCCGGGCTGCCGTCCTGTCCTGTGGCCAGGCCGGTTCCTCGCCCTCCAAACCCCAGACCCAAAGTGCCGACGCCAGGGGGTAACCCCCCTGCCCTGTCGGCCAGGGTCTGCTGGGGTTTGGACCCCCGTCAAGGGGAGTCCTCCCTGGCTGGACCTCCCTGAAGCCTAGAATGGGTTCATGGATGAACCCCTGAAAGTCGGACATTTTTGCGCAACGACTCCTTCTAAGTTCTCGCATTGCGCAAAAGCGCCTCCGCCTCTCGGTGAATGCGCGAACTAATTCTTCCCAGCCCCCAGAGGCCGCTGATGGAGGACGAGGGGACCATCTGTGCAATGAGCCATGTGAGGGGGAATCTCTGCGGCGACCTCGAACATTGCACAATCAGGTACCCCGTCGACCTCCAATCGAATCCGGGTCGCTGCACCAACGCAGGTGGCCCTGGTGGCCGATGCCCGCCATCACCTGGCGCGAATGGCTAGATCCTTACAGAGCCAATACGCCTGCAATGGTCAACAACGTGCCAAAACAGCGAAAGAAACCCTGAATTGACAGTACAAGACAATGTCCTAGGCTGATCATACCGGCTAAAAACAGCCTGAAAAATGTAAAAGACGCAATAAACGGCGAAAGAGAGCCTGTAATGGCATTCGAGTATTTGACCATTGCTGAACTCGCGGGCGAATTGGGAACGAGGATTCGGGACCTCCGAGTTCGCCATCGGTTCAATCAGGAGGAACTGGCCGTCCTCGCAGGTCTTGGTGTGCGGGCTGTCCGTGACCTGGAGCGAGGAAAGGGCTCCACTGTGGATTCGCTCCTGAAGGTTCTCAAGGCCCTAGATTCACTTGATGGGCTCGACTACTTGGCTCCGAGGCCTTCGGTCGATCCTATGGCTCTCCTGAGGCAGCGTGCGCCCCTTGTTCGTGTTCGTAAGACCCGCAAGCAGAAAGGCGAATTGTAAATCCGAACGTTGTCGATGCCCGAATTTGGGGGCAGCAGGTTCCTTTGGGGAGTCTGCCGCCTAGGTCAGGGGAGGCTTGATATCGCAATTTGCGACATCAAGTTGTGCTCATGGGATGGATGGAACCGTCACGGATGAACAGCTTTACTTCCGGGATTGACCATCTGGTGGGCCGCGGTGCTGACAGGGAAGGAAATTACGCCGACGTATGCCATCGCGGGAACCGTGTTGGTGAAACAATGGCCGGGATTGAGCGTTTCATAGATGGCGCTGATCACGAACTCAGTCCGAGTGAAGCCCAGGTGGGACACTGACTTTGTGGTGAAGAATACGGGCTTCGAGAACACCGAGGAGGCGAGTGCATTCAAGCAATCCGGGTGGATCGCGGGAGCCGTAGCCGGCTGGAATGGGGAGACAGAACCGTCCTTGCCCACGACGTGGGCCCGAAAGGTTCCTTTCCCCGTCATGGTCGCGATGGGGGCGTACCCATCGCCCAGCCACGTGCTGAGGATGCTGCCGGCGTTCCCCCAGGTGCTTGGAAAGCCGATGGGGTCGCCATCGAGGTAGCTGATCCGGCCGACGTGGGCGTTATGAGCCCAGAAGACCCCGACGCCGGTGGCGGGGATCTTGCCATCCATGAGGATCTTGATGTTCTCGGCCATCCCAGCGTCTCGTGGGCCGTTGATGATCGTATTGAAAGGACCATCGCCCAGCTTGTTCACGAGGGCCGCCGCGAACTTTCCGTTGGCTGCTTCGTCTTGCTGCAGGTTCCTGACCAGGACATTCGCCATGACTGCTGCTTCTACTTGCCCAGGGACTGCGGGAGCAACCCCGTCGACCACGAGCCGAATGTTGGCGGCTGCACCGACGCAGGCGGCTCTGCTCGCTGGCGTCTGGGTTTTCGGATCTTGGAAGTAGGCCGCGCAGACGGCGAGCTCAGAATCTAGCTTCAGATCGTTGGCAGCGCAGAACGATTTGAGGAGCGTGGTCGGATCCGCGGGGCCCGGCCAGATGACATTGTCCACGCCGTAGATCTCGATCTTGGTTCCAACCGAGGTGCCCTGATTAAACGTTCGGACTGCCCGGAAGAAGTCCACGAACTCGTGGGTCTTGTGGACGCCATAGAGCCCATCCATCGCTTTGGGGAGATCGCCGTCCTCCCCAATTCCCTGGACGAACCGGTTGATCGGAGCGACGGACCCGAACTGATCCTCCAGGAAGACCACCACTCGGCCTTTCCTGGCCATGGCGAGGATGATGTTCCCGAGGAGTGTCTGAATCTCGGATGTCCCATGGGTCCCTTCCCCGAGACTCACCAGCCGTTTCCCTTCGATGGCCTTCAGCAGGGCGGGAGGGACAACCTCCGGCCCACTGAATGTCTGCCCATGTGCCTTGATGTCGGCTCGGATCTGGGCCCGCATACGGCGGTTGATGGCCTCCTCCTTACCTGCGGCGACGGCAGGGGAACAGAGGTAGACCGCCATGGCGAGGACAGCCCTTCCGTAACAGGTGTGTGCTCGAACTGGATCCATTCCCACTCTCCATTGCCGTTCATGAACTTTCCGGCCTGTATTGCCTTGAGGTCTCACACGAATGTGATGTATATACTGTAGAGTCATTCATCACATCACAACCACTCTGGCTCCGTGGCTAGACGTGGTCCAAAGCTCGGAGATGCTCAGCTCCTCTTCGCGAAGAACCTTCGCCTCGCGAGGTGCGCCCTTGGAATCTCCCAGGAAGAGTTAGGGTTCCAAAGTGGACTCCACCGCACCTACATCAGCGTGGTCGAAAAGGGAGACACCAACATCTCCATCCGGAACTTGGAGAAGTTGGCTGCTGCCGTCGGGGTTCCGCTCCATGAGCTTCTCAACCCGAGGTGGGAACCGTCCGCATAGCCGATTCGGTCCTCCGTCCACAATCAACTACATAGGTGGCCGCAAGGCTGATCCCGCTGCCGTTTTGGAAGCCTTCCATGGAGGCCGACCTGCCTCACATGAACCCGGTTCCCTCGAAGGACCTCGGGCAATAGAGTGGGGGCGGGGATTCTACTGATGGACGAACGCACCAAGAGGATAGGCCTACAGACTTTCTTCCGAATCATGGCGGCTTGGGGTCTCCATGAAGATGACGGGCTGAAGTTACTTGGCCTTGATCGCATGCCGGAGGCGGGCGCACTCACGGTCGACCAACTCGAGCGAATCTCTCACACACTTTCCATATTCAAGGCACTGCACACCCTGCTGAATGAGGCCTCGGCCGATGCGTGGATTCAGAAACCCAACCAGGCCCCACTATTTGGGGGTAAGGCCGCTCTGGACCTCCTGAAAGCAGGGACACAGGGATTCCGGGAGGTCCGACTGTACCTCACTGGGCAGGTCGAAGGTTTCTATTAGCCGTTCTGGGTGGAGTCAGCTAGGTGTAGGTGTCAATCATTGGGGAGAACGTCAAGGCAGCTTCCGTGTACGGGGAAGCGATTTACGCAGCGATTGTTGGGATCGGATCCGCTTGAAGGCCGACCCAGCCGGCTCCACAAGACCCGCGCCAATCTCCCTCTGGCCCAAGGCAAGGATCTTAAGAAG
>JANXQX010000308.1 GCA_025353305.1 Holophagaceae bacterium
ATGGGAGCGTTTGGGCTCCTTGCATTCAGCGCAAGCCCTTCTTCAAAGCCTGGATCAACGTGTCGAGGGATTGCAGGAACCTTGAACGGTCCCTGGCCTCGAAGGGCGCTGGCCCCCCACTGACGATGCCCATATCCCGCAGCTGGGCCATGAGCTCCCGGGTGGCCAGGGCGTCTCCCATGGTGTCATCGGTGAATACCTTGCCCCGGGGATCCAGCACCCGTGCGCCCTTGGCGAGGCAGCGCGCGGCCAGTGGAAGGTCAGAGGTGATGGCGATGTCGGTGCCCGTGACACGCTCGGCGATCCAATCGTCGGCCACGTCGAGCTGGCCGCCCCGCACGACCACCATCTCGAAAAGCGGATCCCGGGGGATGCGCAGACTGGAGTTGGCGACGAGGTGCACTTTCAAACCATAGCGCTTGGCGACACGGAATATTTCATCCTTGACGGGACAGGCGTCGCCATCCACATACAGCTCGATCAAGGCTGGCTCCGGCTCTTGGCGTGGACTTCCACCGCGCGGGCCAGGCCATCCAGGATGGCTCGCAAGGATTCCTCCATGGCTGGATCGACAATCTCTCCACTCGACTTCACGCGGCTGCGGCCATAGGGAATGGGTTGCGAGATCTCCTGGACGATATGGGCTGACATGACCGCGAGAGTCTGGGTCAGCCAATTCAGCGCCTTTTCGCCCCCGGACGCAGCGGGTGAACTACTCAGCGCCGCCACCGGCTTGTCCACGAATTCCCCCGAAGCCAAGGTCCACTCCAGGGCGTTCTTCAGGATGCCCGGCATGCCGTGGGCGTATTCGGGCGTGCATATGATGACGCCTTCGGCTGCCCGGATCTGGGCGCGGAAATCCAGGACCGCGGAGGGAGCCTCCTCGGGTTCCAGACCGGGATCGAAGGGCGGAAGCGACCCCATTCCTTCGTACAGGTTTATGTGGAGGCCGGGTGGTGCGAGGGCCCTGAGCGCCCGCAGAACACCCGTGTTCGAAGAATCGGAGCGGAGGCTGCCGGAGATGGCGAGGAAGTCCATGAGGGCCATCGTATCGATGAAAGCTGAGCGGCCCAACGAATTAAGCCAACTGGTCCAACCGAGGGCTGGAGATTTTAAGCATGACGGTGGTCGCACACGGTTGGGGCCGGGTTGAACGAGAGGTCAATCAGCACGGTGCGAGCGCCGCCGTGCAAAGAAGGCGACTATGCGTTGAAGAAATACAGCGATACGTTCTCTAACACTCCCAGGGGGGAAACGGAGAGGCATACCAGTCAGTTGCTCAGCCGCGTCAAGCAGATCGAACAGGCTTTGGACCCGGGAAATTTTCTCTCCTCGGAACTCGATGATGTCGACACCCTGAATTCTCGCCCGCCGCCCCGTTGGCGCGAAACCCGGCGGCTTCAATTCGCCACTGTGGGTAGCGGTTATTCTCCAAAGCGCTACGCAGCGGTTTCCATCCGCGGAGACGCAGAGGGGATGTTCAAGGACGTATTCAAAATCCGGAAAGGCCACCCAGATAGATTCGGTGAAGGCCCGGACCGCTTGGCGGCCCAGAGCGGGTGGGTGCAGCATGCCCAGGTCGTACCATTCGATGTCCTCGGTAAGCATGGAGAGAAAATAGTCTAACTCGCGGGCATTCCAGGCTTTTAATAGAGCGAGAACCGTTTCAGTGGGTTTCGTAGCCACCTTCAGGACTCATCGAAGTGGAAGTCGGATCTCGCCTAACCCTGCAATGGGCCACCTACCTCTGCCAGAGCCAACCGAATGTCCCGGCCATCAGCAGGGCGTAGATGATGGCATCGGCAAGCTCCTTGAAGACTGAACGCCAGGGCTTGCCCATCCAGATCGCACTGGGGATGCCACCCAGGCCGTAGGCCATGAACGAGGCCAGCGCCACCAGATGGAACACCGCCCGGTAGTGGGCGCCCACGCGCAGGGTGTGCCAGGCCAGCACACCGGCGAAGATGGCCACCAGCACATTGAAGAGAAACCAGGAGATCATCGGGGGGCCCATCTTCGGAATGCCGTTGGCCTTCAAATACAGGATCCCCAGGGGGCCATCCACGTACTTCTCCGTCATCTCTTCGCCGCCCATCTCCTTCATGTCCGCGCAGTAGGGCAGGACGTATTGGCCCGGACCGGGGTTCTCCTTACGGATGGCGTCCCGCACTTCATCTTCGTTGGGGAGTTTGAGGTAGTCCGAGTTGTGCCACTTGAACACCATGTGGACAAGGCTGCTGGCGATGAACACGAAGACCGCCGAAAGCAGTATGGGAAGCCAAAGGTTTGAGAGCGCGAGCGTTGATCCTCCTGAAGGCGATTCGAGTGGGATTGGTTTGGAATGGACGCCCAGCCTAGCGCCGCGCTGGTTTGTGTGAAGCGCCCCAGGGCCGGCGCGGCCCGATTGCTGTGGTTTCCGGGTGCTACCCTTGCATCAGGAAACG
Organism: Holophagaceae bacterium; assembly: GCA_025353305.1. The sequence continues at coordinate 2,445 of JANXQX010000308.1, forward strand.
AATGGCCATGCACCTTTCCAAGCCCCATGAAGCCTAGGTCGAAGGCGATGCCAGCGTTGCGGGAAGGTGCCGCGCAAAAGCCGGGCCTGCATCCCCGCAATCCTCACCGCCACGGCTACGATTTCGACCAACTCTTTGCCAGCTGTCCTGAATTAGGGCCCTTCGTGCGGCCCAACGCTTATGGCGATGCCTCCATCGATTATGCGGATCCGGCCGCCGTCAAGATCCTTAATCGGGCGTTGTTGAAGCACGTCCACGGCATAGCCCACTGGGATCTTCTGCCCGGTTTCCTGTGTCCACCGGTGCCAAGCCGCGCGGATTATCTGCATCACCTGTCAGATCTCCTGGCCGAAGATAACGGCGGCAAGATACCTCGGGAAGCACGGGTGCGGGTGCTGGACATTGGCGTAGGTGCCAACGTCATCTATCCGCTGGTGGGCCACGCCACCTTCGGCTGGCGTTTTCTGGGTTCCGACATCGATGCGAAAGCCCTGGCGGCGGCGCGGCAGATCGTGGAGGCGAACGGTCTCTCGCAGGCCATCAAGTTCAGGCTGCAGTCGCCGCCGTCGATTTTCCAAGGCCTGCTCAAGGACGACGAATTCTTCGATCTCTCCATGTGCAACCCACCCTTCCATGCAGCGCCGGAAGAAGCCCAGGCTGGCTCACGGCGGAAGTGGACGAATCTGGGTCGTGGGAGGGCCGGGAAAGCCCCTCCCGTCTTGAATTTCGGTGGAAAGGGCGGGGAGTTGTGGTGCGAGGGTGGCGAGGCGGCCTTCGTGCGCCGCATGATCGAGGAGAGCACGGCGATTCCCATGAAATGTCTCTGGTTCACAACGCTGCTTTCCAAATCTTCCAACCTGCCAGGAATCCTCCATGCCCTGAAGTCGGCGCGGGTTCAGGGGCAGCGGGTCCTCCCCATGGCTCAAGGCCAGAAACAGAGCCGCATCGTGGCCTGGAGCTTTTTCACCGGGGAAGCGCGGGAAGCCTCGGCCCGTGAGCGCTGGAGTCTGCATCCTGCGACAATGGACTCTTGATTCATCGAGGTCCCATGGCACGTCGCCCCGAACAAGTCCGCAAATCCGTGAAAGACCACCTGGAGGACTTGCTGAAAGGTCACCAGGAAGCCGCCTTCAGCGGGCCCGAATCAGCACTCAAGTACCTGCGGCGGACCCTGGAGGGGCAGGCAAGCTTGCCGAATGCGGTCAAGGCGGTGGCTTATGACGTGGTGGCGGACGCGGAGGCCCAGCTCCAGCACTGGGAGGCAACGGACGAGGCCGTGAAACTGGTGCTGGTGAATCTCCCCTCCATGGAGGAGGACCTGGGCCACGGATATCGAGCCCGTCTGGAATCCATGACCTGCTTCGAGCGGGGCATCCAGGCACGCAGCGAGCTGGGGGACTTCCATGGCGCCCTGGAGCTTTGCAACCGCGCCATCGCATTGAACCTAGGCGCCCACTACACCGCAAAACGTGACAGCCTGGATTGGGCTCGCTAGTACTGATCGGCGGCGTTGCAGAATCGTGCGGGAGGTCCCGGTTGGGTCCCCCCTGTGTGATTCGCGTTCCGTTTCGAAGCGCATCCGACGAGGCGGAATAAAGTGTGCTAAATAGCACATCACACCTTAAATTTCATATTTACGATTCATGCAATCTGATTCTGCATATACTCCGACTCAAGGAGCAGCCCCATGACGGTGGGAATCCTTCTTGATTTGGCGAAAGGCATCGGATGTAAGGCGTGTGCAGTCGTTTGCAAGGAGCAGGCCAAGCTCCACCTGTACTTCCGCGACACGCCAACTTGCAACAGATGTTGACCATTCCCAATGGAACCCTGGTTCACCACCACAGTTCCCAACACCCACCCTTTTCATTTTGGAGGAACAAATGACAAATGTTCGTAATCTCATCGTCGGCCTGGCCGCGTCCCTGGCATTTGCCGTGCCCGTCACCGCCGGTGACACGCCCCAGGCAGCGGTCAAGCATCTGGATGCTGCCCAGATCAAGCATTTCTCCCAAGTTTCCATCCTGAAGCCGGTCAGCACCGCCCCCTGCGCCTGCATCAAACCCTATGTTGACTGGTGCAAACAGTCTTCCTCTTCAAAGTGGTACTGGCTGGGCTACACCCTCACTTCGAACAACTCCACCAATAACACCAACGTTGTCGTTGGGTACGCCGAAGGCGGCCTCTACTATGACGCCAACAAGGGCACCCTCACCTCAATCACCAACAATGGGGATAATCAGTGGTTCAACGATCGCCGTTGGGGCGGGAGCGGCTTGGCCCAAGGCATCAACCCCTTCGATCCCAACAAACATGATCTCATCGAACTGACCCTGAATGCGGCGGCCTGCAGCATGACCATCACGCTCAAGAGTTGGGGCAACAACAAATACACCATCCCCCTGCAGTGCCAGAACGGCCTGCTGTACGGCTTCGGCCCCGGTCCAACCGTCTACACCATCGCGATTCGCAAGAACATCATGGACGTGCCCAGCTAGGCCCTGCTTTTACGCAACGAGGCCCAGGCGATTCAGCCTGGGCCTCGTTTTTGTCTGTTCTCGACTACTTGCTTACACCCGCCACAGGCAGGGATTGTTATTTAGCAATGAGCGTGCTGGGAACGTAATGCCCTGGGCAGCGATGCTCGGGGCCGGGCTCTAATCCAAAAGCGAGGATGGGTGGAACTCCACCCGGGAACTCCGCACGAAGGCCCCATTGGTGCTCTCGGTTGATGGTCTCCGGTGCGGTGTGGGCATCTGAGACCCACTCATCTATGTGGGTTGGATAGGGTGTCGTGAAGGTTCTGTCCACATAGGGCGCGCCTCCCTCAGTGCAGCCGACGTGGTAGGACAGGATTCCGGCCGGGTTGTTGATAAGGATGTGGACACGGACGCCGAGAGCGCCTGCGCATTCCACGCCGAGCACCTTGACTTCAGCTTTGCTGGGGTTCGCCGGCGTCGTGCTGGCTTTGCATTTCAACCTGTACTTGAAGGAGAACTGATTGTTGGCCTCGTTGGATTCCGCCACCAGATCGCCGTCATCCAGGGAAAGTGTCAGGGAATGAGAGCCCTCGGGCAGGTAGGGCTGAGTGGTGACGGACTTGGATTCGCCTGCGTTGAGATGCCGGACCGTATTGATGGCCACATCGCCACCATCCACCTTCAGCTTATTGGTGTAGTTCGGGCTGGTGGGAGCCATGCCGATATTGACTTCGTCATAGGTAGCGTTGAACGCGCACTTGCCGTTGACCGAGGTGCCCGCCAGGGGCGCGACATCTGAAAGGTCCACGAATCCGCCCCACGGAACGAACTTGCCACCCGCTCCGCCGATGGCGCCACCGATGATGATGCCGCCTTTGCGGCTGGTGATGTCAGGCCTGGCTTTGTCTGTTCGCAGATTCTGGCGTGTGGGCTCAGGTTTCTGTGCCACCAGAGCTGCACTGGCCAGGAATAAAAGGGCGGAGGCTCCAAACAAGATTTCCTTTTTCATCCTGCTCTCCTCGAAAAGTGGGGTTGTTGGTAAAGCGGCACTTGGATGCCTGCATACGACGTCATGGTGATGAAGAATTGGGTTTGGGTCCCCATTGGATTCCTTCTGGTTGGCGAAATCAACACATTCATGCGCGTTCATGGCAGGGCGGAGAACCAATCACAGCGGCGGTCACCTTGAATGAAGCGAGATTCGCGCCCGACGCGACGATTCTGGCGAATGGGCGAACCAGGCACGAAAATTCGTTACCAGGTTTGAACCCACCTCATTGGTACCAGAACAAAAACGGGGATCGCATGAGGCGACCCCCGTTTATTCGGGTGGCTTGAACCGTACTTGAGCCTTCTGAGCACACGAACCTGAAACGCTAATTGCGGCCATTGCTTGCGTGGACCTCTATTGGTCTATGGGCTTTGCGGTGACCTTGCCGGGAACGTAATGTCCCGGGCAGCGATTGTCGGGGCCAGGCTCCAACCCGAACGCGATCATGGGTGGATGTCCGCCCTCGAAATGTGCCTGTAGACCCCACTGGTGTTTGCGGTTCACGGGATCCGGTGTGGTGTGCTCGATGCTGACCCATTCATCCACATGGTGCGGGAAGGGAGCCGTGAAGGTTCTGCTCCCAGGGGTGCTGGAAGTTGTGGTGGACCAGACGTGGTAGGAGTTGATCCCGCCTGGGTAGTCGATAAGGATGTGAACCCGCACCTTTTGGCCGCCTACGCATTCCACGCCGAGAACCTTGACCTCGGCTTTGCTGGGGTGCGGAGGCGCTGTGCTGGCTTTGCATTTGAGGGTGTACTTGATGGAGAACTGATTGTTAGCTTCATTGGATTCCGGAACGAGATTGCCGTCATCCAAGGATAGTGTGAGGGAATGGGAGCCCTCAGGCAGGTAGGGCTGCGTGGTGACGGACTTGAGCTCGCCCACGTTGAGATGCCGAACCGTATTGATGGCGACATCGTTGCCGTCCACTTTCAATTTGTTGGTGTAGTCCGGGCTGGTGGGGGCCGAACCGATGTTCACCTCGTCGTAGGTCGCATTGAAGGCGCACTTGCCATTAACCGATGTGCCAACCAAGGGCGCAACATCCGAAAGGTCCGCAAAACCGCCCCAAGGAATGAACTTGCCGCCGACTCCCCCAATGGCGCCCCCGATGGTGATGCCGCCTTTGCGATTGGTGATGTCCGCTTTGCGTTGGGTTGGTGGCTGATTCGGTTTAGGGGGATCTGATTTTTGCGCCATGAGCACTGCCCCGGCCATGAATAACAGGGTGGAGGTCCCGATCCAGATCATTTTCTTCATCTTGCACTCCTAGAGAAAAGTGGGGTTGTTGGGAAAAATGGAACAAAGACCTGAGATGAGGTTTATAGGGATGAGACCGAGGGGAGGCTGCCTCTATTGGAGTCCCGCCGGCGGGGGAAATCAACACATTCGTAGGACAAGTCCAGCCCCAAAAAAAACGGTGATTCCGGTATCGTCATCGGCGCGGCGTCACTTTTCCCGAAATGCCGCCTGTTTTGAAAGAGTGCCAGGCTAAATTGCCGATACGCCGGTTCGCGTTTAACTC
>JANXQX010000156.1 GCA_025353305.1 Holophagaceae bacterium
GTCGGACTGCTTCACACGGCGGACGACCTTGACCGCCCGCTCCACCAAGGCCGGCACCAAGGCCTCATGGTTGGCCATGGCGGCCTTCCACTGGTCATCTACGGTCAGCTCGCCCAAGTAGCTGTCCATCACCTTGGCCCGTACACTGCGGGGCGGGATGTTCAGTTCCATGACGTAGTCGAAGCGGCGAATGAAGGCCGGGTCGATGGTTGAGTGGTTGTTGGTGATCCAGAAGGCGGGCACAGGATTGGTCTCGAGGATACGGTTCACCCAGGCCTTGATGCCGCTCTGGTTGCCCCGGCGCTCAGCATGGGGATCCGATTTATCCTGGAAGACGTCCTCGATCTCGTCGAACAGGACCAGCTGGCCTGGAACCTGCGCCAGGATCGACTGAGAGAGCCGGTAGGAGCAGAAGCGGGTCTTTCCCTCTCGCGGGTTTCCATCCTGATCTTCCGTGGCGATCTCGAAGAGGTGCGCCTCGAGCCTATGGGCGAGCATCCGCACGAACTCGGTCTTCCCGGTGCCGGGCATTCCGTGGATCAGGATGTTCACGCCCTGGCTGCGGGCTTTGAGGGCGTCGCGCAGATACTGTTCAATGAGGGCAGCGTCTTCCGCTGCGTGGGGGAAGTCCTCCAGCTTCAGTTTGGGCGCGGGGGCCGAGATGAAATTCTGGGCAAAGAGACGCGTGCGATCCGACAGTTTGATGCCGAGGCGGTCCGAAATGCCGGACAGGGTTTCGACTTTGCTGGAAAAGCTCCAACGGTTCTGCAGGTCGAAACTGATGAGTCCGCTCCGGGAAAGGGCGCCCGAAGGGCTCAGAGCCGAACGGACGGCCTCCTGGGGAAGGCCCAGCACTTTCGCAAAGAGTAGGTGGATGGCTGTCAGGTTCAGGCCGCCCAGGATCTCCAGGGTCTTGCCGAGCTCAGGGTGCTGGGCTTGCAGCACGACGAAATGCAGAACGTCCTGTTCCGTTTGGGAGAGCCCCACGGTGGAACCGAGCCATTGGATGTTCCGCGCCATGGCGGTTCCGCATGGAATGGATGTTTCGCGGGCCTCGGCCAGCTCATGCTTCTGGAAGAGCGCTTCGCGGTGGTTCGCCGCCTTGAATTCCTCCTCGCGGACCTTCAGGCCCACGAAGGCCGCGATGTCGTCCTCCAGGATGTTCCGTTCGGTGAGGAGGATCTTGTGGCCGCCGAGGGGGACCAGCAGGCGCAGCATCCAGAGCTTCACCACCGCGTCGTAGCAACGTGGTACGCCCCGGATCCCAGTCGGCCTGACCCCGCCTCGTTTTCTGCTCATTTTTCCTCCTTAATCAACACCCTATATATACCGGTCTAGAAATGACATTGGCTGTCAATATCGCCATTCCCATTCGAGGGATGGATGTAGATGGCAGTTCGAATCCCTTCCTTCCCGTCCCACCAGCCGAACCTTGGCGCGGGAGTCGAAAGCTTTGGTTTGCTCAAGCTCCGGCTTATCTCCCCGCCAGCCTCCGGAGAGTCACCAGGATCGCCAAGGCCGCCGAAGCGCATAGGACTAAGTGGAAACCACCCAGGAGAGGGAATAAGGCACCCCACCACCCGCCCTCGTAGATTCCGAAGAGTTTCAGGAAGGTGAGCACCATGCTTCCCATGGCCCCGCCTCGGGCGATCCGGAGCAAGATCTCCACCAAGTCGGCCGTGTGTGTGCTGTCCATGATTACCCCTCCGGACCCAGCCTCGGTCATCGGGATTGACACTTGTTGTCTAAATTGTAGAAATGTCCGACTTTTGTCCATCGGGGCCCTTAGATTTGAATGGCGATCGACCAATCCGACGAAGACCCCTCTTTCAGGCTCTACCTCAGGACGGCCCAGATCACGCCGCCCACCAGCAGTCCCCATCCGATGGGTGAACGAGCGGCCGTCCGGAGATCCTGCCATGAGGGCAGGGCGGCGAAGACGAGGTTGGCGATGAGGAAGACGGCACCGGCCTCCCATGCATCGAAGACGGGGTGATGGGCCAGACGCCAATTGAGGCCCAAGAGGGCTAGGGGCAATAGGAGCAGCGGGGCCAAGCCGATGAAGAAGACGTTGTACCAGCGGGGATTTCCGATGGCCACGGAACCGAGTAGATAACCTCGTCCTTCTCGCCGCGGCCATACAGAAAATCCATGGGGATGCCCGTTGAGCAAAAAACCCACGAGAAGATGTGACAGTTCATGGCAGATCGTTCCGGGCAGCACCAGCAACGACAGCAGCCAGAGGGAACCCCGCATCTGGCGGATGGTCCAGAGAGTGAGCACGATGGCGCCCAGGTAGATCACCACTGGCAGTGTGAGCCCCATTGGAAGCCAATCCATTTGCCTCGTGGCGAGCGGGCCGATAGGGGTGGTCAGCATGTCTCAACTATTCCTGATCTTGATGGATCCGCCCAAGATCTGGCAGTAGACCGATGTTGGAGTCGAGGCCATTGCATCAAACGGGCGTTTTCATGAGTTGGGCCGAGTCCCTCTGAAAACACCTCTCGGTGCAGCATTGCCACCGCTTGTCACCTTAAGTCAAACAAGTACAAAAGCGCTGCTAAATCGCTGCCGAGGACTTGGTCCACACGGTCGTAGGTCTTCGCACACCGAATGGCCATCTCCAAAAAGAATTTCGCATGAAGAAAGGCTGCGGTGATTGGGAGGGTTTCCGGGAGCCAAGCCCGATTGGAACGCTGCATTTCGAACGCGCTCCCTGTACCCACGGCTAGGACCTGTCGGAACAGGTTGTTCAAATTCAAGTCTGGCATGAGAGCTTGCAACGCGTCGCGGATCTGGAGGGTCTGCTCCTGAAGCCAGTAGACTTTCAGGCTGTGGTGGTAGAAACGATACATGCGGTCAACGTAGACCCAGTGCCCGTTTACTTCCTCCAGCAAAGCCTCCAGTTCCGGAAGCTGGGTCTTACAGGCGGCCAGAAGGACTTCGGCAAGAGCCTGTTTCCCTGCATGGGCCATCGGTGCCCCGCCACCATCTCTCCATCGCGAGAGGCTGCGATGAAGACGTTCGCAGGCGATGACCTCGGCGAGATCGGAGAGTTGCTTGTCGGTAAGGTGCCGGATCTGACGCTTGGTGGGACGGCGCATGGGAGTCCAAGGTGGTGGATCAAGTGAATGTGCGAGCGACCCGATCGGTCTTGCTGGTCATCTTCATAAAACAACCTTCTACAAGCCAAAATGTGTGGTGCAACGCAGTAATTGGTAACCTTTGGAAATTTTGTAGCAGAGTATCGGGTTTTGTGAGCGACATATACTGTCGTTGCATCTTGGCTGCTCATGCCAAGCTCTCTGGGTCGGAGGTCTCCATGCCCATCCTTCATCCCGATCCGCCTCGTATTCCGCCTGATTTACATAGTGAGCGCGAGGTCCTGGCGGCGTTGCGGACACTGCCTCCAGAGACCCATGTTTTTGTCCGGCTGCGGATTCTGGATGCGGAGGCAAACAAGGACCGG
>JANXQX010000159.1 GCA_025353305.1 Holophagaceae bacterium
TGCCGTCATCGCATGGCTTCCATGGGGCTCAGGCGCGAGGCCTTCAGGGCGGGGTAGAGACCGAACACGAGCGCCAGACCCAGAGCCACGGCCCAGGCGATGAGCAAACCCATGGGATTCACGACAAGGCCGTAAGGAAAATTGGCTGAAAGAGCCTTGCAAACCAAGGTGCCCACGAGGGTTCCGCCCGTGGCGCCCAGCGCCGCCAGTACCAGGGCTTCAAGGAGGAACTGGATGAGGATTTCATGATCCGTGGCTCCCAGCGCTTTCCGAAGTCCGATCTCGAAGCGGCGGTCGCTGAAACTGATGAGCATGACGCTCAATACGCCCACACCCCCCACCAGCAGCACCGTGGCCGCAAGACTCTGCAACACCACCTGCCAACCCCAAATCTGGTCCTTGAACTGCTGGTAGGCCTTCACCAGCTCCGCCCCCAGATCCGCGACTTCGATATCCTCGATCCCGTGGTGGGCCTGTTTGGCGCGGCTAAGAAGCATGGCGCTGACTTCGTCCACATCCCTCTTGGATTTCAATTTCACCGCCAGTTGGCTCAGCTTGTGGCTGGTATCCATGCGATCCAGATAGGCTTCCAAGGGCATGAGAATGCCGTTGCCATCGAGCCAGGTATCGTCGCTCATCACCTGCAGCGGCGCAAGCACGCCGACGATGAGAAAGCTCTGGCCTTCAAGCTGGACATTGCGGCCCACCGGGTCGGCGCCACCAAAGAGTTTCGAGCCGATACTCGAACCCACCACCGCCACCGCGCTGCGGCGCCTGGAATCAGCTTCGGTAAGCCCGCGGCCCATCCCGATGCTGCGGTTCATCCAGGAGAAATACTCAGGTGTCACACCAATGGCGAAGGTCCGCTCCGTACCCCCGATGACACGCACGGGCGTCTGTTTGTAGGCGCGCGGAAGAAATGCCAGCACTTTGTCATCGGGGGCCGTGAGCCGCGAGAGATCCTCGGACCTGAGGCCGGGGCTCATGGCGAAGCGCTTCTGCTCCTCCGTGGTTTCCGGATCCTTCGGTGTCAGCATCACGGTGCCATCAAAGCTGAGGCCCGAAAATCCAGTGCTGATCTTGTCCACCACGCCGTCCATCACGGAGGTCATGATCACCAGCGCGAAAACGCCGAGCATGAGCAGCGTCAGAGTCAGGAAACTACGCAGTTTGTGGGCCCACAACTCCGTCAGACCCGTGCGGATCACCTCCAGGACCAGCGCCAAGCGGGCTGAGAAGGAACGGCGCTGATCACCAGAGGCCGGCGATGGTTCGACGCTATCCAAGAGGCTCGGCCCCGGCGGCAGCAGGATGGAGGTCGTGTCACTCATAGCGGAGAGCTTCCATAGGAGATAACCGACTGGCTTTCCACGCCGGCACCAATGCGAACACGAAACCGAACGCAATGGCCAGCGCGAAGGCCCATAGGAAACTACCCAGCTCCATGCCGAGCGGCACGCCGATGTAATGGGTGATGAACCAGGAAAAGGCCACGCCGACACCCAGGCCAACGGTGCTTCCAAGGGCCGTGAGCAACAGCGCCTCCGTCATGAATTCCTTGAAGATCTCGGTGCCGGCCGCGCCGATGGCCATTTTCACGCCCACTTCGCGGACGCGCTCTTTCAACGAGGCCAGCTGGATGTTCACGTTCACGATGCCGCCGCCCAGCAGGGCCAGCACGCCGCTCAGCATGAAGATGATGTCGTAGGCATCGCCGGTGTCCCTCCGCTTGCGTTCGCGAGCGGCCACATCATCCAGCCGGAAATCATCCTGCAGGCGATGGTTCATTTTTAAAACTGACGTGAGGCTTTTTGCGAACGTTTCGATGGTGTCCACTTTCGGAATCCGGAATGTGAGCTTGTCCACGCGCTGGTAGTTGTCCCCCTGCATGCGCTGCTGCACAAGCGTCGAAGGCACCGCGATGAGCCGGTTCTTGCGATGGAACATGTTGCCCATGCCGGGCGTATCGCGAAACCGGAAGACGCGCTGGTTGAGCACGCCCACCACCGTGACGGGAACATCTCCCACGCGGATGATGGCGCCCAACCCGCCGCCGGAAGGGAAAAAGGTCTGCATGGCCTCGCTGCCCAGAACGGCCACCGCCGCAGCGCTACCGATATCTGATTGCGAAAAACCGCGCCCATGGGCGATGTCATAGCCTTCGATCGCCAGGTAATCACCATTGATGCCCTGCACCCGCCGCTCCTGATCCGTGAAAGCCGAGCGGACGCGGGCGCGGGCATTGCGCTGGACGCTCACCCCCTCCACCTGGGCCGAATCCAATCCGCGGCCATCATCCATATCCTGGTGGCGCAGCCCCAGGTTGGCATTCTGCAGGGCGGTGGGTGTGCCGTCGTTGCCGATGTTGTTGGGCTGGACGTTCAGTTTGTCGAGGCCTCCGAGCTTCACGTAAAGCGTTTCACTGCGCTTCCGGAAGGAATCCGTGATGGAAAAACCACCCAGCACCGAAGCCACGCCCAGCACAATGCCGAGGGTCTGGAGGCTTGACCGCCCGAAGTTCTCCCGGATCTCCATCCACGCGGATTCCAGCCGCAGGCGGAAGGCCCCGGAGCCCATCATGCAGCCCCTTCCACGGCCCCTGCGATGAGTCCGTCACGGAGTTCCACCTGGCGCTGGGCGAGGGCCGCGATGGAGGGATCATGGGTCACAAGCACCAAAGTGTTGCCCGCGGCGTTCAATTCCTGGAAGAGCGCCAGGACTTCTGCGCCGGTATGGGAATCCAGGGCTCCGGTGGGTTCATCGGCCAGCAACAGGGCCGGGTCATTGGCCAGGGCCCGCGCGATGGCCACGCGCTGACGCTGCCCGCCGCTCAAGTTGCCCGGAAGCACGTTTGCCTTTTCGGGCATTCCGACCTTTTCCAGCAATACCATGGCCCGCTCCCGGCGCTCTTTCCGGCCCACCCCGGCATAGAGCATTGGCAACTCCACATTGCGTAGAATGTTGGCCTTGGGCATCAGGTTGTAGCTCTGGAAGATGAAGCCGATTTTTGTATTGCGGATGCGCGCCAGCTCACCGCCCAAAAGTTCCTGGACTTCGTGGCCATCGAGCGCGTAGGTGCCGCTGGAGGGTGCATCCAGGCAGCCGATGATCGCCATGAGTGTGGATTTCCCGGAACCCGAAGGCCCGACGAGCGCCACGAATTCACCCTTGGTTACCTCGAGGTCGATGCCCCTCAGTGCGTGGACAGCCGTGTCGTTGGACCCGAAAGTCTTGGTCAGGGCCTTGGTCTGGATGATGGGGGACATCGCTCGCTCCGCTCGCAGGTAAGAGGGTTGAGGTTTTGAGGTATGAGGGGTGCGCTTTCAGCACACTGGAGGATGTGGCTTGCGGCCGCCACCTTATTCAACCTCACCCCTCGTACCTCATCCCTCACCCCTAGTTGTTCTCGTCATCCTTCTCGACTTTTTTCTTGCTCACGTCCTCAAGGCTGACTTGGTCGTCCTTGGATAGGCCGCTCAGGATTTCGACGCGCTCAAGCGTTGCCACTCCGGCTTTCACAGGCACTGCCTCGAAGTATTCCTTCCAGTGGTCCGACAGCCAGATGAACTTGGTGCGGCCCGACAATCCATCTTTCGCGCGCTTCAAGTCATCGGGAGTCAGGTTCTTTTTCAGGCGGAAGACCACGGTCTGGCCATCCTTGCGCTGCAGCGCTTCCAGGGGGACAGATATCGCGTTGACGCGCTTCTCCCCCAGGATTTCCACATTGGCGCTCATGCCTGTCCTGAAAGATTCGCTGAGTTCATCGAGAGCGATTTCCACTTTGAAGACTTTGATTTTCTCCAGCAATTCAGCCGCCGGAGCCACGAAGCGGACACGGCCGGTGAAGGCTTTTTGGGGGTAGGCGTCCAGGCTGATGCGAACGGACTGGCCAACGGCCACCTTGGCGATATCCACCTCGTTGAGATTCACCCGGATGATCATGCTTTTGAGGTCCGCCACGGTGAATACCACGGTGCCGGCATTGAAGCTCGAGACTCCGCTGGTGATGGTGTCGCCAAGTTCCACGCCCCGCTTGATGACCACGCCATCCATGGGCGCGGCCACCCTGGCAATTTGCGTAGAGGCGTTCCCATTGATGGGAATGCCGCGGTCCTCGACGATCTGGAAACGGGTTTGCGCCGATTTGAACGCGTCCCGGGCCAGGTCCCGCTTCATGATCGCATCCTTGAAGGCCTCGCTGCCAATCAGGCCCTGCTCGGAGAGGGCTTTCTGGGTGAGGAACTGGCGCTCGGCGTCCTTGAGGTTCAGCTGGGCAGAACTGAGGCTGCTTTGGACTTCGGAAAGGCTTTGCGCCTGGGTCACATCGGGTTCCACCTCGGCCATCACCTGGTTCCGCTTCACCACGGCGCCTTCGCGGACTTTCAACCCCACGATCCGGCCCGATACGGTGCTCTTCACGTCCACCTTTGTATAGGGGTCCACGATGCCCACTTCGCGCACGCTCACCTGGAGGTCCTCGGCCTGGACCTTGCCGATGCGGAAAGGCGTCTCGTTCGACTTGCCTTTGTCCTTGCCGGCACTCTTGGCAAACAGGATGCCCCCTACGAGCACCAAGGCCACGGCTCCAAATACCCACCACCGTTTATTCATGACCTTCCCCTTTGCCATGGAGGCTGAAAAAGAATCCGAGCCAGTCGGGTCTTGCATGGTTCTGGGTACGGGGGAAAACCAAAGGCGTTTAATCGACAGCGCGGCTCAGATAAGTAAAGATCTTCAGGCCCCGGCCTTTTCCGCGGCCAAGGCCTCCTCGGCCTGGTGATCGACGGTCTCGTTCAGCCCCTTGAGGAACTCCGGCCCAGGGAGCCAACGCTGACCCCGCAGCCAGGCTTCAAGATGGGTGATGGGGTCTTTCTTGGACCAGATTTCCAGTTGGCCTGGATCCACATAGCGCTGGTCATCGTGTTCCGCGTGACCCTTCATGCGGTAGGTCTCGCAGACCAGGAACACCGGACCGCCGCCATCCAGGCAGATCTGCCGCGCCTGTTTGGAGGTTTCCAGCACTTCCAGTGAATTGTTGCCATTCACCACCATCGTAGTCGCGCCCTGGGATCTTTCGCTCATGTGCCCCTTCATCTGCTTTTCGGGTGAAGTGGAATAGGCGAACCCATTCAATTCACCGACCACGATGAGCGGAAGTTTTTGCACTACGGCGAAATTCAGACCTTCGGAAAAGGCGCCAGTGGAAGACCCGCCATCGCCGATCCACGTCAGGGCGACCCTGGGTTCCTTTTTTTGCTGGAATGTGAGCGCCACTCCAGCCATGACGGGAATGAGCGCGCCCAGCATGGAGGTCGGGGCGATGATGCCGCGATCCACACCGCCGAAATGATTGTTGTGCTCTCTGCCGCCACTCGGCCCGGAGGCCCGTCCCAGGTATTGGAGGAAGACTTCTCTGGGGGTGACACCGCGGGCCAGCATGGAACCCAGGTTCCGGATCATGGGGCCGATGACATCGTGGGGGCCCAAGGCCAGCGCCGTGGCGCAGGCCGTGGCTTCCTGCCCCAGGCTGCGGTAGATGCTGCCCATGGTGTGGCCTTGCCGGAAAAGCTTGACCAGGCGCTCCTCGACCAGCCGTGTGAGCAGCATCGTTTCGTACAGGTGCAAAGCCGTGGATCGGTCCATAGAGTCAGGGCCTGAAAGGAAATAAGGATGCCATTTGCGAAGAGCGCCGGGCAAGCAAGGCAAGGCGACCGACCGAAGGCATATCGCCCATACGACGAGGGAGGTCAACGCAGCCTTGCGCCGCCCGCCGCCCTCGCCCGTAGGGTTGGCTCCCATCCGCGCGCCCCGCGGCGTCAAAGCCCTTGAGCGTATACTCGATATGCCCTGCGGGCCTTTCCTTGCGGGTGCATCGCGGTTGGGGGCCAACAAATGGCATCTTTATTCCCTTTCAGGCCCTTAGCATAGAACCATGCTGAAGCTCCGGCCCGCCACTCCTGAAGATGCCCCCCTGATTCTCCAGTTCATCCGAGAACTGGCGGAGTATGAACGGGACCCCAAGGCCGCTGTGGCCACGGAAGCGGACATCCTGCGCCACGCCTTCTCGGAACACCCTCTGATCCATGTGGTGCTGGCTGAGTGGGAAGGCCGGCCCGCGGGATTCGCCCTGTATTTTTTCAATTTCAGCACCTGGCAGGGGAAGCCGGGGCTGTACCTGGAAGACCTTTTTGTCAGGCCGGCTTTACGGGGCTTCGGCATTGGCAAGGCTCTGCTCAAGCACCTGGCACGCATTGCGGTCGAGCGTGGTTGCACCCGTTACGTGTGGCAGGTCCTGGATTGGAATGAGCCGAGCATCAAGTTCTACGAGGCCATGGGTGCGCGGCAGATGAAGAACTGGATCACCTGCCGGGTGGACGGCGAAGCCCTAGCCAGGATGGCCGAAGGCGCCCAGTGAAGCAGGGTTCGGGTCCCATCCAGAAGGCCTTGGCCCGCGTTTCGGAGGCGCTTGCGCCAGGGGCGCAATTGATGGTGGTGGGTGGCTGGGTGCGGGACCATCTGTTGGGCCGCGATGCCGGGGACATGGATCTCGCCACGGCGCTGATGCCTGAAGAGGTCATGCGACTCGCCAGGGCAGCCGGGCTGAAAACCGTGCCGACAGGGCTTCAGCACGGCACGGTGACGGTCCTCGCCAACGGCCATGGTTTCGAGATCACCACCTTTCGAGGCGATGGCGACTACCGCGATGGGCGGCACCCTGAATCGGTGCAGCTTGGCGTGAGCCTTCGGGAAGACCTGGCGCGCCGCGATTTCACGATCAATGCGATGGCCCTGCCCGTGGATTTCCTGGAAGACGTGGAAATCCTGGAGCAGCTGGTCGATCCCTTTGGCGGGAAAAGCGATCTGGAACAGCGAATCATCCGGGCCGTCGGTGATCCGTTGCAACGCTTCGCCGAGGATGGCCTTCGTCCCCTGAGAGCCTGCCGCTTCGCATCGCAACTGGATTTCGACATCGAAGCAGACACGCTTTCCGCGGTTCCAAAGCGACTGGAGGTGTCGGCCAAAGTATCCGTGGAACGGGCCTTCGTGGAGCTGACGAAACTGCTTTGCGGCCTTGCCCCCAAGCGGGGGCTGCAATTGCTGGCTGATTCGGGACTTCTGGATCTTTGGACGCCTGAGTTGCGGCCCATGATCGGCTGCGCCCAGAATCGCCATCATCGTTTCCCGGTGTGGGAACACACCCTGGAGACTGTCGCCTTTGC
>JANXQX010000002.1 GCA_025353305.1 Holophagaceae bacterium
GTGAGCAATCACCCAGGTCTACCCGACGTTGAACCGAGAATTCAATGATTCGATTTTTCGTATCATTTTTGGTCCCAATATAAAATACTACTGCCATCGCTTGAAGTAAGAGAGATATGTCTGGAATAGTAGAGAAAACAAAAAATGGCTTCTGATTGATAAGCAGAACTCAACAGCACATTAGAATAAATGCTTCTCCCGTTTTTCCAACCGAAATAGGGACCAATGAACGCAAAGGGGAGCCAGAACCAAGAGTGGAATATGACCAATGCCCCGAATATAAGTGGAGATATCCAAAGCAAAAGTGTCGAAAGCCAAAAGGCTGTTTTTTGGATTGGCGTTGAAAGTGCTGAAAAAATATCGCTGTTATAATTTAGAGAAAAACGACACAACCGAAATAGACCTGATTGAAGTGAGTCTTTGAGTGATTCAAAATTTTTAAATGGGAAATCACGTATTTCGCCGATATTTGCGGGGACAGGATATCCTTTTTCGCGTAAACCTTTGGCGACCCTAATAATCGTAGCCTCAGGCGTGATGGGAGTATTTCGAGATTTGTTGTCATCGGACGTGTATGAATTTTTAATCTTTTCCATCAGATCTGGTGATACTTCGCTCTGTGATTTGTCGGGGGTTCCTTCCTGTAATTCATGAACCACTTTTTTAAATTCTAGCCAATTGTTGATTCTTGGGGCTTTCGCATAAAAGCTGTTAGGCCCGAATTCTTTGATATATAGAACCATATCTTTGTCGATTTCGGGGTCGTGATGAGGCTCGTACCAAACAGCCACTCCTTTTTTCACATTTGTGCAGAGGAATGGAAATGGAACATGGAATCTTGATTTGCAGGAGGGGCAAGTGCCGGCGTTGATTTCATCGCTAAGTATCAGTTTCATATTTTCTGGAAATTCGATCCATATGGACCTGTAAAGTTTCATCTGAAATTTGAACTCACAATTTGGACAACCAATTTGAGCTTCGATTTGCTTGCTCATGGTGACTCCGGGTTGTGAAACCTAACGAGAGGAGTTGGACCTAGCCGCTCTGCGGCGGGGAGTGGTGAAGTCGGCAGAGTGGATGGGAAGTGCCTGGAATTGAATCAAGGGTGAACCTCTGCACGACATTGGGCGAGGAGTATCTCTGCTTTGGCTTCTCCGAATTCTTTCACCATGTCGGTCCACATGGGCGAGTTTCGAATGCTCTCCTGGTAGGACTTGGAAAGGTGCTCCAACTGGGTTTCATCGGGGGCATCTCCGGGAAGGATCGCATGCATGCTGCCATCTGATTCCATCCACCCCGGAGCGACCGGAGCGCAATAGGTCTTGTGGGTTTTCCGTTTCCGGGACTTGGGCATGGGGATCGCTCAGTGGGTAGTGATAAAGCCTAGCCTGAGCCAGGAATCACGGTAAGCCCTTGATGGGCGGCGTCGCCCCATCAGGAGGTGCTTCTTGGCAACTTGGTTGGAACGCATGGCGTGGGATCTGGCATTCGCGCAGCGAGCGGAAAGGACCCAGAAGGTATATCTGGCCGATGTCCGGGCCTTTGCGGCCTTCCATGGAGACTCGCCGGACGGCCTTGGGCAGGAGGCTGTGCGGGTGTGGGTGGAGCACCTCATCGCTGTGGGCATCTCCGCCTCTCGTTTGAGACAGCACATGTCCGCCCTGGTCTGGCTGTATCGAAAGACCCTTGGGAAGCCAGAGGCTGTCTCGTTCTTCAGTTGGCCAAAGGACCCTTCACGGCTTCCCGTCGTGCTCTCGGTGGAGGAGGTGGCCAGCCTGCTGGAGGCTATCCCATCGGTAACCTTCCGCATGCTGTTCCGCACCATGTATGCAACCGGCATGCGCATCAGCGAGACCTGTCAGCTCCAGGTGAAAGACCTCGATAGCACTCGCGGCGTCCTGCGAGTCCTTGGCAAGGGCGCTTGCGAGCGCCAGGTGGCCCTGCGAGACAGCCTGCTGGAAGCCCTTCGCAATTACTGGCGGGAGGTGCGCCCTGTTCCCCCATGGCTTTTTACTGGAAGGCTGGGGAACCCTCTGCATCCAGATCAGGCACGGAAGGTATTCAAAGCCGCAGTGAACGAAACCGGCCTCATCAAACGGGCGACGCCCCACGCCCTGCGCCACACCTACGCCACATTACTGATGGAACAGGGCACCGACCTGCGCGTCATCCAGACCTTGCTGGGCCATAAAACCATCCGCAGCACCGAGCGCTACCTCCACGTATCGACCCACCTGATCCACGCCACTCCGGACCTCCTGGAGCTGTTACCCCCTTGAGCCATGGTCGACCCGGCCGGCTGCCCTGGCAACGGCCCGCCACGGCCCGCCTACCGCATCGCGGATATCGTCCGGCGCCATCGCAAGGCGCTGATGGTGACCCATGCCCTGACGCTCGACCAGCGGCGTCTGCTTGGAGCCATCGCCGTGTGCCGCACACCGGCCCTGGGCGGGCAGCTGCACCATTGCCCGGCCTGCATGGAGGTGCATCCTGTCTACCATTCCTGCCGCAAACGGGGGTGTCCCAATTGTCAGGCCTTTTCCCAGGAGAAATGGATTGCGATGCGGGCCGAACGGATCCTGCCAATCAAGCACTTCCATGTCACCTTCACCCTCCCCTCTGAACTGCGGCGCCTCGCCAAAGGCCACCCCAAGGATGTCTACAACGCCTTCTTCCGCATGGTCGGCGAGATCCTTGAGGAGCTTGCTCTGTCCCATTACGGCGTGCAGCTCGGCTGGACCGCCGTGCTGCACACCT
This sequence comes from Holophagaceae bacterium, assembly GCA_025353305.1. The sequence goes on from JANXQX010000002.1 coordinate 2,758, forward strand.
GGCGAAGGGATCTCGGCTTTCACCCCCACATCCACGTCTTGGTGACGGCAGGGGGTCTGCTGCTTAACGGCAGCGTCTTCGCGCCAATCCGCGATACCTACCTCTTTCCCGGCGAGGTCATGGGCAGACTGCTGCGGGGAAAGATGCTGGAGGTTCTGTGGAGGCTCTATGTCGAAGCGGCTTTCCCAGAACTGGATGAGGCTGCCTTCGGGGCCATGATGGCCAAGCTGGCGGCACACAAAAGCTGGGTGGTGAACGTCCAGCCGCCTTTTCGCGATGCCAGCCATCTGCTGGGTTATTATGTTGCGCCAGGAATTATGTAGAGCTGACTGCCTAGGCAACCGTCGTGTCTCCATTACCGGCTTTTTGGCTCAACATAATTTTCGGGATGCACCAGCCTTTCTCACGATCGAGCACATGCGCTTGATCTCGGCAGGAGGTGCCTATGTTGGAACTGTATTTCAAAGCTGCAGATGACCTGCGCCAGAAATGGGGCGGCCCCTTGATAGACCGCCTCGACGAACTTGCGGCTGGGCTTCATGAACGGGGTTTCACCTGGCACTCCGGTCGCCGCACCCTCCAAATCGCAGGCAGGTTCAGCCAATTTCTCCGCACAACGGGCGTGATCGACGAAAACCGAATCGGGAACGAGGTGATTGAGGGGTTTCTGGACCTCCTTCATCGAACCGGCGACTTTCGTTACGCCACGTCCGATCTGCGCCACCTGCTGGATCATCTGCGCGCTTGTGGGACTCTCCCCGAGCTGGAGACTCCGCGCCCGATCGACCCCTTTTCAGAAATCCTCGGCCGCTTCGATGACCACCTCCGCGATGTCCGCGGCAACACGGCGTCGACCCGTGCTGGCTACCTTCATGGAGCCCGCCGGCTTCTCCACTGGCTGTCGGAGCGTTACGGTGAGCGTCCCCTGACCATGTTGAATGGAAGGGATATCCTGGAATTCGTCGCCGCTCATGCGGACCGCTTTCCTGGAGGTTCCTGGCCGAACCAGCTCTGCACGACGACGCGCCTATTCCTGAGGTTCCTCCAATGGGAGGGCCTCAGCAGCGCTGGCCTCGACCGCATGGTGCCACGAGTTCCCGGCTGGCGGCTGTGCACACTTCCACGATGCCTCACCTGGGAACAAACTCGCTCCCTCATTGACAGTGTCGATACGCGGAGCCCAAAGGGGCTTCGGGACAAGGCCGTGCTTCTTCTCCTGGCCGACCTCGGTCTCCGCAACGAGGAGGTTCGTTCCCTTCGGATCCGGGACGTCGCCTGGCGGGCCGGGGAGATCCGGCTTCCAGAGGCCAAAACCCGCCGGGAACGGGTCATGCCACTCACCCAGCAAGCCGGGGCGGCCCTCGCGGACTATCTGCTGCGAGGGCGGCCGCCCCTGGATATCCCCCAGGTCTTCCTGCGTCACCGTTCCCCCAAAGGGCCTCTGGATTCCAGCCACGGGGTCAGCAACATCGTCCGGAGGTATCTGAAAGTCGCGGGAATCGACGCACCCGCCCATGGGGCTTACCTTTTGCGCCATACCCTGGCGACCCGGATGGTCAACCAGCAGGTTTCTATCAAAGAAATTGCGGACGTGCTGGGGCACGCTTCCATCGATACCACAGCGATCTACTCGAAAGTGGATGTCGTCTGCCTTGCGGCCGTGGCGCTGCCTTTTCCTGGAGGTGTCCGTTGATCACCTTCGAGAGCGTGCATGCGGATCGGATGGCCGACTACGTCCACTTGCGGCAAAGTCTGGGCTTCCGATTCCAGAGTGGAGCCCTTTTCCTTCGTTTCTTCGATCGTTTCCTGATGGAGCATGATCACCAGGGGCCGCTCACGCGGGAGCTGGCCCTGGCCTTTGCCACGCGGAATCCGGCGAGCACCCCGCAGTACCAGGCCGCGCTCTTCCATACGGTGAAGGGGTTCTCCGATTACCTTGCTGCAGTCGACCCCATGGCCCGTCCCCTTGAGCCTGTGGCACTCCGCCCCTTGGGGCGGCCCCGGCCGCCCCACATCTACACGCATGACGAACTGCAACGGCTCCTGGGGGCGACCCATCAATACGCCCCCCAGCAACCGTTCCGTGGGCTGACCCTGCGGACGATGATCGGCTTGGCAGCCTGCACCGGCCTTCGCATCGGGGAGGTGATCCGCCTCAACGACAGGGATTTGGAATTCGCGACTGGTATCTTGACGATCCACCACACCAAGTTCAACAAGCATCGCCTGGTGCCTGCGCATCCCACTGCTTTGGACGCCCTTCGACACTATCTCGGGGTGAGGAACCTCGTCTTCCCGGATCTCCATTGCGAGGCCCTTTTCGTCAACCACCGCGGCGACAGGTTCCGCCCGCTCAGCCTTCAGGGCGCATTTCGGAGGCTTGTCCGAAGGGCGAACATCAGGTGGCTCAGTGGTGGATACCCGACGTTCCACCATCTGAGGCATACCTTTGCCGTGCAACGGCTTGTCGCCTGGTACCGCGAGGGACTCGACGTGCAGGCCATGCTTCCGGTGCTGGCAACCTACCTTGGCCATGTTGGCTACAGCGAAACCGCCTATTACCTGTCGGCGAACCCAGAGTTGCTCGAACTGGCCCGGGGCAGGGCCGCAGCCTTGCTTTCTCATGTGCCTCGGGAGGTCCGCCCATGACCACCCTTCTCCCGAGCCTCGCCAACCATTTGGAAAGCTTCTTCCGGCAATACCTCGCTGCTCAAAGGCAGGCCAGCCCGGCCACGATCGCCACGTATCGGGATGGGCTTCGCCTGTTCCTGGTCTTTGCCGCAGAACAGACCGGAAAACCGCCGAACAGACTTACCCTCGAGGACCTTGATCGGGACAGGGTTCTCTCGTTCCTTGGCCATCTGGAAAGGGAAAGGAGCAACACCACCCGCACCCGAAACGCGAGACTGGCAGCCATTCGTTCCTTCTTCAAGCATGTGGCCTATCGCGACCCTGCGGCCATGGAAGCTGCGACACGAATCCTCGCCATCCCCGGCAAACGCATAACGAAAAGGGTTCTGACCTACCTCCGGGAGGAGGAACTGGCTGCCCTTCTAGCCGTACCGGACCGCACGGCGGCATCCGGCCGCCGGAACCATGCCCTCCTGCTTTTCATGGCCAGAACGGGCGCACGCGTCTCCGAGGCCATCGGCGTCCGTCCCGTCGACCTACGCCTGGACCGGCCTTGCCAAGTCCTCCTGCGGGGTAAGGGCGCGAAAGAACGGATCGTCCCCCTTGCCGACGACCTTGCCGGACTCCTGAGAGTATTGATCCACCAGGAGGGCCAATCCCTCGGCGGATCATCCCCCATCTTTCTCAATGTTCGTGGGAAGGCGCTGACCCGATTCGGTGTCCTCCACATCCTCCGACGGACCGTCATTGTCGCGGCCAAGGTGATACCGTCCCTTGCTCAGCGGGCAATTACGCCGCACACCCTGCGTCACACTGCGGCCATGCATCTCCTCCAGGCTGGAGTCGACCTCACGACGATCCGGTCCTGGCTGGGTCACGTTGCTGTCCAAACGACGAACGAGTATGTCGAAGCCGACGTAGAAATGAAGCGCAGAGCCTTGGAGAAGTGCCATGAGCCGGAAGTCATCCCGGTTCGGTACAGGCCCGCCGACGAGGTCTTGGCACTGCTGGAAAGCCTGTAAATTATGTGGAGCAGACAGACGGTACAGCCACTGGGGGCGTAGCTTTCCCCAGTCAGCTCTACATAATTCCTGGCGCCACATAATAACCCTTATGTGGTGCGCCACATAAGGGTTATCTCGGGCGCTACGTCCACCGAATCGCCATTTCTGATTCGCGACTGAAGGAGGTAACCCCGGACCGTGTGACCTTCTCCACACGAGACGGAAAGACCGCCAGCATGCCTCCCCTCACCTTTCTGCATCGGTTCCTGCAGCACGTGCTTCCCCAGGGCTTTCACAAAGTCCGGCATGGCGGACTCTACGCCAGCACACGCAAAGGCGGTCGCCTGGAACAGGCACGGGCATTGCTGGAGCAGCCGTTCGGTCCAGTCGAAGTGGAAAAGGAGAAGACGAAAACATCGGAGACTTTGCAGGGGCAGGCGTTCCAAGGCCCACTCTGTCCCACCTGCGATGGAATTCTAGTGCCGATGAGTGTGCGCCTTCCTCGCCTGCGAGCACCCCCTGGAGGGACGAATGCCTAGCGTCCCCACATCGACCATCACCCACTCAAACCCACGCCTGTCCTTGACGAATGGCCAGGCGAAGCCATGCCGGTCAAAAGCAAGGAGACCATGGAACGCAGGGTTTGCGCAGAATTACCTGCTGCAGCAGTCCCCAGCAAGGCCCGAATCGCTCACCCAAGCCCGCAAAAACAAGCTAGCGGACCTCGATTTCCCCATAGGGGCCGTGACGCCCACACCGCGCCTCGGCTAGGTCCAACACCGGTTTTCACGCGGCCATTCCCGTAACCTGCGATAGCTCTGCCCTAGCGTGGCCGCCCGAAAACCTCACTATTAACCGGCGTTGCCGAAGCGGCGCGGTGGGAGGAGACGGGGATTCCAGAATGATTGCGGGAGAAGTGGCTCACAGAGGCAACGTCCGAGTTGAACGATTGGTTAGGCGCGTGAGTATTGCTCATTGGAGCCGAACTAGGTTTCTTTAACCCTGGCCCATTCCCCTTTATGATTTTTAATCCACCAGAACCACCGACCGTTAGTCGGGTGGCCTGTGACATGGGTGGCCGTAGCAGACAGAGATGTATATACCTTGTTCTTATAACGAACTGATCCATCTTTGCGTAAAAGTGCCTTGTAGGTATTATCTTTAAAAAATGCACGCAATGCCCAGGGACCAGAGCGGGTGTTCCCTTGCTCTTTATCCGAATCTGTTGGTTTTGTGGCAATGTTAAAGAGGCCCTTCATGACTTCTTTCTGTTGAGACTGGAAACGACGTTTCAGCTCTGTGTTTCGCTTCTTAGCCCCGTCGAATTTCCCATTCAGTCGGTTGCCCGGAGGCTTCTTGGTTACACGTAAAAGAAGAGATTCCAGATCTTTCAAGTGGTCGTCCTGAGTGGTGATGAACACACTGAAGCGATCCCATTTGCCTGAATGACGATCCTTCTGGTGCTGCTTGAGCCTTGCTTTCAGGTCCGTTGCAAGGCCGACGTAATACAGCGTGCCCTTTCTGTAAAGGGCATAGATGCCCGGTCTTTTGCCTACAAACGCTTCTACGACTTGCGATTCATCGAGAATCTCACCTGCGAGGTCTTCGAGGTAATCCGAGACGAGGTGTGGTGTTTTGACCATTGGCTAGATCCTGGAAGTCCGCATCTTTCAACAAGATAATACAGATAATGGGATGAAAATGAAGGGCAAGGTGAGGACGGGCTTCTCTCCAGCGCCTAACGAATGAAGCTAACCGGCCCCGCCTGCACCGAGGCGCTGAGCGGATGAACGGAGCCGAGGAAGCGAGAAGATGAGAGAGAACGGAAGACAATGTAGGCGGGGTCCGAGTTGAGCGGAGGGTTAGACCGCCGAAATACAAAGCTGACCTTAAGCAACCTACACTCCGTTGTATTCAACTCGCTCGATGTTTACCAGCCCATTCAAGCAAGGCATTTCTCATGGCAGCGTGGAGGGTTAGACCAGCTGCCTCAGCTTCTGCCTGAAAGCTATCCCAGAACGCCGCGGGCATTTTTACTGCTTTGACCTGAACTGGCGCTTCTTCCCCTTTCGGTGGACGTCCGGGGGCGGTACGAATCCGAATGGCATGTTTCATGGGTTGGTCCTTGTGTGCTTCCGCCCACGCAACATCCTCAGCATGGCGCTGCTTAAGCACATCAAGTGGTTCACCTGGATTCTCGATAAAGAATTCCTCCCAGGTCATGTCTTTTTGAGTGGTCTTGCGCTTGGTCATGTTCGCCTCCTTTTCCGAGAGATGCGGAAGGCTGTGGTGATACGGATGCCATTTGGGAATACATTTGAAAAAGGAATGCGGTACAACTTCCCATCTACAGTTCCTTCCGCGAGAAAGCGGTTGTGCTTACTCGGATCTTTGCTGATTCCACGATCTTCAGCGAAAAACACAGCTTCAGCCGTGGCTTTGTCAATGCCATGAGCTTCGACCTCTGCCTCGTTGATCTCATCCCAGAAGAACTGCATTCCTGCCCTCACTCGTCAATGGTAATACCAATATTGATTCAGTCAAGGGCCTGGCTCAACAAAGGGCGGTCTAACGAGAGGAGTTAACCGGCGTTGCCGAAGCGGTGCGGTGGGAGGAGACGGGAATTCCAGAATGATCGCGGGGGAAGTGGCTCACAGAGGCAACGTCCGGGTTGAACGATAGGTTAGGCGGCAAGGTAGGGCAGGGAAGGTCAGTTTGGAATAATTTGGCCTATTCACGATTCCGCAATTGTCTATTTTCTGGACTCATTTGATAGAGATATTCAGCCGACATTTCGGTGTTCTTTTTTATTCGAACGATTTCATCGCGCAGTTCTCGCATGCCTTCATTTGCCTTTGACAGGTGAACTATCAACAAACGAACATTTTCATTCAGAGTCCATAGCAATCCCATAATTCCAAAGACTGCGAATATCATTAATCCGATTTGCCAATTTGACATTGAAGCACCTCCAGTATTTTGACAATCGAATGTTACGGTCCCGGGTTGGTGTTGGTGCCGCCTAACGTATGGAGTTAACCGGCGTTGCCGAGGCGGCGCGGCGGGAGGAGACGGGAATTCCAGAATGATCGTGGG
>JANXQX010000037.1 GCA_025353305.1 Holophagaceae bacterium
CGAGAACCGCAAATCGCGGACCTCCCATGGCGGCGTCAGACCGAGTGCAACAGTGAAGAGGGCGTTGGGATCCATCCCTCCATCATCCCTGTTGGCAGGCAAGCCCGGCTACGGCCTACCCACCTGAAATGGAAAGGAACCGAAAAAAAGCTGTAAGGCCTTCATGGCTGCCCCGTCTTCCTCTGTGAAGGCCGTCGATACGGCCCCTTCCAAAGGAGAACCCATGTCCAGCCCCATCATCCTGAGCGTCCCCTCCATGACCTGCGGGCACTGCGTTTCGACTATCCGCAAAGCATTCCAGGGACTGGGCCTGACCGAGGCACAGATCGATCTGAAGGCTCGGGAGGTCCGTATCGAAGCTTCCGCCAACCAGGTGCCGAACATCTTGGCCGCTCTGTCGGCTGAAGGTTATCCCGCCACTCCTCGTTGATCCGAATTCCACGGACTGCCGCCAGCCACGTGTCTCATCCTCGACTCGCCCACAGTGGGGCCCTCTCATCGCCGGGGAGACCGGGTGTTTTCCGGTCCCCCAAGGAGAATTCATGGAATCCCAGACCTTCCCCATCGAAGGCATGACCTGCGCCACCTGTGTGTTCCGGGTCGAGAAGGCTCTGAAGGCCGTACCTGGAGTCGAGGCCGTCACGGTGAACCTCGCCCTGAACGAGGCCACCGTGGCTTTTGCCCCTTCGACGACGCCCAAGGCCCTGGCCCAAGCGGTGGCGGAGAAGGGCTACACACTGGTTTTAGACCGCTCAAACCAGCCTGAAGGCGCGGAGACCCGTGCGCTGGCCCTGAAAACCGCCCTGGCCTGGATTCTGTCCATTCCCCTACTGCTCACGATGGTGCCTGGGCTGGATCTCCATCTCGGTTGGCAGGTCCAGGCCCTGATTTCGGCCTCCGTGGTGTTTGGGGCCGGCCAGGCTTTCTTCGTTCGCGCATGGAAACTGCTCCGTCAGGGAGAGTCCAGCATGGACACCCTGATCGCTCTTGGGTCGGGCACGGCCTGGGCCTTTGGCATTTCGGAGGGCCTCGCGGGCCGCCACCACTTGCCCTTTGAGACCGCGGGGCTGCTGGTTGCTTTTCTCCTGCTCGGGAAATGGCTGGAGGCCAAGGCCAAAGGTAAGTCCGCCGACAGCCTGAAGGCCCTGCTGAAACTGGCTCCGAGCACGGCGGTGCGCCTTGAGGAGGATGGATCGGAGCGGGAAGTTCCCGTGGCCGAACTTCACCCCGGTGACCGCATCCGCGTTCGCCCTGGCGCAAAAATCCCAGCGGATGGTTCTGTCCGCTCGGGTGAAGCCGATGTGGAAGAGGCTCAGTTGACGGGTGAACCCCTGCCTGTCCCCAAGCGAACGGGAGACCGGGTACTCGCCGGAGCCCTGGTCCACGGTGGCGCTCTTGAAGTTGAAGTCCAGGCCGTGGGTGCCCAGAGTTGGCTGGCCCAGTTGGCCGCCCAGGTGGCTGAAGCGCAGACCTCCAAGGCCAGCGTTCAGGCTCTGGCCGACCGCATCTCGGCCAAGTTCGTTCCGGTGATCTTGATCCTCGCCGCCCTGACCTTCCTCGGCTGGTACCTCTACACCGGCTCAGTGGCGGAGGCTTGGCGTCCGGCTGTCACCCTCCTCGTGATCGCCTGCCCCTGCGCCCTTGGCTTGGCCACTCCAGTGGCCATGACCACGGCCTTGGGCACCGCCGCACGGCATGGGTTGTTGATCCGTGAGGCCAGTGCCTTTGAGCGTCTGGCGAACCTCACGGACTTGGCCTTCGACAAGACCGGCACCCTCACTGAGGGTCGGCCGACTTTGCAGAAAGTACGCGGCTTTGGAGCGTGGGAATCGGGCGATCTGGTTCGTCTGGCCGCGGCCCTGGAGCGGGATTCCGAGCATCCGTTGGCTCAGGGCCTCCGGGAGGCAGCGAAGGGCCAGGAACTGGAACCTGTGGAAAGCTTCCGGGCCCACCCGGGAGGTGGCGTCACTGGTACCATCCAAGGTCGCGCCTATCGCTTGGGCAATGCAGCCTTCCTCGGCGTGGATCTTCCATGGCCCGATGCGGAGGCACCTTGGTCGGACTGCAGGAAGAAGACCTCCTCATTGGTATCTTCCGGTTGTCGGATGCGGTTCGACCCGCCTCGATGGGCCTCGTGCAGGAACTGAAGGCCCACGGCCTGAGGCTGCACCTCTGGAGCGGAGACCGCCCCGAAGCCGCGAACCGGATGGCGGAATCCTTAGGTCTCTCCGAGAGCGTGGGCGGATGCACGCCTGAAGGGAAGCGCGCTCGCGTGTCGGAACTCCAGGCCGCAGGTCGGGTGGTTGGGTTCGTGGGCGACGGGGTCAACGACACTGCCGCGCTAGCCCAGGCCGACGCTGGCATTGCAATGGCTGGCCTCGAGGCTGCGCAGGCTGCGGCCCCGATCAACCTGCTGCGCCCCGGCCTGGAACCACTTCGCGTGGGACTCCACCTTGCCCGCAGGACCCAGGCCATCGTCCGGCAGAACCTTGCCTGGGCCTTCGCCTACAACCTGGTGCTCATCCCTCTTGCCGCGACCGGAACCCTGGAACGCTTTGGTGGTGCCATGCTCGCTGGTGCGGCCATGGGCCTCAGCAGCGTGACCGTTGTGCTCAACGCCCTCCGCTTGCGTAAGCTTCCCCGCTCTTGACCTCTCTCCCAGAACAGATGCGTCCTTCATGGATACCCCTCAAATCCGGCGCCCATCTAAGCAGAATCCATTCGAGCCCAACGGATTCTGCATGCGCCGGGAGGCTCAGATGGAGCGCGTGATTCGTTTTAGGGAATTCTGGTCATTTCCAAATCGGCACAGGGCGTCGCAATGCGCTTCGAGATCTGTGAATGTGATCAGGAATGGTTTGTTGGCCAATTGCCGGAAGGCCGGGCGCAGAAGTTGCGCCCTTACCTCTCTCTCTCGTTCATCCGGCGCGATGAGAAAAAGATCGGGGTCGAGGCCGGAGAGCGAAAGGCTCAAGTCCTGCAAGCGGAGGATGCCGGAATAGATGGAGGTGCTTTTCTCCACTTCGAAAGCACAGACCACCCGGTTTTCCTGCAGCCAGAGGACGTCGATCAACTCCACCGTGTTGATCACGTCAGGCCCCAAATCCAATGGCGGGAGGGCCGCCAAGGCACTTTCTCCAAGCTTGCCACCTCCATGGCAATCCGGGGCTGTTCGGTCATTGCGTGCGATCCAAACCTGGTAGCCGAGAGCCTGCCCAACTTTCATCAGGTGGGCCTGCATTCGGGCGTGTAGTGACGACTCTTTGGAGTCATCCAGGGCTTCCTGATGGCGTTTCTCCAAGGTCTTCCGCAATTTCTTCTCTTCGAAAGCCAGTGCGGACTCAACGGTAGTGTCCATGGCGATCTTGCCAATGCCGACATCGAACAGGAAGCCAGTGACAGCACCAAGGTCCCGCGAGAAACGATTGGCAAATCGGCTATTGAGGGCCTGAATACCCTCTCGCATGACCAAGTAGTCCCGCCAGGACCCAAGTTTTAGTGCGCTTCCTGTGAGGGCGTTGAAACCACCAAGAATGGCCGTATTGAAGGGAGGCATCAGCGTGGGGTGAAGAAAGTAGAGGATGTTGGCGGAAGCAGGCCCCAAACCCTTGATCTTCAGTCCATCCAGTCGATGAATCGCGTCGAGGAGTTGGTCTTCCCGGGTGGCCTTGAAGGCTTCATCAAGGAACCGGGCGAAGCCCAGTTGATTCTCCCGATGCTCGTAGATGTCCGGGATTCGGAGCTTCGGCTTCCAATAGAAGGCATGCGCTGCCCCCTGGAAGACCTGTTTCTGCTCCGTCACCGCGGCCATTAGAGATTCAAGGCTGGACCCGCGATAGTCACGAGGAAAAGCGCCCTTGAATATGTCCTGAATCACCGTCTGAACACCCCGGCGAATGATCCGGAAAGCTTTCAATCGGTCTCCACCTAAGAACCACGTGTGGTAGACGGATTCAGGATCAACAAAATACCGGTCCACAGCCGCGCCGAGAACGGTGGGTGCTCCAGTGGGTGCGGATTCCATCTTGACCTCAAATGACAAGCGACGTTCGTTGGGATGCAAAGGTGAATTTGACGCATCGAAACCTGTGTAGCCACTGCTACTGCATCGATTAGTGTCGAATATAACCAGGCATGCCGCATGTGTAATCATCATCCTTGCTTCGACTCTTTTGTTGGTGGTCGTAACCGCGGTGACATTGGTGTCGCTTGCATCAGCGGGTGTACGGTAGTGCAGATGCAATAGAGGTGCAACCCTTTTGGCCTTGGAAACCCATGTACCGCAAGCCTTCTGGGCAGGATTGCAGGAGAGAAGGTGCTTGCACCTGTTCTGGCTCACATTGCACAGGGCTAGCCATTGCTGGCCAGTTTCTGCCCCACGCTCACTGCCTGAAAGTTCATGCCGAAGATGCGGGCCTGACTCACCGCCTGGCATCTATGGCAGGTCTGGGGAGAATGAGCGATTAGGGTTCTGACTTTATGGACTGGAACTCAAGGGTCTGATTGTATATTTCGCTGATAGATAAACGTTTATCGGTTCACTCATAAAAAAGTGGCCTTCAGATCACGTAGTATGACGACAGGCCTGATAAGACTGGATCCACCCTCCGGGCCCGACCGGTTCCTGGGGAGGAGCAACTCTCCGTGCCAATGCCGCCATTGGTCAGGGCATGTGGTTCTCCCTGAGTGCCTGTCTTGCATCAACTCCGAGGTAGGGACGGGTAGCCACAGGCAGTCCATAACCTCATTGACTGAGTTCATCCTTTGCACTTTGCTTGGCCTGCAGCATCAACTCCATCTTCTTGTGGATCAAGTTGACGGCTTGTAGGGGGCGCAACATGACTTTGAAATCAATGATCTGGCCTTCCTGATTCCAAGTGATCATGTCTACACCATTGACGGCGATGCCATCTATCTCAACCTGAAACTCAAGAACCGCGTCATGGTCGCTCGTTACTTTTCGTATATAACGAAACGAGTCGTTGACGAAGACACTTAACGCCGCCGTCAGGTATTTCGATGTGATTAATTTCCCGACCTGGGGTGTATGGACGATAGGTGAATGGAATATGACCTGATCCGAGAGAATCGCTGCAAGACCCTTCGGATTTCGGTCCTGAATCAACTGATGCCACGTTGCGAGGGGGTTAGCCGACATTAGGGAACTCCTTGAATGGTCTGCCGAGGATGGGCCTATTCAGGTGACTCCCCTGTCTGGTCCAACTTGGCCTTGATCTGCCTCTTCCCGAGTCCTCGTACTGCCGCTATGGCGGCAAATTGCTGCTGTCTGGGCCTCGACTTCCCCGCCTCCCAGTTGTAAATGGTCTGGGCCGAGACACCGATCAGCATTCCCATATCCCCAGCGGACAGTCCGAGCTTCTGACGCTGGGCGGCTAGGCGTTTGGCGGAGAACCGGAACCGGGTCGATGCCTCGCCGTCAGCGACAGGTGGCGCTTTGCCTAGGTCCTTCTTGGCAATCTTGGCCTGCTGCTTCTCAAGGGCGGACACCAGTCGCTTCAAATTAGCGATGTCAGACCGGTATTGGGCGGAGGCTTTGCGGAGACTCTCGACCTCCTTACGGATTTCTTTCCGTGCCAAGCGCACGACCTCGTCCTTCAACACGGATGCAATGTTCGGCATTTTTATTCTCCAATGGGGTCGGTCATCACATAAGACCCATCTCCATAGTAAGTCAGGTGAGGAAAGAGTGCGATTTCATCGCGTTTTTCGCTCAGCGCTTGTGCTCCCGGAGCCTCGCCGAACCTCATGTAGATTGAATCGAGCATGAGTGATGGGAAGGAACACGCGCTTCCAGACAATCACTGATGTGGTAGCGGTCCTGATCAAACCGTTGCCGTGATAAATCGAACTCCGCCTGCCCAACATCAGCACCAGAGAAAGGAGAAATAGTGTCTCAACAATCCAAAGGAATCAAGGCGCAGTATCAAATCTCGAGCCTGTGCACTGACTTCATGGCCACGCTGCACTTAAACCCCGAGGAAGGCGTGCCGCGACATTTCGTTCAGCAGCTTACGCTTCCAGTAGTTGTGGATGATCGGGGTGTGATCCAGCCGATCATCGACAGGCAGTTCGCGGTAGTGATGAGGCTGAAGCGTTCCACAGACCTGCTTCCGCACATGGAGAACGATCTGCGTTCCCTCAGCTATCGCCCGGCGGAGTCGCTCTATCTTGCTGTGGCTGCCGGGGAGCCACTAGTACGGGCACGGATTCGCTTGTTGGATGAAGCTTCAAAGCTGTTCATCGATCTTGCCGAAGCGGGAGCACTTGTGCGCGTCGTTGCCATCTCCCATCGCCGTGAGATCAACGATTCCATGGTGATTCGCCACTACCCTGTTGCAATCTTGGATGAGGGTGGACGTATGTGCTGGGTGCATCCCGCCGCCCATAGTTATGGGCTAATCAGGGATGGCTTTCCATCCTCCCAGAGGGTCCGATCCCTTGGGCCACGGACCAAAGCCGGGAAAACCCCGGAACTGCTTTCCCGCCTCGACGCTGAGACAGGGCTACCCGAATGGTACCTCTTTGCGCAGGAGCATCTGAAGGCACTGGAACTCGGTGAGGACCCGGTGTACCGGGCCGTGATGGACCACCAGGTTCATCTACTCGTTCAGCGTTCCATTGTGGAAGATGCAGAGAAAGCCTTGCAGGAAGCGACCCAGCAGTTCCTCTCCGGGTTTGAATCCTTCTTTGGCCAAGGCGGGCTCCACCCAGTACCTGGGCGCTTGGATTACGCATGATTCAGCGCTCCCATCTCCCCCCGAGAAGTCCCCCTGGATATGTCAAACAATGAGCATGATCCGCCCCTGACTGAACATTCGCAACCACAACCCATTTCCTTCTTCGACACGTAACATCCACACAACCACAGGAGAATCGATGGCTATGACCCATCGCACTTCGGAACGCGTCAAGCACTTTGAGACAGTTGGTGGCCTGAGTTATCGCTCCGACCCACCCGCTGCGGAGAGCCGCCGGGGCCATGGACAGCCTGCGGATTGCCTGGCGGCAACGGGCCGATGGCCCGCCCTTCGGGTCC
>JANXQX010000120.1 GCA_025353305.1 Holophagaceae bacterium
CGGTTGGCCCATGCGGAGAAAACGGGAGATTGCTTCTCCTTCGCGGTCGGTAGCCATCCGGAAATCTGTGTCATCTGTGGAATCTGTGGGTCAGCTTTTTACCTGAAAAGCTGTGGGCTGAGGATCAGGGATAATCAGGTATTTTTAATACCGCAACCTCCGGATCCGATAATAAAGCTATCCCCGACCGCCACCCAGTAAACTGCTTCCAAAAGCTGGCACTTACAACTGAAGGGGAACTCGATGGGCACGAATGACCGCAGTGACCAGAGCCGTCGGCAATTCATGGAATTCCTGCTTGCCAGCCCACTATTCTCGTATGTGGTGGTTCCGGGGTTGGCTTCCGGGCAACGCTTAGGAGCGAGTGGGATTGATGGTCCGCTTGCGGATAATTTCGAGATCACTTCTGCGGCCCAGGCCCTGAACGTGTTCGATCTCGAGGAGGTCGCCCGCCGGAATCTGCCCCCGGCCCACTATGCCTACCTGGCCACCGGGGTCGAGGCCGACGCCACCCTTCGCGCGAACCGCGAGGGCTTTGCGAAGTATCAGATCAGGCCGCGCCGGATGGTGGATACGTCGCGAATCGACGCCCGGGTGGAACTGTTCGGCACGACCTGGCCCACCCCCATCGTGCTCGCTCCGGTGAGCAGCCTGTGCGCCTTCCATCCGGAGGGCGAGGTCGCCGCCGCCAAGGCCGCCGGCGCGCGCAACCACCTCCAGGTGCTTTCCACCCTCTCGACGAAGTCAGTGGAAGACGTGATCGCCGCCCGGGGGGCGCCCGTCTGGTTCCAGCTGTATCCGACGACCGATTGGGCGATCACCCGGGCCCTCGTCAAGCGCGCGGAAGCTGCAGGCTGCCCCGTTGTGGCCGTCACCGTGGATGCCCCCACCGCATCGGGCCGCGAAAGCCTGGTACGCGGTAAACGGATCGACAGCCGCGACTGTACGGCCTGCCATTCGGCGGGTCCAAGGTACGACTTCCGGCGCAGACCGATGTTCGACCGCATCGACACATCCAAGCTGGTCACGCCCCTGGCGGCTGACCTGACCTGGGACTTCGTGCGCCGCCTCCAGGACATCACGTCGATGAAAGTCATCCTGAAGGGCATCGTCACCGCGGAGGAGGCCGCCCTGGCGCTCCAGCACCGGGTGGATGGCCTCATCGTCTCCAACCACGGTGGCCGCGGCGAGGAGAGCGGCCGATCGACGATTGAATCGCTGCCCGAGGTGATCGAAGCGGTCGGGGGGAAGATGCCAGTGCTGGTGGATAGCGGCTTCCGTCGCGGGACGGACATCTTCAAGGCGTTGGCCCTCGGGGCGAATGCCGTTTGCGTCGGGCGGCCCTACGCCTGGGGCCTGGCAGCGTTCGGGCAGGCGGGTGTCGATAGGAGCCTCGAAATTCTGAGGGCCGAACTGGAGACCACGATGCGCTCGATGGGTACGCCCACGGTGAAAAGCATTACGCACGCTTTCGTGCAGCGCGCTTGATGTCAGGAAGCCTCCTGGCGATTCCGCCCAGCAATCCACACGATTCCAGCAAATTAAATGTGATGTAGGTCAAGACCCGGCAACCCGTCACCAACAGCGGCCTAAAGTTAAGACAGGCTGATGTTAGACGGGAGTCACCATGGGTTCCACGACTGTAGTCCACCCCTTCATCAAGTGCCATCAAATGGCCCGGAAGAGCCCTGTGCCCTCCGACCTGGACATCGCGCAGGGTGCCGAGACGCGGCCCATCCTGGAGATCGCTGGCGAATTGGGACTGAATGCGCACGATGTCGAGTTCTACGGCCCCTACAAAGCCAAGGTGAAACTTGAAGTGCTCGAGCGGTTGAGCCACCGCCCCAGCGGGAAATACATCGATGTCACCGCCATCACGCCGACGCCCCTGGGCGAAGGAAAAACCACCGTGACCGTGGGACTGAGCCAGGCCTTGGGTTCGCAGCTCGGCCGCAAAGTTGTCACGTGCATCCGCCAGCCCAGCCAGGGCCCGACCTTTGGCATCAAGGGCGGCGCGGCGGGCGGAGGCTACAGCCAGGTCATTCCCATGGAGGAATTCAATCTCCATCTCACGGGCGATATCCACGCCATCACCGCGGCCCATAACCTGGCCGCCGCGGCCCTGGATGCGCGGATGCTGCACGAAGCCAAGCTGAGCGACGAAGAGCTCTTCGATCGCCTTTGCCCGAAGGACAAGCAGGGCCTTCGGCACTTTGCACCCAATATGCGCGGACGCCTGATGCGCCAGGGCATCTTCAAGTCCGATCCCGACGCGCTGACGATGGATGAGAGAGCCCGCTTCGCGAGGCTGGACCTGGACCCGGCCCGCATCAGCTGGCGCCGGGTGGTGGACACCAGCGACCGCTTCCTGCGGGGCGTGACCCTCGGACGTGGACCCGAGGAACTGGAATATTCCCGCGAGTCGGGTTTCGACATCACCGTGGCCAGCGAGATCATGGCGATCCTCGCTCTCACCACGGGCCTCACGGACATGCGAGTCCGCCTGGGACGCATCGTGGTGGGCCTGAACCGACGCGGCGAGGCAGTCACCACCGAGGATCTCGGCGTGGCGGGCGCCATGACGGTGCTCATGCGGGATGCGCTCAAGCCGACGCTCATGCAGACCCTGGAAGGCACGCCGGTGCTGGTGCATGCGGGGCCCTTCGCCAACATCGCACACGGCAACAGCTCCATCCTGGCGGACCAGATCGCCTTGAAACTGGCCGACTACGTGGTGACCGAATCGGGGTTTGGCGCCGACATGGGCATGGAGAAATTCTTCGACATCAAGTGCCGGACTTCAGGTCTGGTTCCGGATGCGGTGGTGATGGTGGCCACGATCCGGGCCCTGAAGATGCATGGCGGCGGGCCCAAGGTGGTCGCGGGAAGAACTCTTGATCCGGTGTACCTGGAGGAGAATCTGGAGCTGCTGGAGAAAGGCCTTCCGAATCTCTTCCACCACATTGCCACCGCACGGAAATTCGGTGTGCCGGTGGTGGTGGCGGTGAATGGTTTCGCCATGGACACCGAGGCGGAACAGGCGTTGGTGTGCAAGGCGGCCATGGAACATGGCGCTGCCGAGGCGGTGGTCTGCAATGTCTGGGCAGAGGGCGGCGAAGGGGCCGTGGAACTGGCGGAAGCGGTGATGCGGGCGGCGGACCAGCCCAACCATTTCCATTTCCTGTATCCGCTGGAAGCGGCCATCAAAGCGAAGATCGAAGCCGTGGCAATCGGAATCTACGGCGCCGACGGCGTGGACTATTCACCCGAAGCCGAAGCGCAGATCATCGAGTACACCCGACTGGGCTTCGACCAGCTGCCCATCTGCATGGCCAAGACCCATCTCAGCCTGAGCCACGACCCTGCGCTGAAGGGCGCGCCCAGGGGCTTCCGCATTCCGGTCAGGGATGTGCGGGCTTCCGTGGGCGCAGGCTTTCTCTACGCCTTGCTGGGGAAGATGAGCACCATGCCGGGCCTCCCCACACGGCCGGGCTTCTACGATGTGGACGTGGATTTGGAGACGGGCCGGATCATCGGGTTGTTTTAAGATTCTGCGTATGTCTGAAAAGTGAAATATCAGTCAGATTTTCTATAAAGACACTACGCGAAGGTCGCGAAGAAGCGTAGAACGCGAAGGGGGAAGAATGCTACCAGCATAGAGCTTGGGCCGCCCCGGCCATGCCGGGGCCGCGCGACTTTCGTCGTGCGGGTTTTCAGGGCGGCGGCTATTCCACGCTGCCGGTGTGGTATCGCCGCCGCCCTGAAAACCGGATAGCCCATACAGTGCTCAGGAGAGGTTGCTTGTCTTCCGAAGACTTCTTTCCCTTCGCTACCTTCGCGTCATCAGTTTTTGTTGGCTCGGCGGAGATCACATTCCCGGCAAGCTCTCTTTTGCTGACCGGACTGGCCTCTTGCCGCGACGTTCGATAAAGTCTAGGCAGAGGTCTCGGATGAATCCTGGATGCCGACAGAAGAACCGGCGTGCGGAGCACGAGGCCAGGTCTGCCTGCGGCGAAGCCGCGGCCTAGCGCAGAATCCGACAATTGATTGCCGGTGCTTGGTGATTCAGCTGAAGCAGCGCGGCCTAGAGCGCACGCGAAATCACGAGTCACAAACTACGAATTGGAACCCAGGTCTTGAGACTTGAAACTGGACGTCTACAGCCAACGGCTCAAGCCACCGCCCAGAGTCCACTGCCCAATGCCCAATGCCCAATGCCCACTGCCCAATTCCCAATGCCCAATGCCCACTGCCCACTACCCAACGCCCAACACCCACAGCCCCCAGGTGACCCATGATCCATACCATCATCGAACCCTTCCGCATCAAGGCCGTGGAGCCCATCCGCATGAGCACACGCCTGGAGCGCGATGCCTGGCTCAAGGAAGCCAAGCTGAATGTTTTCCTGCTGCCGGCGGAGCACGTGCTGCTGGACTTCCTCACCGACAGCGGCACCGGCGCCATGAGCGCCAAGCAGTGGGGCGCCATCATGGAGGGGGATGAAAGCTACGCCGGCTCCAAATCCTTTTTCCGGCTGGAGTCGGTGCTGAAAGACCTCACCGGCTACCAGCACATCATCCCCACCCATCAGGGCCGCGCGGCGGAGCGGATCTTCTTCAGCGTGGCGACGAAGAAGGGCGACCTCGTGCCCAACAACACGCACTTCGACACCACCCGCGCGAATCTGGAATACCAGGGCGCCGAGGCCGTCGACCTGGTGATTCCGGAAGGCCTGCAGCCCCGCGCCATCCATCCTTTCAAGGGAAACATCGACCTGGCCCGCGTGGAGGATCTGCTCAGGCGGGAAGCCCATCGCATCCCCTTCGGCATGATGACGCTGACGAACAACAGCGGCGGCGGCCAGCCCGTGAGCCTGGCGAATCTGCGCGCCTATCGCGAGCTGCTGAACCGCTACGAAAAACCCCTGATCCTCGACGTCTGCCGCTACGCGGAAAATTCCATGTTCATCAAGCTGCGGGAAGCGGGCCAGCAGGACCGCAGCGTGAAATCCATCGCCCAGGAGATCTTCAGCCTGGCGGACGGCTGCATGATGAGCGCCAAGAAAGACGGCATGGTGAACATCGGCGGTTTCCTGGCGCTGAACCACGGGCCCTGGGTGGAGGCGGCGAAAACACTGCTCATTCTCACCGAAGGATTTCCCACCTACGGCGGCCTTGCGGGCCGCGATCTCGAGGCCCTGGCGGTGGGGATGGAGGAAGGCCTGCATGAGGACTACCTGCGCTACCGCCTGCGCACCGCCGAGTACATGGGCGAGAAATTGAAAGCGGGCGGTGTCGCCATCGTGGAGCCCACCGGCGGGCATGCGGTGTATCTGGATGCCAAGGATTTCCTGCCCCACCTCGGCCACGAAAAGTATCCCGCCTGGAGCCTTTGCAACGCGCTCTATCTCGAAGCCGGCATCCGCGGTGTGGAGATCGGTTCGGTCATGTTCGGCAAGCGCAATGACGATGGCACCGAGTCATACCACGCCATGGAGCTGGTGCGCCTGGCCTTCCCGCGCCGCATGTACACCCAGAGCCACTTCGACTACGCCGCCGAGGCCATCTGCGAATTGAAGTCGCGGGCGCATGAAGTGAAGGGCGTGAAGATGGTCAAGCAGGCCAAGTACCTGCGGCATTTCACGGCAGAGTTCGAAAGCGTGTAGACAGGGCTATCGCGCGAAAATAAACCACGCGGAGGGTAGCGGAGAAAAAGCGGAGGGTAGGTGAGGAAAAATTGTTTTCCTCCGCTACCCTCCGCATCTCCGCGCGGTACCTTTTTTAGCTATTCCGATTACTTGATGAACCGCACCACGGCGATCTTTCCGTTTTTCACTTCGTAGATGGCGACGGCGTGGATGGGGTCGCCACCAGTGTCCGTGATGGATTCCTCGTCCAGGACGAAATTCCCCACCACCATGCGCTTTACCAGCTGGCAATGGGCCTTGGGCATCTTGTTGAAGCTTCCCTTGTAGCGGGCTTTGAAGGCTTCCTTGCCGTGGGTCTGCTCCTTGCTGTCGAGGTCGACAATCTGGACATCATCGCTATAGGGGGCGCAGAAGGCCGCCAGGTCCCGGGCGTTGTAGGCGTTGAGCTGGCGCTGGGCCAAGGCCTCGGGGCCGTCGGGGATGAGGGTGGCGGGATCGAAAATGCGGCCGCCGCGAACCACCCTGGTGATGTGCGAGAAATTCTTCACCCCCAGGGCCGGGTCTGCGTCCAGCAGGACCAGGTCCGCCAGGGCCCCCGGTGTCACTCGGCCAAGATCGGTGCGGCCCAGCAATTGGGCGCCGCCGGTCGTGGCCGCCTTGAGGACTTCCAGGGGCGTCATGCCCGTGGCTTCCATGGCGGCCATCTCCCTGAAGATCGAGGGCCCGTGCAGGGTGCCGACATTCCCGGCGTCGGTGCCCATGGCGATGGGTATTCCAGCCTTCATCACCTTGATGAGATTCCGCGCCATCGCGGGTTTTGATTTGATGGGCTTCGGAGCCTCTGCCATCTTGCGGAGGCGATCCGCCATGGGACTGCCGGAAAGGTGCCGGACATCGAAGAGCGTGCCCATTGTGAAGGCATCCCCCCAGGCGAATTCCTCGGCGCAAAAGGCGAACTGCTGGGTGGCCGTGCGGGTGTAGTCCTCGGACACGATCAGGGTCGGGCAGTAGACGATCTTCCGCTCCCGGGCCAGTTTCAGGAAGGCCTCGTCCACATCCTTGTCATCGACGCTGTGGACGAGGAGGTCCGCTCCCTCTTCCAGTGCCGCGGTGGCGGAGGCCAGCTCCGTGGCGTGGACGGCTACGCGGAAGCCCAGGCGGTGGGACTCCTGGATGGCGGCTTTCACCACCGGGCGGTTTTTCTCTACGGTCTCCTCCGGTGTCACCACATACCAGATCTTGATGAAGTCCGGCTTCCATTCGGCTTCGCGCCGAATCAGGGCAATGGCCTCGTCGGCTGTCGCGCACTTGACAATGGGGGGGTCGCCCAGGTCCAGGGCATCGCGGGAGACTGAGGAGATGAGTGGTCCGGCCGAGGCCACGCGGGGCGCACGATCGGATTTCGCGGCGAGTTCGCGCACCTCGAAATTCGCCATGGGTCCGCCCACATCCGCCACGGAGGTCACGCCGCAGCGGAGGTAACGCGCGAAAGTGTCCTGCAGCCCCGCGCGAATGGCCTTCTGGTCCTTGGCGTAGGGATGGTGGACGCGCAGGTCGAACCCGTCCGGCCGCGTGTAGAGGCCGCCGCTCTGGAAGAAATGCACGTGGGCGTCGATGTAGCCCGGCACCAGGAACTGGCCCGCGGCCTCAACCCGCTCGGCGCCTTTCGGAATCTTCATGGTTGCCCGCGGCCCGATCTCTTCGATGCGATCACCCTTTAGGAGAACCACAGCGTCCGGGATCCGGGCTCCGCCTGGATCCACCACCGTGGCGCCGATGATGGCCTTCATGGCCGGGCCAGAAGTCGGGGTTGGCGCCTGGGCCAGCAAGGGCAGGGCGAGCAAAGAAGTCACGAAGCGCATGGAAACTCCTGCATGAGGACACTAAAGGATTTGAATCCCAGGGGAAGGGACTTCAAGAATATCCCTATTGACCCAGCGCGGTGGGCAGGCCGTCAATGCTGCGCAGGTTCTTTTCCTGGCGGTAGGCCTCCAGGCCTTCCTCCCCTTTGGTTTCCGCCCACTGGATGATCTTGTCGCGTTCCGCACGGAAGTCCATGAAAGGCACGCCATCGCCGCAGGAAGTCTGCACATGGTCAAGGTCGACCAGGATGATCTGGCGGGCGCCGGGCAGATCTGCGAAGCGAGGCTTCAGCTGATCCCATTCGGCGCTGCCCCTCAGCACCGCGCGGCCCTGTCCATAGAGGCGCAAGATGAGCGGTGGCCCTTCGAACGCGCAGAACATGATCGTGATGCGGCCATTCTCCAGCAAGTGGGCCGAAGTCTCGTTGCCGCTGCCGGTGAGATCCAGGTAGGCCACCCGTCCTGGAGCCAGCACCCGGAAGGCATCGCGGCCTTTGGGCGACAGGTTCACATGGCCGCTCTGCACAGGCGCCGTGGCCACGAAGAAGACCCGCTGCCGCTCCAGAAAAGCCTGCAATTCAGGCGTCAGATGATCCAGAACCTTGCCCATCCCTCTGCCTCCGGCGATTCTCCACTTTGCATGCCTAGGTTATTTCGAAGCGGCGGATTAGACTATGGAATCCACTTTTCTACGGCGATGGTGTCCGCCTTTTAACCGCTCCCTGAGCTGCGCCGTCGTTGTAGAATCACCCTTCCTATCGAAGCCCGGCACGGCATAAGGGGCCATAACAGAACAGTCAGAAGAGCACTGACTATTCTGCAACGGCCCCTAATGACTCCTGCACTCTCTGAGGAGCGTAGGCATGGATACTCTGAAGCGAAGGCTGGGCTGGACTGTCTGGGATCTGGGCATGGGCTCCATGGTGGGCCTGCTTTCAGGTGCGGCCTCGGCGGGGTTTCTCTGGTTGCTGGGCCGGACGATCCACCTGAGACAAGAGCAACTTTGGCTGCTCGCGCTGCTGCCGCTTTTCGGTCTTATTTCTGCATTTCTCTACCGGCGCTTCGGGAAGGAATCCGAGGGCGGGGGATCGCTGATTCTGGACGAGGTTCTCGAGTTCAAGGGCCGCGTGCCATCGCGCATGGCGCCGCTGGTGCTCGTCGGCACGCTGCTCACGCATCTCGGCGGCGGCAGCGCGGGCAGGGAAGGCACGGCCGTGCAGATGGGCGCGAGCCTTGCGCGATCCCTGGGCAAGCTGCCTTTCGCCTGGCTGGGGCTGAACAACTCCCGGCAGCGCCTGCTGCTCATGGCGGGCGTCTCCGCGGGGTTCGGCTCGCTCTTCGGAACGCCTGTGGCGGGCGCAATCTTCGGCATGGAAGTCATCGCCATCGGCAAGCTGCATTACGAGGGCATCGTCATCTGCGCGGCGGGTTCCTTGGTCGCCAATTGGGTGTGCCGGGGCCTTGGCGCCGATCCCATCCGCTACCTGGTTTCAGCGCCCGAATTCACCGGGTCCCTGGGCCTCAGGGTGGCGCTGTTCGCACTGCCCGTGGCCATCACGGCGGGTGTCTTTTCAGAGTTTTCCCACCGCCTGGCGCTGTGGACGAAGGCGAAGTTCGCAGATCGCTGGATGCTGCGGCCCGTGGTGGGAGGGGTGGCGGTCATCGCTCTGTTCCTGGTCCTGCGCGAGGATGGCTACCTGAACCTGGGCCTCCCATTTCTTGATGGTATTTTCTTGCAACATGCGGCCATATCTCCCTGGGCCTTCGCCGCCAAGCTCCTCATTACTTGCGTGACCATCGGCTTCGGGTTCAAGGGCGGCGAAGTGACGCCGATCTTCGTCATCGGCGCCCTCCTGGGCGCGGCCTTGGCGCCCATTTTCCACGTGCCCATTCCCTTCCTTGCGGCCATCGGTTTCATCACGCTCGCCGCCGCCGCCAGCAACACGCCCCTGGCCTCCATGGTCATGGGCATCGAACTCTTCGGCGCCGCTTTTGCGGGACCCTTGGCGGTTTCTTGTTTCCTGGCTTACGTGCTTGTCGGGCACCGGGGCATTTATGGCGGTCATCGCGTCCATACTGCCAAGCATGAGCAAGGAGATGCCTGATGGCCGAAGATCGCTGGCTCAACCGCACTGTCTGGGGCATGGCTTTCACGAGCTTCCTCTCAGACCTGGGCCATGAAGCGCAAAGCACGCTGCTGCCTTCCTTCATGGCTGCGCTGGGCCTGCCTCCGGCAGCCCTGGGGGCGGTGGAAGGCATTGCCGATGCGGCATCGAGTTTCATGAAGCTGGGCGCGGGCTGGTTTTCGGATCGCATCGGGAAACGCAAGGGCCTAGTGGTCTTCGGTTACGCGGCCACGGGACTGGCATCGGGTTTCATTGCCCTGGCCTCGGGCTTCCCTTTGATTCTTTTCGGGAAGTTCTTCGGATGGCTGGGGCGAGGCGTACGGGGACCATTGCGGGATGCCATCCTCACCGACAGCATCCCGGTGGATGCGCGGGGCAGGGCCTTCGGCTTCCATCGCGCGGGCGACACGCTTGGCGCAATTCTAGGGCCTGCGGTGGTGGTGGGGTTGCTGGCCTGGGGCGCGAAAGCAGGATTCCCGGCGATGTCCTGGAACCGCACCTTGATGATGTGGACGGTAGTGCCGGGGTTACTGTCGGCGCTGGCCTTCGCCTTGATGGTGACCGAACGGGCGCGCTCCAAACCGAAGCTCCTTTCCTTCCGCCATGCGCTCAGGCAGATGCCCTCGAACTTCCGCGGTTATCTGGTGGGTGTCGGCATTTTCGGCGCGGGGGATTTCGCGCACACGCTGCTGATTCTGGCGGCAACCCAACTACTTTCCCCGCGCATGGGCGCCATGAAAGCCGCGACATTCGGCGCGGGGCTGTACGTCCTTCACAATGTCATCTATGCATTCTCAACCTATCCCGCGGGCGCCATCGCGGACCGGTTCCGGACCCACCGGAAGGTGCTCGGTTTTGGCTATCTCGCGGGCATTTCGGTGCCATTGCTGCTCATCGGTTGTTTCGTGAAGGGTTGGAACAGCCTGCCACTCCTGGCGCTGGTCTTCTCCATCGCGGGTCTCGTGAACGGCATCCAGGACACCCTGGAAGGTGCGACGACGGCCGAAATGGCTCCAAGCGACCACCGTGGTCTTGCCTTCGGGTTGTTGGGTGGCGTGAATGGCCTGGGCGATCTGATTTCCAGCCTCTTGGTGGGCGCTTTGTGGACCCTGCACCCCGCCTGGGGCTTCGGCTACGCGGCAGCCTGCATGGGGGCCGGCGCCACGGTCACCCTGGTAGGAAAAGATTGATGAACTCCGCGAAGGGTTCAATCCTCCCTCTCTTTCTTGCCGCGACCCTTTGCGCCCACGCCCCAGAACAGGCCCGCCTTCATCGCTGGAGGGCCGATATCGACGCCTTCGCATCGCATTATTCACGAGGCCATCCGGTGCCCTTCCGCCACCTTTCCAAGCCGGAGTTCGAGCGGCGGGTGGAAGCCTTGAAACGGGATCTTCCGTCGCTTAAAGACCATGAGATCGCCGCGCGGTGGGCCAAGGTCGTCGCTGAGCTGGGGGACGAGCACACCGAAGTGGATTTTGACGCTGAGTTCGGGGCGCGGCGCCTGCCCATCGAGATCGAATCCTATGGTGATGGCACGTTTATCGTGGGAGCAACCGCGCCCTTCAAGGAGTTGCTCGGGGCACGCCTGGACCGGGTGGAGGGCCTGCCCTTGGATGACCTGCGGCACTCCCTGAAATCCTATGTCCCCTTCACCCAGGAGGGTTGGTTCCATCACGTCTTCGATGAGTCCTTCGGAATCTGGCCCCTCCTGATGGATGGGGCAGGCATCGTGAAGGTGAGTGCGTTCTGGACACTTGGGGGCATCGGGGCGGATGGCAAGCCATTTTCAATGCAGGTTCCGCTGGCCTCTGAATCCGCGATGCGGAGTTGGAAGTGGGAAGAGGTTCCTGGCTCGACAGCACTCAAGGATCAATATCCCCGTTCTGCCTATTATTTTCAGATCCTGGTTCAGGAGAAGGCAGTCTACTTCCGCTTGCGCAGTTGCGAAAATGACCGTCGGAAGCCCTTCAAGGGGGTACTGGCGGGCGCCCTGAAGGCCATCAGGGAATCCGGGGCGGAGAGGCTGCTGGTGGACCTGCGTGGCAATACCGGCGGAAGCGAGGCCCTGGTGGACCGACTGGTTACCGCGCTCCAGAAAGAACCCCGGCTGCGGGGAGCGGGGAATCTTGTGGTCCTGACGGATGCGGCGGTCTTTTCCGCCGCCGCGGTGGCGGCGTGGCGGCTGCGCCACGATGCGGGCGCCCTTCTGGTGGGTCAAACTTGCGGGGCCGGTGCCAACCACATCGGTGCCGTGGAAGATATCCGCCTTCCATCCGGCCGCATCGCCAGTTTTGGCACCCAGATCCACATCATCAACGAGGCTGCCCCGGAAGATTTCAAGTCACCCATCCTCCCTGATCTGGAGGCCCGTCTCACGCATCGGGATGTTCTCAAGGGCAGGGATCCTGTGGTTGAAGCTGCCCTTGGGATGTCGGCAGGTCGCTGAAGCAGCATTATTCCGGCTTGTGCTCCAGTGTCCGGAGGTAGAGCACCACCTGGTTGATCTGAGGATCCGACAGGGTGTGGCCCCAGGGGGGCATCAGGGCGGAGAGGCCCACGCCTGCGCCACCACGGCGGATGGCATCGGCCAGCTCTGCGTCGGTCTTTTTCTTCTGGAACGCGGGACTGGAGTAGTCGCGTGGATGAGGATCGAGATTAAAGGCATTGAAGCCATCCCCGGCGCCTCCTTCACCGTGGCAGAGCATGCAGTAGCGCCGGTAGGTTTCCCTTCCGAGCTGGAGTTCGTAGCTGAGGGGGATGCCTTCGGCCGCCGCGGGGGCGATTGCGGCGACGGGAGGGACTTCCTTGTTTTTCTTGGAACAACCCATCAGCGAGATCATCGCCAGGGCCAGCAGGAGTGAGCGGTTCATCACTTGCCTCCACCGGGTTTCTGGGCGCCCGCGGCACGCAGGGTCCCAAGGTAGGCGGTCAGCCGTAAAGCGTCCGTATCGGTGAAGCCGTAGTTCGGGCAACGCACATCGGCGCGCCAGCTCTGGGGGCCCTTGAGCCACTTGAACACCCAACCGGGCTTGAGCCGCGAGGAGGCATCGGTGAGTGGGGGACCGTAGTATCCTCCGGAACCGCCCACGATGTGGCAGGCCCGGCAGCCATTGCTCACGAAGAGATGCTGTCCTTCGGCCGCGTTCTGATCCGAGGCGGGCCGACCTGCGAAGGGGTCTTCTGGAATGGCCGGGTTGACGTAGAAACTTGTTATCGCATCGGCCAGTTTCTCAGCTTCGTCACGCGGGATCCGGAAGATCGGCATGCGTTCTTCCAGGATGGGCCTGATGGTGAAGGAGACCATCAGGTAATTGACTAGCCAATCACGCTTGACTTTGCTGCCTTCGAACGTAAGCGGAGCGGTCGAGATGTCGCCTCCCTGGGTCCCGATCTGGTGGCAGGACAGGCAGCGGTACTGCTGGACCAGCTTGCCGATGGCACCCCCCGGGATGGGCGAGGGGGTTCCGCTTGCACCCGGATGGTAGGCTTCGGGAACCGGCTGGGAGCCGAGCGACAGCAGCGCGGTGACGATGGCCCGGGTGTCCTCGCCTTTGAATCCGTAGGTCGGCATTTTGAGCCCGGCGCTGAAGGAACGTGGGTCCGTGAGTTTGGCGGCGGCCCAGGCTGGAAGCGTCCTGCTGAGATCTGCCCTTCGGCCGAAATCGAGTGATGCGGCCCGCTTGTCGCCAAGGCCGTTGAGGTCTGGCCCGAACTTCTCCTTGATGGTGCCCTGGCCGGGATCATGGCAGGAGAAGCAGCCGAGGCTGCGGAAAGCCTTCGCTCCTTTTTCAGCAAGAGTCTGATTGACATGCAGCGGGTTGAGAAGTCCATCAGGGGCGCCGAAGTCCTTGAATTCAGATTCAAAGTAGGCGACCAGATCCCGCGATTCCGAATCCGATAAATGGTACCGGGGCATCCGGGTTTCTGGCGAAAAGGCGTGGGGATCGCGGATGAAGGCCAGGAGCCAGCCCCGCGAGGCCATGGAGGCGACCTTGGAGAGCTCCGGAGCCGAGCCGTTGCCCTTGCCTTCGACCGTGTGGCAGGAGATGCATCTGGATTCGGAGAATACTTTCTTCCCGTTGACCGCATCGCCAGGCGCCTCCGCAGACGCGGCCGCCACGGCCGCCGCCAATTCAGGTTTCACTGGCCGGGAGAACAGATAGTTGGCCAGTTCCTCGATCTGCTGCGCGTCCAATGCGAAATTCGGCATGGTCGAGTTCGGATCCATGGCGCGCGGATCTTTCAACCATTGGCGCACCCATTCGCCGCCGGTCTTGACCGCGATG